>NZ_JAMDHB010000020.1:0-69510 GCF_028656895.1 Pseudomonas sp. TNT2022 ID1044 | reverse complement strand
AGTTTTCGGTCAGCGGCAACAATGGTCGCCAATCTGAATCCCTGTTGACCCATGTATGGTGATGTGATTTGTTGTTGAGGTAGCGGATTTCCGGGGTTTCGCTCGCACCTTTTCAAGTTGTACGAAAAAGCAACCGCACATGTCATCAAGTCCGCTTCGGTAGGAGACGTCTTCTACGTCGTACTCCACCCTACTTCCGTTAGGAAGCAGCTGATACAGCTTGTCGCCCTCCGCAATATTCACATTATCGCCCATGATTGTCAGCTTCGGTTCAACAAAGGCGCACTTGTATCGAGCGATCTCCGTGCCGTCCCGCTCAACAATCACACTATCGTTTTCCATGTCAGCAAAGGGATTCATTTCGAAGACTCTATTTTAATGGTTAATAGCAATCATAAAGCCATCTCTGGTAGCGAGCTATCAACATTTTCTTAAGGCACCGGAGCCGCGGACCCGGACTCCATCAGTGAAAATATGAGTAGATTTCTTAAGCAAGTTGTTCACAACCGTCTGCTTGTCTCAGCCATTCTGACGATCTGATTGTCCCGGCGCAATTCATCGGTAAGGCCTTTGATATGCTCCTTTAGCATATGGTTCTCGTGCACCAGTGAGACTATCTTGGTGAGTGCTAACTCGTAATCTTCTTTAAGACTTTTAAGTTTAACTTGAGCAGCCTTTTTAAGCGCTTTCTGCTTCTCGAATTCCTGAGAAGGGGACAGCTTTGCTTGTTCAAGCTGAGCAGCAGCGGCGGATTCTATCTTGGCAATAAGTTGTGCATGTTCCCCACGGCTTTTTTTGATCGAGCCGCGCTTTCGGCCTGCTTCCAAAGCGACCGTATCCTTATTGATCGCTGATCCCTTGGGAACACTGAGCGTCTTTTCCTCGATCAGCCGCTGTAGGGCGGCGCAGTAATCTTCGACAGCACTCATTCCATTGCCTCCATCTTTTCACGCAACCCACGCTTTTCGAGTTTTTCGAATAGGGCATTGATTTCAGATTCGAGTTGCTTGTACAGCGGGTTCTCCGGAACGAAAAAGGCTTGCTCTCGCTTCAAGTTATTAATGCCACGTTTAATATTCTTTAAACTGCGCTCATCATCGAAAATGGACTTGTCGCAATCGATACACGCAAAGATGCTAGTGAATGTAATTTTATCGCAATGATCAAGATTAGAACATCCACCAATCGGGCCAGGCTTGTAGGCCATTTCCCCCTTTAGGAATTTTTTTTCTGTCAATGAGCGGTCTGTAGTTATGATCAAAGGCAGGCCTTTATCCCGCGCCACTTGGATACGAGTTCCCTCACCGCCCCACAGGCGATTAGTGGTGTTGATTACATCTGTCTCGTACTGAATGAATTGAGCTATTCTTCGCTCGTGCTCTAATTCATCCATCCAGTTTTTAGCCTCATCTGTCTGGAGGAAGTTTACAGCGAAAGCGCTGCCCTTTCGATAATAAGAGGCCATTGCTTCTGTTAATTGCTTAAATTGCAGTGCACTTGCTCCGAGAGTAAGTAGGCCTGAGCGAGCGCCGTAAACAGCAAGTGAGCGACGGCATTGGTGGCTTGTTATTGGCCATGGCTTGCCAATTTGAATGGTAGGCTCATCACGCCAGTTGCGGAATCCGTCGAATCTTTCTAGTTCGCAAATATCTTCCTCCCGCACAAATAAGGCAGGGATACTCGAGATCAGTTTACTTTGTGTGGACTCCGGAATACTTCCTGCCACTGGAGCTCCCACGAAGTGCCAAGTGTTTTTGTTGGCAGAGCCGCTACTTCTTTTCCTGGCAATTTTCCCGGGGAAAAGTGGGAACTGACTTTTATTTACATCGTTCCACCCACATTTTAATGCGGTTAGGCTACCGACTGTGCAAGCTGCGTTGATACCTTTTTCTACAATACTATGAGTAATCCAGAAGGTTGCAGTGTGGTTCTGCGCCGCAATTTTTGATGTGTAGCCTCGTAATATTTTAAAGGTCACATCACCTGCCTCGATAGATGTGTAGGTGTCGGCAGGTAAAAAATTTGCCTCATTGTCACGCATGCCAGAAAACAAATGAATCCAATATTTGGCGGCTGCTTGTATTTCCGCAATATATCGGTTTAGCAAGGTCCAATTCGTGATCGATAAGTGTTTTAGAAAAGATGCAAGGTTCTCCTGGTTTACTGCGTCAGTCCATGAAGTAAATTCTTTATTACCCTGTCTCGACCCATCCGGAGCTGCGTACAGTGGATTGGTTATCCGTTTTTTATACAAAGAATAAATGCCAGTAGCGTGCTCGTTGAACGCATCTAGCATGGCGCTGAAAGCGCAAATAAACTCTCCATATATTCGTGATGGGATGAGCTTGGTTTGTTGTGGTTCATTCCCTTGAGCCTTTGGGCACTTGTTATAGATTGTTTCAAGTCGTTCAATTAGTTGGTAGTTAGATGGGGCAATTTCGAAGCTCGGATGTTTGGCTCGAATATCAAATAGTTCTCTAACTACGGTTAGCATGATCTTCATCGTCGCAGATGGCAGCGCGGCGAAGCTTGATATTATCGATGCATGATGTTTAATGTTGTTGAATAGTTCGGATAGAGATGTATTATTGTTAAACGATAATCTCGCTAGGCTGCGAAGGTACATAAGTCTAACGGAGTTAACCTTTCGCGGCTTTCCAAACAAATAAAGTCGCGCAAGCTGCGCTATCTTCAACTCCCGTTGAATAATTTTCGCCAGTGCGCTGCTTGGTGCTGAGCACCACGATGTAAAATTGTAAACACATTTATTTTTCGCGTCGTACATGCGAACATCCCAAGTGTCGTCCCTGAAACGAGAAATTACAGAGCCATCCAACCCGCGAGATATCACAAAATTGTCATCGGGAGAAAGGTAAGACGAGAGATTAGCGTAGTTGTCTGGTAACTGGATCTCTTTCGCTTCTCTGATTTTTAGATCGGGAATTATATTCATGAGATCGTTCCTACATAAACCAATGTGTCGAAGTGGATTGCCCAAAATGAATCAAGATGTCCGGAGTCGACTTCATTTCGTATCCGGCGGATGGTATCTCCTAGGGAAATATCCGTATCGTTTATGGCTGCTATAACTTCATCAATTCGATGTATCGTCGATCCAAATTTAATATCCCAATATTCATGCTCATGCTTAGATCGTGTTGCTTGAATAAGGTAGCGCAGCGACAGTAGGCGGCGAATATCTTCTTCATCTGCATGAACCGCATAGAAATCACAAAACAAGCACGTTTCAGGATGTCGGCAAGAAGGTTCTGGAGCCAACTCAGTGAATCCTTGAGCTCGTCTAGGCTCAGTCACGGTACGTTTTCCGCAGCTCCCGACGCTTGTAATCGCTTCAGGGCGCTTTTCTTTTGTGATTTGCACTGGAATTAGGTTTGCGTCACGTGTGCGGGCAACTGCCGCCAAATGCATTGCTTCGAAGAACCCGGACAGTTGGGCAGCAAAGTCTTCAAGTGCTGGACGGGAGTAATTTTTCCGCACGGTAATCTCGGTGTTGCCGAGTTTTTCCGCTGTTAGGGCAAGATCACCACCACTATTGCTAAGGTATTGGTAACTTACATTCTTTCGCCAATGAATAGGTGATACCCAAACTGTATTAGGGTGTGCCTTTTTTAGTAGTGTTCTTAACGTTTGAAACGCACTAGTGCCAATGTAACCAATAGTGCCCATTCCTTTTGGTGAAATTGGAAACACAAGGTGACTTTTTCTACCATTCAGAATCCATTCCCGCAATTCCAGAATTTTCTTGAATATTGGGGTGAATCTCGCACCAAACTCAGGGGAAACGGCTTTTCCGTTCGCTCTAGCCTTGGTGCCGTAAAATCGTTGCCCTTGTGTGCTTGGTACGATTTCCAGGCTAGTAATGTCGAGATCTTGAGCGATACTCAAGTTGCAGCCGGTCGCTGCAATGAACGCCAACATTCCGGCAGTCATAGAATGATTTGCCAGTTGCAACCTCAAATCGCATCTAAGGTTGGTGTTATTGATTATTTGTCTTTTGCTTTGCTGTTCATAGTTGTAGTGGAGGTGGAAATTTTTCCAAGCCGGTCCAGTGAGATTGTAATGATCTTTTACTTCTTTCCATGTTGGGAATTGTGGGCTTACATCGAGCATGCGAAGAACGCTGAATTTAGCTTCTTTGACTTTTTTAGAACCTTGTTGAATGTTGTGCAGATAGTACGGTTCGCAACCTGGAGAAACTAGGCACATCGGAAATTGGTTGCCTTTCACTAATATGCGATGAGCTTCTTCTACAAAATTTACCAGCGTTGCAAATGTCTTAGCTTGGGAGCCCGTGCTAGGCTGTTTTAAGTTGATATGGCCCCGCTCATGTATTTGGGTGATGTACGTAGCTAACGCCACCACCTCTTTATCGTGCATCCCGGTTGCAAAGGAAACCACTAAACGCGCTGAAGTCTGGAGCCTGGATGCCGTGGATAGCTTAATAGCTCCTTCTCTGATCCCAGAGATGTTCACTCTATAAAGTAGGTTTTGAGTGTAGTCACTATAGGCTTCTTTAATGGATTCCCCCTGGTCGAAGGAGTATTCCTTTTCCTGATCATCGATCCAGTCAAAGAATGGTCTTGTTGTTGAAAATAATCCAATTGTCGACGCGAAATTTTGTTTGAGTCTGGCAGCCTCAATAAGTTTTCTCGCAGCGGGGAGGCGTTTAATATCTAGCGAGGTTTGATCAACCTTTACGCCGACATAACTCCTATGCCTATTTCTGGAAGAAGTGCTCTTGCGACGCACATAACACAATGAGCCGAAGTCCAGATACCGCCTACCATTAGTCGCAATATTATCGCAAGCGATAATAACCGATTGAGGATGAATAGCCTCAAGGTCAGAGTCTTTGTGGTTAATGATTACGATAGGGCGGCGTGTAAAAATTTGCTTCATGCAGCTCTACCTTAAGATGAGGCACTATTAATGTAAGTAAATAGTTTTTGTTCGAACTCGTGTTGGATGCATGCCTTCCACTCCAAACGAGACTTATAGTTTAGATATTGTAGGGTCGTTGTCTTGTCTCGGTGGCCCATGCGTTGCTGTACATAGTCCAATGCTGCAGTGATAGCTTTGTCACCTAGGTGCTGTAACTGACTTTCCAGTAAATTCATGCCAAACGTTGCGCGCAGATCATGGAAAGTAAAATTTTGAAAGTCAGGATTGTCGATGTAGATGCGCGGAAATAGTATGTCGCGGATATGTTGGCGTAAGGCTGCACCATCTTGAATTGAATAATTCAGTACTCGGTCTTTGAAGTGCGCATACCTACTGATCTTCGCATCGCGCCTATCGAGTAGTTCCTTTTTGCTGGTGTAATACGGAACGCCGTTCTTGCTTAGGAATAAATAATTATCTTCGGTGTCGCTGTAAAATGAACGTGTGCGCCGTTTTATTGCTTCCGGACTGCGAGTATATATTAACATGTCCCTTACGAGCCAGCCCGGGACAAGCAACATCATTTGCCTGCCGCGCTTCGTGTCAATAGATGTTCCATTGCCGATTGGAAGTCGTAGATACCCATTTCCGTCTAGCTTGCCGTGAAGGTGCTTTATGCGCAGGGTTCCAACAGTCTGTATGCGAGCGCCTGTGAATAGCGAAAAATAGAACATTAGCTGATATTCGCGTGATGAGCTTAGCAGCGCTTTCAAAATGCATTCTTGCTCATTAACAGTAAGCGGGCGGAGTGATCCTCCATCATTTATATACTCAGACTGAAGAGGCTTTCCAGATACTTTGATAGCTAGACTGTGTGACTTAATCTTTAATTTGTTTTCTGTTCCAATCTCCGAAATTATGCTAATGTTCTTAACGATTTCCTCAAACGGGATGTTTTCAAGCTCGCCTTCTCTAATCAGTCCCCAACTTAATATTCCACGGTAGAAATTAACTATCGCATTGATCCTAGTGCTCGCCGTGCTTGCTGAGATTTTGCTGTCATCGCGTAATTCAATTAAGCGCTTCTTGTATCGGAAGGTGGCCCTTAGTCGATTATTACTAGGAAGGTAAAGGTAATTTAGGCCTTCATCTTCAAGGAAACGCAGATAATCGAGAAGATGGTCTGCAATACCTCTAAAGGTTCTAGATTCATAACTACTTTCGCGTTGTAGCTTGGTAGTTAGGTAGAGGTTACCGATTTCCCAAGGCTCGCCATTACCTTGGATGATTACCGGAAAACTTGGATAATATCCGTCAGTGCCCTCTGCAAATATATAATCTGGGAGACGCAGGTCACCTAGCTTAGCTTCGTCGTGAGGTTCGAGGAATTGAACTTTTAATAGGCGAAATTGGGGAATAAGTATGCGCCGTGCCTTGGAATTATAGCGATCTTGCCCGGTCTTACTCTTGATCTGGTTGCGCGACATGAGCGCCCATCCGTGCCAGTTTGAAATGTCCATATCATTGTACATTCGGATATTGGGGTCAATATGGCTACATTCGGATTATCATCGGCGATCCAGTGACGAAAAAGGCCATCGTCGTCGATCCGGGTGGCAATCATGAGTTGATCCTGGCTCGCCTCGATGCCTTGGGCCTGAAAGTGGTCAGCATCATTCACACCCATGCGCACCTCGATCATTTCCTCGCTTCCGGGCAGTTGAAGGAGAAAACCGGCGCGACCTTGCACCTGCACAAGGAAGATCAATTCCTCTGGGACAATCTGGAGATGCAATGCCAGATGTTCGGCGTTCCCTACACGCCAGTGCCGTCGCCGGATCGCTGGTTGGCTGATGATGAAGAGTTGGCTTGCGGCTGTGGCGTAGCGCTGCACACGCCGGGTCACACACCGGGGTCGATGAGCTTCTGGTTTGCCGACGCCAAGCTGCTGATCGCCGGTGACACGCTGTTCAAGCGTGGGGTAGGGCGAACGGATTTGTGGGGTGGCGATCAGGCGACTATCGTGCGTTCCATCAAGCAGCGTTTGTATACCCTCGACGAAGAAGCGACGGTGGTGGCCGGGCACGGTCCGGATACCCGCCTCGGCGATGAAATGCGTGAGAATCCGTTTGTTCGGGCCTGATTTGTAACCAGCGGAATTTTTATCGGCACAAACGATCCAACGCCCGCAAAGGTTCGATGCTTAAGTCCGTTGCACCACAGAATGTAAAAAAGTAGGAGCTCTTCATGTTCACCACCCGTCGTTTGATTATTGTTGCTACTGCCGTGGCGCTGTTGTCCGGTTGCGCATCACCCAACCCTTACGACAACCAGGGTCAGGCCGATAGCGGCTCCACTGGCATGAGTAAAACCGCGAAGTATGGTGGCCTCGGTGCGCTGGCCGGCGCCTTGGCGGGTGCCGCCATTGACCACAACAACCGTGGCAAGGGCGCGCTGATCGGCGCCGCCGTGGTGGGTGCTTCCGCCGCCGGTTACGGCTACTACGCCGACCAGCAAGAGAAAAAACTGCGGGCCAGCATGGCCAACACCGGTGTCGAAGTGCAGCGCCAGGGCGATCAGATCAAATTGATCATGCCGGGTAACATCACTTTCGCGACCGATTCGGCGAACATCGCGCCGAGCTTCTACCAGCCGCTGAACAACCTGGCCGGCTCGCTGAAAGAGTTCAACCAGAACCAGATCGAAATCGTCGGTTACACCGACAGCACCGGCAGCCGTCAGCACAACATGGACCTGTCCCAGCGTCGTGCCCAGAGCGTGGCGACTTACCTGACCTCGCAAGGCGTCAGCGGTGCCAACCTGAGCGCCCGTGGCGCCGGCCCGGATAACCCGGTTGCCAGCAACGCCGACGTCAATGGCCGTGCGCAGAACCGTCGTGTAGAGGTCAACCTCAAGGCGATTCCGGGTCAGCAGTACGGTGGTCAGCAACAGCCAGGCACTGTTCAGCAGTACCCATAACACCCGTAAGAAAAAACCTGTGGGAGCGAGCTTGCTCGCGATGGCGGTGTGTCAGATAGCGTTAATGCTGACTGATACACCGCCATCGCGAGCAGGCTGGCTCCCACATTTGTATGTGTTGCTTTTTAGTTGGCTTCTTTCACCGCACTGAGAAACGCACACGTCCGTTCCTGCTGCGGATGTTCGAAGATCTGCGCCGGGGTGCCTTGCTCGTGGATCTGGCCCTTGTAAAAGAAGCACACGCGATCGGCGAACTCCCGGGCGAAACCCATCTGGTGGGTGACCATCAGCATGGTCAGGTTATGTTCGGCGCCGAGCTTGCGGATCACGTTGAGCACTTCGCCGCACAATTCCGGGTCGAGCGCCGACGTCACTTCGTCAAACAGCATGACCTTGGGCCGCATGGCCAAGGCGCGGGCAATCGCCACCCGTTGTTGTTGCCCACCGGATAACTGCGAAGGGTAATGCCCCAGCTTGCTGCCCAGCCCCACCAATTCCAGCAGATCCGCCGCGCGTTCCCGTGCTTCGGCGACTTTCATGCCCAGTACCTGCACCGGCGCTTCGATGACGTTCTGCAACGCCGTCATGTGCGGGAACAGGTTGAAACTCTGGAACACCATGCCGATCTTGCCGCGCACGCGGCGGATGTGCCGGTCATTGGCCGGCACCAGTACGCCGTTGCGATTGGGCATGTGCGTCAGCAAGTCGTCTTCGATGCGGATCAGTCCGTCATCAATGCCTTCGAGGGTCATCAGGACCCGCAACAGCGTGGATTTCCCCGAGCCGCTGGGGCCGATGATCGCGACTTTCTCGCCGGGCGTGACGTCCAGGTTCAAATGGTCGAGCACGGTGAAATTGCCATAGCTTTTGGTGACGTCCTGGAAGCTGACAATCGGCTTGACCGCTTTCGTTTGATGCATGGTCGTGGCCTCTTGCGGATGCAGCGGCATCAGGTTGCCGCGCCGGGTAAGGTCGTTGGAGGTCGAGAGTGGAGAAGTCATTAGCGTAGCTCCAGGCGCAGTTCGAGGCGCCGTACCAGATAAGCCAGGGCGATGCTCAGGGCGAGAAAGAACAGGCCGACCATGGTGATCGGCTCCAGATAGCGGAAGTTTTCGGAGCCGATGTTCTTGGCCTGCTGCATGATTTCAACCACGGTAATGGCCGACAGCACCGGCGTGTCCTTGAGCATTGCCACCAGGTAGTTGCCCAGCGGCGGCAAGATCGGCCGCAGGGCCTGGGGCAGGATGATGTTGCGGTAGGCGCTGTACGGCGCGATGTTCAGCGCGGTCACTGCTTCCCATTGCGCACGTGGCACGGCATCAAGCCCGCCGCGATAAACCTCGGCGATGTAGCAGGCGTAGTGCACGCCAATGCCGATGATCCCCACTTGCATGGCCGTCATGCTGACCCCGTAGTTGGGCAGCACGTAGTAGAGGAAATACACCTGGATCAGCAGCGGTGTGCTGCGGATGAATTCGATCATCCCGGCGATCGGCCACGACAGCCAATACAGGCGGCTGCGCCGGCCGATGGCGAGGAACAGCCCCAGCACAATGGCGATCAGGAAACCGATCAGGGTAATGCCCACGGTGTTGAGCGAAGCGCGCAGCAAATCGGGGAGGATCTGCCAGGCATAGGTCCAGTCGAACAGGGTCATGACAGACCTCCACGCATCCGGCCGCGCGCCAGGCGACGTTCAATGCTGCGCATGCCGAGGTTGATCGCTTGCGCCAGGATGAAATACATCACCAGCGCCAGGCTGAAGATTTCCAGGGTCTGGAACGTGGCCTGATCCAGTTGCCGGGCGCGGAAGCTCAGATCGGACAAGGTGATCAGCGACACCAGTGAAGTGTTTTTCAACAATTCGATCAGCAGGTTGGTGCCCGGCGGGATGGCCGCGAGCAAGGCCTGAGGCAGAATGATCCGGCGAAAACGCTTGTAGCTGCTGAAGTTCAGCGCCGTGGCCGCTTCATACTGACCTTTGGCCACGGAGCTGATTGCACCGCGCATCACCTCGGCGCCATACGCGCCGATGTGCAGGCCGAGGCCGACGATGGCGACGCTGTAGGGGCTCAGTGCCAGATTGAACGGTGGCAGCGGCAACACGAAAAACAGCCAGAACAGCTGCACCAGCAACGACGTGCCGCGAAACACTTCAATGTAGGCAACCGAGAACCAGCTCAGCGGGCGCCACGGCGACATGCGCCCCAGCGCCGCCAGAATGGCCGCGACAATTGCCAGGATCGAGCCGAAGAAGGTCACCTGGAGCGTGACCCAGGCGCCTTGAATCAATAGCGGAAGTAATTCACCCATTGTTTACACCTGCGTGGTTCAACATCCGGAGTCGGCAGGACAGGCATCGCGCTATAGCGCCATGCCAGTCTCGACTATTGAGCGCAGAGCTCGGCAGCCGTTTTGCTTGTCACGTTGGATTTGTCGAAGCCAAACGGGGCCACCGTCTTGAGGTGGTCTTCAGAGCCCAGCCACTTTTTCAGTTCGGCATTGACCGCATCCCGCAGGTCCTTGTCTTCCGGACGGAAGGCGAGGGCGCCATAACCGGTATGCGACGGGTCATCCTTGAATTCGGTGACCGCTTCGACCTTTTCTCCACCCTTGGCCGCCAGGCCTTTCATGGTCAGCTGGGTGCCCACGGCGGCATCGGCGCGGCCGGCACGCACGGCTTGCAACTGGGCGGTAGTGTCGGGCACCTGAAGGATCTGGGTGTCCTTCACACCGGAGTCCCGCGCGTATTTCAGATTGACCGTGCCGGCCATGATTGCCAGTTTTACGTCCGGGTTCCTGGCGATGTCTTCATAGCTGTGCAGGTTTTTCGGGTTGCCTTTGGCGGTCAGGAGGGCGTCGGGCAACTGGTATTGCGGATCGGTGAAGATGACCTGTTTGCAGCGCTCGGGGGTGATGTACATGCCGGCGGCAATCACATCGAAACGCCTGGCGCGCAGGCCCGGAATCAGCGAGCCCCACTCGGTCAGTACGCCATCGACTTGCTTGATGCCCATTTTGCCGAAGATGACTTTGGCGATTTCCGGCGATTCACCGGTGACCCGCCCATCAGTCTCGGTAAAGGCGAATGGGGTTTCATTGGCATAGCCGATACGAATGGTGCTGTTTTTCGTGACGGTTTCCAGCGTCGTGGCGGCATGGGCGGTGGCGGCCAGACCGAACATCGCGCAAGCCACGAACAGGTGACGCAAGACATGGGAACTGCGGGGAATGGAATTGCTCATCGATAAAATCTCCTGTTTCTTGTGGACCCGTCGGTGACGGCTCTGTGGTAGGAGGCAGTGTGACAAGAGCAAAGCGTACGAGAGCTGTTTCCAGTTGAGCCGAAGCCCGGGGGCACAGTTCCGGTACAGATCGATTGGTTGTTGTTGGCGGCGGGCTCGCCTGTCTGTGCATCGACCTTGTACCGAGCATACAAAAGCCCTGTGCCACATTGCATTGCACTAGGACAATTGCTTTGCATGGTTTCTCGCGGGATGCTGTCGGCACTGGCAAACACGTGGGTTCGGCGCCGATGGACAAGTGGAAGGCAGCATTGGAAATCGCCCGCAGCGGCGAGTCGAAATACAAGATCCTGGTGCAGGCGATTGCCGATGACATCGAGCAGGGCGTGCTGGTCAACGATCAGCGCCTGCCACCGCAACGACAGGTGGCCGATGCCGTGGGCATCAGCGTGCAGACGGTCACCAACGCCTATAAGGAACTGGAGCGCCAGGGCCTGGTGCGTTGCGAAGTGGGGCGTGGCAGCTTCGTCTCGCGGCGCATGAGCGACCGGGTCGCCACCTATATTCTCGACAGTCCCGAACGCGCTTTGGTGGACTTCTCCATCACGCGGATCATGCACACCCGCGAGCACGACCAGTTCTGGCGCGAGACCTGCCGCGAACTCAGCACTGAAGAAGACCAGCCGTGGATTCACGCATTCCGTCCCATCGCCGGGTTCGAGTCGCACCGTGAAGCGGCGATGCACTGGATCGGGCGACAAGGCCTGCGCGTCGAGCGCGATGACATCCTGATCACCAATGGCGCGGCCCATGGGATTTTCCTCGCCCTGGCCTCGCTGGCCGGCCCCGATGACGTGGTGCTCTGCGAAGGCATCACCGACCATGGCGTGATCGGCAACTCCCAGGTGCTGGGCTTCACCCTCAAAGGCCTGGAAATGGATCGCTACGGCATTGATCCGGAGCATTTCGAGGACATGTGCAGCAATGAGCGCATCACCGCACTGGTCTGCACACCGAACCTGAACAACCCGACCACCAGCCTGATGCCGGACAACCGTCGTCGGGAAATCGCCGAGATTGCCCGGCGCTTCGGTGTGCACATCATCGAAGACGACGTCTACGGACCGCTGCTGGATGAGCGCCGAGCGCCGCCGATCAGCCATTACCTGCCGGAATTGTCGTTCTACTGCACCAGCATGACCAAATCGGTGCTCACCGGTTTGCGCATTGGTTATCTGGTGATGCCCAAGCGCCTGGCGTTGCGCACCGAAAGCATTTTGCGGGTCAACAGCTGGATGGCCACGCCCATGGTGTCGGAAATCGCCGCGCGCTGGATTCGCGATGGCCGCGCCGACACGCTGGTGGGACTGCAGCGCAAGCTGTTGGGTGGGCGTCAGGCGATGGTCAGCGAATACCTCGGCGAATACCTGCTCGGCCAGCATCCCCATGCCCTGAATGCCTGGATCGGTATTCCGCCGCATTGGGAACTCGACAGCCTGGTTCGCGCCCTGCGTCACAAGCATATTGCGGTGACCTCGCCCGATCCGTTCACCGTGCGCGGTACGCCGCGACCACGGGCGGTGCGGGTGTGCGTGGGGGCTGAATGCAGTAACGAGGAAATGCGCGATGCGTTGATGGGGATGCGCGAAATTTTTGGCCAGTACCCGCAAATCCACGATTTTTGAGCGGGAAAAGACGTGGAAAAATTTGTCGACTAAATTGCCCTAGTACATTCAGCGTGACAATCCAGCCCTCTTAGACTGCGCCCAATACCTCATCGGGATGCGGTCATGTCAACGCTCCAGCTCAACGATATTTACCTCGCCCGCCAGCGCATTGAAGCGCTGGTGCGGCGTACACCGATGGAACATTCACCCAGCCTGTCGCGACAATTGGGCGTGCCGGTGTATCTCAAGCTTGAATCCTGGCAAATCACCGGCAGCTTCAAGTTACGCGGCGCGAGCAATGCCGTGGCGCAGCTCACGGCCGAGCAAAAGGACCGTGGTGTCGTCGCCGCGTCGACCGGCAATCATGGGCGGGCGCTGGCGTACGCCGCCTCGCAACAAGGCGTGAAGGCAACGATTTGCCTGTCGCACCTGGTGCCGGGAAACAAGGTTCAGGCCATCCGCGATCTCGGTGCACAAGTGCGCATCGTCGGCCAGTCCCAGGATGACGCCCAGCGTGAAGCCGAGCGCATTGCCCATGAACAGGGCGCGACGCTGCTGCCGCCGTTCGACCATCCGGCGATCATCGCCGGGCAAGGCACGCTGGGGCTGGAGATCCTTGAACAGCAGCCAGACGTCTCTCAAGTACTGATTCCATTGTCTGGCGGCGGTTTGTTTGCCGGCGTGGCGCTGGCGCTGAAAAGTGCCAGTGCGCAGATCGTCACTCACGGCATCAGCATGCAACGCGGTGCGGCCATGCACGCCAGCCTCGCCGCCGGACGTCCGGTGGAAGTCGAAGAGCTGCCGACCCTGGCTGACTCGCTCGGCGGCGGCATCGGCCTCGACAACCATTACACCTTCTCCATGACCCGCGACACCTGCGATCACCTGCACCTGCTCAGTGAAGACGCCATCGCCAACGCCATGCGCCATGCCTATCGCGAAGAGCGTCTGGTGCTGGAAGGCGCGGCGGCGGTGGGGATTGCCGCGTTGCTCGAAGGCGTGATCGAGGCGCGCGGGCCGATCGTGGTGGTGGTCAGCGGACGCAACGTCGATATCGATCAGCACCTGCGCGTGCTCCTCGGTGCCGACGCATGAATTCCAACAATAACGACTCCATGGAGTGCCGCGTTGATGAGTGAAATCACCTTGCTGAACGAAGCGGACTTGCGCGCCTGCGTGTCACTGGACCTGCCCAGCGTCGAAGCCATCGAGCAGGCCTTCGTGTTGCTGGCCACCGCCGCCGTGGCCATGCCGCCGATCCTGCGTCTGGACATTCCCGAACATAACGGCGAAGTGGACGTAAAAACCGCTTACCTGCCGGGCCTGGAACGCTTTGCGATCAAGGTCAGCCCGGGTTTTTTCGACAACCCGAAACTCGGCTTGCCCAGCCTCAACGGCATGATGATGTTGCTGTCCGCCCGCACCGGTCTGCTGGATGCCCTGTTGCTGGATAACGGTTACCTCACCGCCGTGCGAACAGCGGCGGCCGGTGCCGTGGCGGCGCGGGCGCTGTCGCGGGAGGACAGCCGCAGCGTGGCGCTGATCGGTGCCGGGGAGCAGGCCGCGTTGCAACTGCAAGCCCTGCGTCTGGTGCGGCCGATCGACAGCGTGAGGGTCTGGGCGCGGGATGCCGCCAAAGCCCAGGCCTTCAGCGTTGAACTGGCCCGTGACACGGGTCTGGCGGTCAAACCCTTCGCCAGCATCGACGAGGCGGTGGCCGGGGTCGACATCGCGATCACCTGCACACCGAGCCGTGAGCCGTTGATCGATGTGCGCCATTTGCACCCCGGCCTGCACATCACCGCGATGGGTTCGGACGCCGAGCACAAGAACGAGATTTCCCCCCGTGCGCTGGCGCAGGTCGACCGATACGTGGCGGATCGCTTGAGCCAGACACGCATCCTCGGCGAGCTGCATCACGCCCTCGCTGCGGGCGTGGTCAGCGACGAATCGGGCTTCGCAGAACTGGGCCAGGTGCTGGCCGGCCAACGGCCCGGTCGCACCGATTCAATGCAAATCACCCTCTGCGATCTCACCGGCACCGGCGCCCAGGACACGGCCATGGCCAACCTGGCCTTCGAGCGTGCGCGTTCGGCCGGCAAGGGTTTTCAGTTCGGCAGTTAAACCGCTTTTTTCATCCGTGCGTCATTTATCAGAGGGCATGTGCATGTCTCAGATAGTCGTCAATCTTCCGTTCCAGCGGGAGGAATACGCCCAGCGTCTGGCCAAGGTGCGAGTGGCCATGCAGGCGCAGGGCATCGAGCTGTTGCTGGTCACCGATCCGTCGAACATGGCCTGGCTGACCGGCTATGACGGTTGGTCGTTCTACGTTCATCAGTGCGTGCTGCTGGCGCTCGACGGCGAACCGGTGTGGTTCGGTCGCGGCCAGGACGCCAATGGCGCCAGGCGTACGGTGTTCATGCAGCAAGAAAACATCGTTGGCTACCCGGACTACTACGTGCAGTCGCGCGAACGGCATCCCATGGATTACCTGTCGCGGGAAGTGATCAGCGCCCGGGGTTGGGATGCGCTGACCATCGGCGTGGAGATGGACAACTATTACTTCAGCGCCGCCGCTTACCTGTCGCTGCAGAACAACCTGCCGAAGGCCAGATTGATCGACGCGGTCGGGCTGGTGAACTGGCAGCGGGCAGTCAAGTCGCCGCAGGAAATCACCTACATGCGCATCGCCGCGCGCATCGTCGAAAAGATGCATGGGCGGATCCTCGAACGGATCGAACCGGGCATGCGCAAAAACGAACTGGTGGCCGAGATCTACAGCAGTGGCATCCTCGGTGCCGACGGCCATGGCGGCGACTACCCGGCCATCGTGCCGCTGTTGCCGACCGGTGCCGACGCCAGCGCACCGCACCTGACCTGGGACGATTCTCCGTTCGAAAAGGGCGCCGGCACCTTCTTCGAAATCGCCGGTTGCTACAAACGCTATCACTGCCCGTTGTCGCGCACGATCTACCTGGGCAAGCCGCCGCAGCATTTCCTCGACGGCGAAAAAGCCGTGGTCGAAGGCATCGCTGCCGGACTGGAAGCGGCCAGGCCTGGCAACACCACCGGCGACATCGCCGTGGCGTTTTTCAAGGTGCTGGAGAAATTCGGCATCCACAAGGACAGCCGCTGCGGCTACCCGATCGGTATCAGTTATCCGCCGGATTGGGGCGAGCGCACGATGAGCCTGCGTCCCGGCGACACCAGCGTGTTGCAACCGGGCATGACTTTCCACTTCATGCCGGGCCTGTGGATGGATGACTGGGGACTGGAAATCACCGAGAGCATTCTGATCACCGAAACCGGCGTCGAGACGTTGTGCAACGTGCCTCGCCAATTGTTCGTGAAGGATTGAGCCATGAGTGAACTGCCTGACAACCCGATCAGCGCCACCGTGGATTTCGCCCGCGAAGGTGTGCAGCACGGCTTTCTCAAGTTGCCGTATTCCCGGGATGATTCCGCCTGGGGCGCGGTGATGATTCCGGTCACGGTGATCCAGCGCGGTCGTGGGCCGACCGCGCTGCTCACCGGCGGTAACCACGGTGATGAGTACGAAGGCCCGGTGGCGCTGAGCAAACTGGCACAACGTCTGACGGCCGCCGACGTCAGCGGGCGGGTGATCATCATTCCGTTCATGAACGCCCCGGCGTTCCACGCCGGGCGGCGCACGTCGCCGATCGACAAGGGCAACCTCAACCGCAGCTTTCCCGGCAAGCCGGACGGTACGGTGACCGAGAAGATCGCCGACTATTTCACTCGCACCTTGCTGCCCCTGGCCGACATCGTGCTGGACATTCATTCCGGCGGGCGCACCCTGGATTTCCTGCCGTTCGCCGCGTGTCATGTGCTGCCGGACAAGCAGCAACAGGCGCAATGTGAGGCCGGCATGCGTGCGTTCAATGCGCCGTACAGCATGCGCATGCTCGAACTCGATGCCGGGGCGATGTACGACACCGCCGCCGAGTCGCAAGGCAAAGTTTTCGTGACCACGGAGTTGGGCGGCGGTGGTTCGTCGACAGCACGCAGCGTGGCGATAGCCGAGCGCGGGGTGCGCAATCTGTTGGTGCATGCCGGGATTCTCCAGGGCGAAGTGCAGACGGCGCCGTCAATCATGCTCGACATGCCCGACGGCGATTGCTTCATCGCCAGCGAGCACGACGGCCTGCTGGAAATGTGCCGTGACCTGGGCGATAACGTGGACCAGGGCGAAGTGATCGCCCGCATCTACGACGTCACCCGCAGCGGCGCGGCTCCGGTGGAATACCGTGCGGCGCGCAGTGGTTTACTGGCGGCGCGGCACTTTCCGGGGCTGGTGGGTTGTGGCGATACCCTCGCGGTAATCGCCGATGTGTTGTTGTAAACACCCAGCTGTAGGAGCGGGTTTGCCCGCTCCCACAGGGTTTCCCATCCAATCAGGAGATCATCGGCCCATGCACAAACTCGATCGCTATGACCTGAAAATCCTGCGGATCCTCGCTGACGACGGGCGTATCACCAAATCGAGCCTGGCCGAGGCGATCAATCTCTCGGTAACCCCGGCCTGGGAACGGGTGCGCAAACTTCAAGCCCTCGGCCTGATCAAGGGGTATCGCGCGCAGATCGACTGGGGGGCGGTGTTCAAGAGCCAGCAGGTGTTGGTGGAAATCACCCTGGCCCGACACACCGCGCAAGACATGCGGCGCTTCGAGCAGCGCATGAGCGACGCGCCCGAAGTCGCGTTCTGTTACGCCACCGGCGGTGGTGTCGATTACATGGCAATGATCCAGGCACCGGACATCGATCATTACCAGCGTTTTATCGACCAGCTGCTGCTGGATGATCTGGGCATCGAGCGCTACTTCACTTACATCGTCACCAAGACCATCAAGACCGGCGGCGCTTTGCCGGCCGAGCTGTCTCAAGAATCCTGAAATCACCGCAAACCACAAAAATCCACGATTGACCCCGCCCAATCAGAAAAAACCACCTGCCATACCCCCTTCAAACGCCAAATCCCCACGGCTTCGCTGCCCTAGCATGGTTCCCACGCACACGGATTGGAGTGAACGCCATGACTTACAAACATCCACTGTTGTTCAAAGCGCTTTGCTACATCGACGGCCATTGGGTGCACAGTGACAGCGGCCACAGCATCGCCGTGCATAACCCGGCTGATCAAACACTGATCGGCCATGTACCGATGCTCGATCAGCCGCAAATCGTCGGCGCCGTCGATGCCGCACACCGTGCGTTCGCTGATTGGCGCGAACAGAGCCTGGAGGCACGCGGGGTAATTCTGCGGCGCTGGGCGGCATTGATGCTTGAACATCAGGAAGACCTGGCGCGAATTCTCAGCCTGGAGCAGGGCAAGTCCCTGGCCGAGTCCCGTGGCGAAATCGCCTACGCGGCCAGTTTCATTCCTTGGTTTGCCGAAGAGGCCCGGCGCTTGTACGGGCAAAATATTCCCAGCCACATTCCGGGGGCGCATCTGGGCACGGTCAAGGAGCCGGTTGGCGTTTGCGCCTTGCTGACGCCGTGGAATTTCCCCTCGGCGATGATCACCCGCAAAGCCGCAGCCGCCCTGGCCGCCGGTTGCACGGTGGTGATCAAGCCGGCCCATGAAACACCGTACTCGGCGTTCGCCCTGGCGCAACTCGCCGAGGAAGCGGGTTTCCCTGCCGGCGTGTTCAACGTGGTGCTGGGCGAACCGCAAATGGCCATGCAAACCCTGGTGCAGGACAGTCGCGTGCGCTCGGTGAGTTTCACCGGCTCGACCCGTGTCGGGAAGTTGGTGCTGCAAGCCGCAGCCCAGGATGTGAAAAAGGTTGCGCTGGAGTTGGGCGGCAACGCGCCGTTCATTGTCTGCGCCGATGCCGACCTCGAGCTGGCGGTGAAAGTCGCGGTGGCCGCCAAGTTCCAGACTTCCGGCCAGGATTGCTGTGCGGCCAACCGCATCATGGTCGATCGCGCGGTGTACCCGGAATTTCTCAGCCGTTTTGCCACGGCGGTGCGTGAGTTGCGCGTCGGCCCGGCCATGGTCGGCGACCGTGAGCAGCAGGTTGATGTCGGCCCGTTGATGCACCAGGCCGCTTTCGACGTCACCGCCGAGCGTGTCGCCGATGCCCTGCAACACGGCGCGCAACGCCTGGTGGGTGGTGAGGCCCATGCCCTTGGCGGCTTGTTCTACCAGCCGACGGTGCTGGCCGACGTCACCCCGCAGATGCGCATCTACCGCGAAGAAAACTTCGCGCCGATTGCCGGGGTGATGCCGTTCGACACCCTGGATCAGGCCGTCGAGATGGCCAACGACACCGAATACGGCCTGGCCGCCTACATTTGTTCCAATCGCCTGGACCTGATTTACCCGCTGATCCGCCGACTAGACCACGCCATGGTCGCGGTCAATGGCGTCAAGTTCACCGGCCATCCGATCCCGTTCGGTGGCATGAAAGCCTCGGGGCTGGGCCGTGAAGGCGGCACCGAGGGCTTCGAAGCCTTTGTCGAAACCAAATACTTTTGCCTGCACCATCAAGGCCAGTTCTAAGGAGACATGCCATGAACCAAGAACTCGACTCGCTGTTCGAACAAGACCGTGCGCACTTCATGCACCCTTCGACTCACGCCCATGACCACGCCAGCGGCGCACTCAAGGGACGCATCATCAAAGGGGCCTCGGGTATCCGCATCCGCGACCACGAAGGTCGTGAACTGATCGACGCCTTCGCCGGCCTGTACTGCGTGAACATCGGCTACGGCCGCACCGAAGTGGCCGATGCGATCTACAAGCAAGCCAAGGAACTGGCCTACTACCACACCTACATGGGGCACTCGACCGAAGCGATCATCGAGCTGTCGAGCCGCATCATCGACTGGGCGCCCGAAGGCATGAAGAAGGTCTATTACGGCCTCTCCGGTTCCGACGCCAACGAAACCCAGATCAAACTGGTGCGTTATTACAACAACGTGCTCGGTCGCCCGCAGAAGAAGAAAATCATCTCCCGCGATCGCGGTTATCACGGCTCGGGCATCATGACCGGCAGCCTGACCGGCCTGGCGAGTTTCCATCAGCATTTCGATCTGCCGGCCGAAGGCATCAAGCACACCGTGTGCCCGCATTGGTATCGCAAGGCGCCGACCGGCATGGATGAAGCCGCGTTCGTCCGTTATTGCGCCGACGAGCTGGAAAAAATGATCCTCGCCGAAGGCCCGGACACTGTGGCGGCTTTCATTGGCGAACCCCTGATGGGCACGGGCGGCATCATCGTTCCACCCGCCGGTTACTGGGCGGCGATCCAGGCGGTGTTGAACAAATACGACGTGCTGTTGATCGCCGACGAAGTGGTCTGCGCCTTTGGTCGCCTGGGTTCGAAGATGGGCAGCCAGCGTTATGGCATGCGTCCGGACCTGATCACGACTGCCAAAGGCCTGACCAGTGCCTATGCACCATTGTCGGCGGTGATCGTCGGCGAAAAGGTTTGGAACGTGATCGAAAAAGCCTCCGAATCCCAAGGTGCCATGGGCCATGGCTGGACGTATTCCGGGCATCCGATCTGCGCGGCAGCGGCACTGGCGAACCTCGATATCCTGGAGCGGGAAAACCTCACGGCCAATGCCGACAAGGTCGGCGCTTATCTGAACCGGCGGATGCGCGAAACCCTCGAGGGCCATCCGCTGGTGGGTGAAGTGCGCGGTGATGGCATGCTGGCGGCGGTCGAGTTCATGGCCGATCGTGAACAGCGCACGCCGTTCGATGCGGCCTTGAAGGTCGGTCCGAAAGTGTCTGCGGCCTGCCTGGAACGCGGAATGATTGCGCGAGCGATGCCCCATGGCGACATCCTGGGTTTTGCCCCGCCGCTGATCCTGACCGAGGCCGAGGCGGACCTGATTGTCGAGATCACCAAAGGCGCGATTGATCAGGTCGCCAGTGAAGTGCTTGGCTGATCCCCGCCTCGCGAAACCGCATCAAAACCAAAAAGCCCCCGGACAACCATTTGTCCGGGGGCTTTTTGTGTCGCGCGAAACCTGATTACTTCTTCAGGCCGTAATGCTCATCGAGCATGCCCGGTGCGTTTGGGGCTTTTGGCGCGTAGTCGCGCGGTGGTTCCTGATTGCGCGGTGGCGTCAGGCGTTCCCGTGGGGCCTGCGCCGCGTCGGCGTGCAAGGAGGCCAGCAGGCGCTGGCGGGTCTGCTCGTCCAGGGCCAGGCGGTTGGCGCCCTCGGCGAGGTGATCCTGCACTTCCTGATAGCTCTGAGTCAGTTTCTTGACCAGTGTCGCAGTGCTGTTGAAGTGGGTCACCACTTCGTTCTGATAACTGTCGAAACGTTCCTGAATATCGTCCAGCTGACGTTGTGTGCTGCTCGGCGCGGCATTCGGCGCCAGGCGAGCGATCAGGAAACCAATGGCGACACCCACAACCAGGGCAAGAGTCGGCAACAACCAAACTAAGAGCGAGTGTTCCACGAGTCCTTCCTCTATAAACGGCTTTGCTTTACGTTAACGGCTCGAACCTGCGCTGTATACCGCGATTCGCTCGCAATAGACAGCCACAGACAATTTGCTAGACGAGTCGACCCGATCCGGGGTCACGGAGTTCCTTCCTTGCTTATGCGTGAAACCCCTGTAGTGATTGATGGCCCAGTCGGCCAACTGGAAGCCCTTTACCTCGACAATGAGCAGCCGCGCGGCCTGGCGCTGATCTGCCATCCGAACCCGGTGCAGGGCGGCACCATGCTCAACAAAGTGGTCTCGACCCTGCAACGCACCGCGCGCGATGCCGGTTTGATTACCTTGCGCTTCAACTACCGTGGCGTCGGCGCCAGCGAAGGCAGCCATGACATGGGCACCGGTGAAGTCGACGATGCCCAGGCCGTGGCTGAATGGTTTCGCAGCCAACACCCGGATTTGCCGCTGACCCTGTTCGGTTTCTCCTTTGGCGGTTTTGTTGCAGCAAGTCTCGGCGGACGCCTGGAAGCGCAGGGCGAACAGATCAAGCACCTGTTCATGGTCGCACCGGCGGTCATGCGTCTGGGCGCGCAGGATCAACTGCCGCAGCACGGCGAACTGACCCTGATCCAGCCGGAAACCGACGAAGTGATCGATCCGCAGTTGGTTTACCAATGGTCCGACGCGCTTGAACGTCCCCATGAGCTGCTGAAAGTGGCAGAATGCGGACACTTTTTTCATGGCAAGCTGACCGATCTCAAGGATCTGATCCTGCCGCGTCTCTCGAATTGATTGCAGTCTGACAAGCGATTACCCATGACGACTCGTACCCGTATCCTCACCGGCATCACCACCACCGGCACGCCGCACCTGGGCAACTACGCCGGTGCCATTCGCCCGGCGATCCTGGCCAGCCGTGACAGCAATGCCGACTCGTTCTACTTCCTGGCGGACTACCACGCCCTGATCAAGTGCGATGACCCGCTGCGCATTCAGCGCTCGCGTCTGGAAATCGCCGCGACCTGGCTGGCCGGTGGCCTGAATGTGGACCGCGTGACCTTCTATCGCCAGTCCGACATTCCGGAAATCCCCGAACTGACCTGGTTGCTGACCTGCGTCGCCGCCAAGGGCCTGCTCAACCGCGCCCACGCCTACAAGGCTTCGGTGGACAAGAACGTCGAAACCGGCGAAGACCCGGATGCCGGTATCACCATGGGCCTGTACAGCTACCCGGTGCTGATGGCCGCCGACATTCTGATGTTCAACGCGCACAAGGTGCCGGTCGGTCGCGACCAGATCCAGCACGTGGAAATGGCCCGTGATATCGGCCAGCGTTTCAACCATCTGTTCGGTCAGGGCAAAGAATTTTTCACCATGCCCGAGGCGCTGATCGAAGAAAGCGTCGCCACGCTGCCGGGTCTCGATGGCCGGAAGATGTCGAAGAGCTACGACAACACCATTCCGTTGTTCAGCAGCGCCAAAGAGATGAAGGACGCGATTTCGCGGATCGTCACCGACTCCCGTGCGCCGGGCGAAGCGAAAGATCCGGACAACTCGCATCTGTTCACTCTGTTCCAGGCGTTCGCCACTCCAGCGCAAGCCGACGAGTTCCGCAGTGAACTGCTGGACGGCCTGGGTTGGGGCGAGGCGAAAAATCGTCTGTTCCAGTTGCTCGACAGCGATCTGGGCGAGTCCCGCGAGCGCTATCACCAGTTGATCGAGCGCCCGGCGGACCTGGAAGACATCCTGCAACATGGCGCGAAAAAAGCCCGCGCGGTGGCGACGCCGTTCCTCAACCAATTGCGTGAAGCCGTAGGCCTGCGTTCGTTCGTGGCCCAGACCCAAGTGGCGGCCACCACCAAGAAGAAAGCCGCGAAAGCGCCGCGTTTTGTCAGCTTCCGCGAAGACGACGGCAGTTTCCGCTTCCGTCTGCTGGCGGCCGATGGCGAACAACTGCTGTTGTCGCGCCATTTCGCCGACGGCAAAACCGCAGGTCAGGTGACCAAGCAACTGCAATCGGGCCAGCCTCTGGACGTGCGCAATGAAGACCTGAGCTTTAGCGTCTGGCTCGAAGGCGAGTGTGTCGCCGACAGCCCGGCCTTCGCCGACAGCCCTGCTCGCGACGCGGCCATTGCAGCTTTGCGGATTGCCCTGACCCCGGTTCAGGAATAAACAGCGGCACGGCCATACCAAGGGCCGATTGCCATTCCTGCGGGCCGTCGCTACAGTGACGGCCCGTTTTTGTTGCCTTGCTAACGAATTATGACGCCCCTAGAACGATATCAAGCTGATCTGAAACGCCCGGAATTCTTCCATGATGCCGCGCAGGAAACTGCCGTGCGTCATTTGCAGCGCCTGTACGACGATCTGGTCGCAGCCGAGCAAAACAAGCCGGGCCTGCTGGGCAAACTGTTTGGCAAAAAGGATCAGACCCCGGTCAAGGGCCTGTACTTCTGGGGCGGCGTAGGTCGCGGCAAGACTTACCTGGTCGACACCTTCTTCGAAGCGCTGCCGTTCAAGGAAAAGACTCGCACTCACTTCCACCGCTTCATGAAGCGTGTGCACGAAGAGATGAAGACCCTCGGCGGCGAGAAGAACCCGCTGACCATCATCGCCAAGCGCTTCGCCACCGAATCCCGGGTGATCTGCTTCGATGAATTCTTCGTTTCCGACATCACCGACGCCATGATCCTCGGCACGCTGATGGAAGAACTGTTCAAAAACGGCGTGACCCTGGTCGCAACGTCGAACATCGTGCCGGACGGCTTGTACAAGGACGGCCTGCAACGTGCGCGCTTCCTGCCGGCCATCGCGTTGATCAAGCAGAACACCGAAATCGTCAACGTCGACAGCGGCGTCGACTACCGTCTGCGTCACCTCGAACAAGCGGAACTGTTCCACTTCCCGCTCGACGAAGCGGCCCACGAAAGCCTGCGCAAGAGCTTCCGCGCACTGACGCCGGAATGCACCGCCGCGGTCGAGAACGACGTGCTGATGATCGAGAACCGCGAAATCCGTGCGTTGCGCACCTGCGATGACGTGGCGTGGTTCGAGTTCCGCGAATTGTGCGACGGCCCGCGCAGCCAGAACGATTACATCGAACTGGGCAAGATTTTCCACGCCGTGTTGCTTAGCGGTGTCGAGCAGATGAGCGTCACCACCGACGACATCGCCCGACGCTTCATCAACATGGTCGACGAGTTCTACGACCGTAACGTGAAGCTGATCATTTCTGCTGAAGTCGAACTCAAGGATCTGTACACCGGCGGCCGCTTGAACTTCGAGTTCCAGCGTACGTTGAGTCGCTTGCTGGAAATGCAGTCCCACGAATTCCTGTCCCGGGCGCACAAGCCGTAGGATTTCGGATGACAAAAAATGGCCTGCGATTGCAGGCCATTTTTTTATGGCTGTCACCCTTGCTGCTGACTCGACAAGGTCTGTAGGAGCCGGCTTGCTGGCGATTTCGACGACGCGGTGGGTCAGTCACACCACTATCGCGAGCAAGCCCGCTCCCACAGGGTCATGCGTCAATTTTGAAAGCGGTTTTCATGTGGTCAGATAGCGCGCCAGCTCATGCTGCCGCTCACCGCCAAGCAGCAACCACAGCAGGACTCTCGCTTTGCGCGGGCAGAGAAATCCTGCCATGTGTGCGCCCTTGCGAATCAGGTCCATCTCACTGCCGATAAAGCCGTAGGTGGCTTGCGCAGTGGAGCCGGAACCGGTGCGGGTCGCAACGATCACCGGGATTTTGTCGGCAAGCTGCTCGATCACTGCGGCCCAACTTTCCGAGACGTGCCCGGCGCCGAAGCCAGCGATCACCAACCCGTCGTAACCCAGCTTCGGGATGTTTTCCAATAACAGCGTATCGGCAGAAAGCGACGCCTCCAGCAGTGCCACCTTCTGCGTGGTGTGTTGCGGCAAGGGTAAACATCGGCGCTCGGCCGGCGGACGGGAATAACGAACCACGCCTTCCACGAGCAGCCCGGCGGGGCCGAAAACCGGGGAGGAGAAAGCCTGCAAGGCCAGCGAATCGGTTTTGCGTACACAGTCAGCCTGATGAATCTGCCCGTTCATCACCACCTGAACGCCGCGCTGTCGACTGCTATCGGCCAGGGCAACACGGCAGGCATCCAGCAGATTGGCCGGACCATCGGCGCCGGCCTGTTTTGCCGATCGCATGGCACCGGTCACGACCAACGGTTCATCGCAATCCCACAGGTAATCAAAAAACACGGCGGTTTCTTCAAGGGTGTCGGTGCCCTGGGTGATAACGACGCCACAGGCGCCTTGTTCCACCTGATATTTCGCCCAGGACAGGACGCTGAGCAATGCCTCGAAGCTCAATGAGGCACTGGGCAGCAGGCCGAGCGTTTCGACGCTGACCCGGGCCAGTGTCGCCAACTCCGGCACGCAGGCCAGCAGGGTTTCGCCGCTGACGGTCGGGATGACGCCTTCACCGGCATTCCTGGCTTGCATGCTCACCGTGCCGCCGAGCGCCGCGATGGCCAGTTTGGGCAAGTCCATTTGATACCTCGCATGGTTGTGATGAGAAAGGGCTGTATCCGCTTTTGAGGCCGCGATACAGCCGAATGGCAGAGTGCGTCAGTTGGCGATCAGCCACCCGATCAGCGGGATGATCAGCAACGTGCTGATGGCCATGGACAGGACATTACCGATGTAGGCGTGCATATCGGCCGGCAACCGCTTGGCGATCGCACAGGCCAGGGGCGGGGCGATCAACGCGCCCAACAATGCACTTGAGGCGATGACCTGCCAACTGCCGCCGTGGGTCAACAGTGCCGCCGGCACAACGGACACCAGCGGAATGTAGGTGGGGTACCAGCCACGCAACATCCACTGTCGACGCCAGATCATGATGCCGATGGCCGAGGTCAACGCCTGGGCGCCGATCAGTTGCGGCAGCAAGCCTGAACCGTAGACCGGGCTCGAGGGGTTCAAGCTGTAGGCCAGTAATGCCCCCAGGATCAACCCGATGCTGGCCAGTTCGTTGCCGAAGAATGGCGCTTCGGAAAAATCGGCAAGGATCCGGCGCAGGGTCCAGATGACGCCGTAATCCGGCGTCCGGGTGTTGGCGGGAGGCGCTTCGCAGGGCTTCTCGGCAAGGTCCGATTCCGCGGACTTCACCAGGCTCGGCAGGTAGCGACAGAGCAAAAAGGCAATCACACTGGCGATCGCCATGCCCGAGACATTGCCGATTACCACGGGCAAGCCCAACGGGTTGCACACGTAATTGACCATCAGCAGACAGATCGGCGTGACGAGTACGGCTCCCATGATTGCGCCATTGATCGTAACCTTCCAGCCGCCGCCAAACATCAGCACCATCGCCGCCGGCAGTGAAACGAACGCGACAAAGGTCGGTTGCCAACTGTTGGCCGTCACCGTCCAGCCCCACAGCAGATTGCTCAGCAGCAGGCCCAGCAATGAGCTGGTGATCAGCCATGGCCACAAACCGGTCCCGTAGCAGATGGCAAAACCTTGCCAGGATTTTCCCGTCCGGTTTGCCCAGTAGGCCAGATAGGCGCCCGCCAACAACCCGATTGAGGCGAACTCGTGTTTATAGAAAGCGACTTCGCTGATGTCGCCAATTACCCAGCGTAACCAGGCGCTCGGCTGCGGAAGCGCAGACACCATGTCGCTGTAGCCTGGCCAGTGGGCTTCCCAGAAAGTACGGTTGGTGAAAGACAGCCAGATGATCAGCAGCGCCGTGCCAATCATCAGCAGAATGATCGCGGTATCAACCGGCGATCGTTGCGCAAGCCGGTTTTTCTCAGGGGTGATCTCCATGTTTTATGTCTCCTGTATCAGCGTGGGAGACATGGGTGCTGGGTGTAACCGAGCATCTGGTCGTAGAGATCGGCTCGACGGTCGCGATGCAGATCGTTCAGGCTGTTCCAGATCGGCGCGCTGCGGGAGCTGGTCAGGTCGATATCGGCAAACAGGATTTCCTGCTGGTCCGCCGATGCCACCCGGCCAATCGGCCAGCCGTTGGTCCCGGCAATCAGCGAGCAACCGAGATAGCGAGCGCCACGCTCCTCGCCGATCCGGCTCGCCGCTGCAATAAACACGTTGTTCACGTGGGCCGCGGTCATCGTCAGGTACGACGCCATGCACTTGCCGGCATCATCGAACAGCGGCGGTGGTGTCCACACCCAGTTGTTCAGGCTGCAAATGATGTCCGCACCTTGCTGGCTGAGGATTCGTGGCACTTCCGGGAACCAGATGTCCCAGCAGATCAACAAACCGATACGGCCGATGGGGGTGTCGAAAACCGGGAAGCCGAGGTTGCCCGGTGTGAACCAGAGCTTCTCCAGGTTCCACAAATGGGCTTTGCGATACTTGCCGATAAACCCCTCCGGGCCGACCAGAACACCGGTGTTGAACAGCTGCATGCCGTCGCGCTCGGTCAGGCCGGCCACGAGGTAAACCTTGTGCTCGCGGGCGAAGTCCATCCAGACCTGCACGCTAGGCCCCTCGGGAACGGCCTCCGAATGGTCGAAGGCATCCTGCCGGTTGCTGAAGAAATACCCGGTGCTGCAAAGCTCGGGCAGCACGATGAGATTCGCGCCGCCGTTTACCGCTTCCAGCGCCAATTCCAGGCTGCGCCGCAGATTGCCTTCACACTTTTCAACGCCCACTTGTGGATCGAATTGCACGACTGCTACACGAACAGGACTCGTTGACTCGCTCATTCCCGATAACCTCTTTTTATTGTTTTTTCACGCTGTTGAACTGCGTGTTTATAAGAGTTGAATCGGGCTGTGCTCGTAAGTCAGCAGCTTCCGTTAAGGGTGTAGTCCTTGTCCGAAGATGCAGGGGCGGGGTTTTTGATATCGGATCCGAAGCAGAGCCAATGCAGGTCGCGCATGGCTCTGGAGAGGCGATGGAATCAGGCTTTGAGCTGGTAGTGCGGATAGTCGCTCATGGCAAACCCGCCGTTGAACGTCGCAGCGGTTTTGTTGCAAATGTGAATAACCGCATCGACGGCGCCGCGAAAGCACGGCTCGGTCCAGCCGGCGTCAACCGAAAATGATTCACCGGAAAAATACAGGCCTGACACATGCGCGTAGTCCCTGTTGTACTTCATCAGGCTGACCGCATCGTAATAGGTGCCGGGCCGGTAAAGCTTTGCGCAGCCCAGTGAGTTTTTATCGGTGATCCAGCGCTGGACCACGGCTTGATCAATGCCGATGTAAGGGGAGATTTTTTCCTGGATATTGGCGGCGTTCATCAGGATGCGGTCCAGCTCTTCAGCGCACTGGGTGACCAACTCTTTATCGCTGAACGAGGCGAGTTTGGTCGCGTCGTCCTCCCATGTGTAACTCAGGAGGATGCAGTCATAGCTGTAGTTCTCGTTGTAGCGGTAGGTGTAGACGTCGTGGATAAAACTGTCGGTGACGATGGCTTGCGGGATGGTGGTGTTTTTTGAAAGAAAGGATTTTTTCAGCGGTGCATAGACTTTGCAGCTGGTTTCCCAGTGCGCGGTTTTCCAGGCGTTGATCGTCTCGAACGGCAGCATCTCTTGCGTGAAGTTTTCAAGCCTGATCCGGGTTTCGATCAACCAGGACGGAAGGGTCACGATGACTGAATCAAAGTCTTCGAAGTGTTCCCGGGTTTCTTTGGGTTGGCTGTGATTGCCGTTGAAGTAAACGCGGGTTTGCTGGTTAGCCAGTTTTTTGAGTCTGGTGACGGATGAGTCCGTCAGCAAACCATGGGTTCGTTCGCGGCTATGTTCGTAGACGGACTTTCCGGTTTCATCGATTTTCATGAACAACAGGCATTCGTCCAGCGCGGCGAGGCCGATGTAGCGGGGGCGGTCGAAACGCCGTCCCGTTGAATCAAAAACGGCTTCGCTGTTCAGGTGCGGTGCATCCAGCGGGTTTCCCATTGAGTCCACTCGGCCGTGGATCAGTTGCAACTGGCTGCTAAAACCAAAAATGGCGGTACGCAGGGGATAGAGGCAACAAACGTCGTAAAAGGCCCCCCAGCTGCCGTCGCCAATACCGATGGCATAGAAAATCGCTGACTCCTCGGGGGACATGCCCATCCCGCCAAAATCACCCGGCGCGTGCCTGTCCCAGGCCGGCAAGACCGGCATGCTGACCAAATCTCGAAATGAAACGCCTTGATACGTTTTGACGATGGCCGCCCACATCGACTCCCACTCAGCACTGGCATAAATCTCGGCAACCTGTTGCGTCATGCGATCGGCAAAAGCCTTCCACTTGGCATACACCCGTTGCAGGTTCTCGCCGGGCGGCGGGGTGAGGCCATCGAGGTTTTTCCAGATCAGCATCTGCGGGCTGGGGGCGTCGCCCATGCTGCCTTCACGGAGATAGATCCCGGTGGAGGCCACCCACTGGCTGCCCGGATTGGCAAAATCGGAAAACGACAAATCGAAAGCCTGGGCGTAGTAAGCCATCAACGAACGACCTGCCGTCGGCGGCTCGTCCGCCCGATTGAAGAAGGGCATGCGCATGGCGCCCATCTCAAACGGTGTGTGGCTTTGCGATGAATGCCGGCTGCCAGGAACGGTCAAGTGCCGGCCGCCGATCCGACTGGATTGTTCGATCAGGGTGATATGGGTGAAGCCGCAGCGATAGAGCTCTCTGGCGGCGGTCAGGCCGGTTACTCCGGCTCCGATGATGCAGATTCTATGACCTGGGTCCGTTGCCTTGGCGATGCCGTTTTCCTGCTCGACCAGCGCTCGATAGTCGAAGCACAAGTCCGGTGGACTGGGAAAACGAGCAGCCCATTTGTTGGCTGTAGCGCGCTTTGTACGGGCGGCGGCCTTGGCCACGAATGCGGGGTAGTTGTAGCTTGATCCGATAGTCACTGTTGAACGTCCTTGTCAGCATTGATGATGTTTGCAGGGACGTATGTTGGAGATTTGGGGGGTGGGCGTACATGAGCCAAAACGGGTTCGTCGGCGCTCCGTATTCCGGGTTTTGCGTAGGAAAGTGAGTACACCGAGGTGCCCTGCGGGAGCGAGCAGGCTCGCTCCCGCAGAAGGCGGGCTATGGGTTTAAGCCGCTTGTTGGAATTGCTGCCGATACTGGTTCGGCGACAGTTCCGTGTGCTGGCGGAACAGCCTTGCGAAGAAGCTCGCATCGTCATAGCCGACTTCGTAGCTGATGGTCTTGATGCTCTTGCGGCTACCGGACAGCAGGCCCTTGGCGGTTTCGATGCGCAGGCGTTGCAGATAATGCAACGGCTTGTCGCCGGTGGCGGTCTGGAAACGGCGCATGAAGTTGCGGATGCTCATGCCGTGCTCGCGGGCGACGTCTTCGAAGCGGAACTTGTCGGCGAAGTGTTCTTCGAGCCAATGCTGGATCTGCAGGATGATCACGTCCTGGTGCAACTTCTGCCCGCCGAAGCCGATGCGCCCCGGCGAATAGCTGCGTTGCACTTCGTAAAGAATGTCCCGCGCCACGGCCTGGGACACATTGGCGCCGCAGAAGCGCTCGATCAGGTAAATGTACAGATCGCATGCCGACGTGGTACCGCCGGCGCAGTACAGGTTGTCGGCGTCGGTCAGGTGTTTGTCCTGATTGAGTTGAACCTGCGGGAAGCGTTCGGCGAAGGCATTGAAGAAACGCCAGTAAGTGGTCGCTTCCTTGCCATTGAGCAATCCCGCTTCGGCCAGCCAGAACACACCGGTCGCTTCGCCGCACAGTACCGCACCGCGCGCATGTTGCTGGCGCAACCAGGGCAGGACTTGCGGGTAACGTTTGCAGAGGCTGTCGAAATCGTCCCAGAACGCGGGAAGAACGATGATGTCAGCGTTTTCCAGTCCGCCATCGACCGGGATCATCACGTCGCTGAAGGTATTGACCGGTTTGCCGTCGGGGCTGACCAGACGGGTCTCGAACGCCGGAGTCAGGCCCTGGCCCAGTTGTTTGCCGTAGCGCAGGCTGGCGAGATGGAAGAAATCCTTGGCTTGCAGGAGGGTGGAAGCGAAAACCCGGTCAATGGCCAGGATGCTGACGCGCCGTAATGGCGTGGAGGCTTGGTTAGACATAATTCAACTTTATTTTTATAGGGGGAAGTGGTCACCAGACGGCTGGATCGTCTTATTTTTTGTCGGATGTGTCCAGTGTCCTGTATCGGAAGCGAGGCATAGTCTCTGAAGGTCAACTCCTTCTAAAAACAATGAAAAGGTGCCGCATGATCCCGAGAACCCTGTTCAGTTCCGAGCACGAACTTTTCCGTGACAGCGTGCGGACTTTCCTCGAAAAAGAGGCGGTGCCATTCCATGGTCAATGGGAAAAACAGGGTTACATCGATCGCAAACTCTGGAACAAGGCAGGGGAGGCGGGGATGTTGTGCTCGCACCTGCCGGAAGAATACGGAGGCCTGGGGGCAGACTTTCTTTACAGCGCCGTCGTCATCGAAGAGGTGGGGCGCCTGGGGCTGACCGGTATCGGCTTCTCGCTGCATTCGGACATCGTGGCGCCGTACATCCTGCATTACGGCAGTGAAGTGCTGAAGCACAAATACCTGCCGAAACTGGTCTCCGGGGAAATGGTCACGGCCATCGCCATGACCGAGCCGGGCGCGGGCTCTGACCTGCAAGGGGTGAAAACCACGGCGGTGCTCGAGGGTGATGAGTACGTGATCAACGGCTCCAAGACCTTTATCACCAACGGTTTTCTTGCGGACCTGGTCATTGTCGTGGCCAAGACCGATCCGAAGGCGGGGGCAAAAGGCACAAGTCTGTTCCTGGTTGAAGCCAACACGCCGGGGTTCGAAAAGGGCAAGCGTCTGGAAAAAGTCGGGATGAAGGCTCAGGACACCTCGGAGTTGTTCTTCCAGGATGTGCGCGTACCGAAGGAGAACCTGCTGGGCCAGGCCGGGATGGGCTTCGCCTACTTGATGCAGGAATTACCGCAGGAACGCCTCACCGTGGCCATTGGCGGTCTGGCTTCGGCCGAAGCGGCGCTGCAATGGACGCTGGATTACACCCGTGATCGCAAGGCATTCGGCAAGGCCATTGCCGACTTCCAGAACACTCGATTCAAACTGGCGGAGATGGCGACGCAAATCCAGATCGGCCGGGTCTTCGTCGATCGCTGCCTGGAACTGCACCTGCAAGGCAAGCTCGACGTGCCGACGGCGGCGATGGCCAAGTACTGGGGCACTGACCTGCAATGCCAAGTACTCGACGAATGCGTGCAACTGCATGGCGGCTACGGGTACATGTGGGAATACCCGATTGCACGGGCGTGGGCGGATGCGCGTGTGCAGCGGATTTATGCCGGGACCAACGAGATCATGAAGGAGATCATTGCCAGGTCGCTTTGATCGGGGCATGCCATCGCGGGCAAGCCCGCTCCCACAGGTACAGCTTGATCCTTGTGGGAGCGGGCCTGCTCGCGAAGGAATCTATGGATCAATCAAGGCGCAGGATTCGGATGATCCTTGTGAATCGCCTCGATCCCTTCCAGCACTTCGTCCGAAAGTTTCAGATCAAAACTGGCGATGTTGCTGTCCAGCTGCTCGAGCGTCGTGGCGCCGATGATATTGCTGGTCACGAACGGTTGCTGGGTCACAAACGCCAGCGCCATCTGCGCCGGGTCCAGGCCGTGCTCACGGGCCAATGCCACATAACGGCTGCAGGCGGCTTCCGACTGTGGGTTGAAATAGCGGCTGAAGCGGCTGTAGAGGCTCAGTCGACCTTTTGGCGGACGCGCGCCACCTTCGTACTTGCCCGACAGGAAGCCGAACGCCAGCGGCGAATAGGCCAACAGGCCGCACTGTTCGCGGATGGCGATTTCCGCCAGGCCGACTTCGAAGCTGCGGTTGAGCAGGTTGTACGGGTTCTGGATCGACACCGCGCGCGGCCAGCCACGGGCTTCGGCGAGGGCGAGGAAACGCATGGTGCCCCACGGTGTTTCGTTGGACAGGCCGATATGGCGGATCTTGCCGGCCTTGACCTGTTCGTCCAGCGCTTCGAGGGTGTCTTCCAGTGGCGTCAGGTTGGCTTCGATCTTGTGTTTGTAGCCCAGCTGACCGAAGAAATTGGTGCTGCGTTCCGGCCAGTGCAACTGGTACAGGTCGATGTAGTCAGTCTGCAGGCGCTTGAGGCTGGCATCCACGGCTTCGGTGATGTGCTGTCGGTTGTGACGCAGGTTTTTGTCGCGGATGTAGTCGATGGTGTTGCCGGGGCCGGCGATCTTGCTGGCCAGGATCCAGTCGGCACGATCACCGCGGCTTTTGAAGTAATTGCCGATGTAGCGTTCGGTGGTGGCGTAGGTTTCGGCCTTGGGCGGCACCGGATACATCTCGGCGGTGTCGATGAAGTTGATCCCGGCGCTCTTGGCCCGCTCGATCTGGGCGAAGGCGTCTGCCTCGCTGTTTTGCTCGCCCCAGGTCATGGTTCCGAGGCAGAGGGCACTCACATTCAGATTGGTCCGGCCTAGCTGGCGATAGTCCATCGGGTGCTCCTTGGGCAAAACAATCATAAAAGCAGGTTGAATTATTTTTCGCAATCTGCATAATTGCGCACCTCTTTCTGCAGTGGAAGTGATGCGCCGCCGCCGAAGAATCTTGCCGTTGAACGGACGCGCCGACCCGAGCCCCCGAAAGCGTCTGTATCCGGCTGCCTTTGACTTGTCAAAGTACGCACTATTCAGTAAGATCCGCCGTCTAATTTACAGGGCGGCCCCTGAGGCTATAAAGAATGAAAACTTTTACTGCTAAACCGGAAACAGTAAAGCGCGACTGGTTTGTCGTCGACGCTGCTGGTCAGACCCTGGGTCGTCTGGCCACCGAAATCGCGAGCCGTCTGCGTGGCAAGCACAAGCCTGAGTACACTCCTCACGTTGACACCGGCGACTACATCGTCGTAATCAACGCTGAGCAGATCCGTGTTACCGGTGCTAAAACCACTGACAAAATGTACTACTCCCACTCCGGTTTCCCGGGCGGCATCAAGTCGATCAACTTTGAAAAGCTGATCGCCAAGGCCCCTGAGCGCGTGATCGAGACCGCGGTTAAAGGCATGCTGCCTAAAAACCCACTGGGTCGCGACATGTACCGTAAGCTGAAAGTCTATGCGGGCGCTGCACACCCACATACTGCTCAGCAGCCCCAAGAACTGAAGTTTTAACGGAATAGTACATTATGTCGGCGACTCAAAATTACGGCACTGGCCGTCGCAAGACCGCAACCGCACGCGTTTTCCTGCGTCCGGGTACTGGTAACATCTCCATCAACAACCGTTCGCTGGATAACTTCTTCGGCCGCGAAACTGCCCGCATGGTAGTTCGTCAGCCGCTGGAGCTGACTGAGACTGTCGAGAAATTCGACATCTACGTCACCGTGATCGGTGGTGGTGTAAGTGGTCAAGCTGGCGCAATCCGCCACGGCATCACTCGCGCTCTGATGGATTACGACGAGACTCTGCGCAGCGCTCTGCGTAAAGCCGGCTTCGTAACCCGCGATGCTCGTGAAGTTGAACGTAAGAAAGTTGGTCTGCGTAAAGCGCGTAAGCGTCCGCAGTACTCGAAGCGTTAATTCGCTTCCACGTTCAAAAAAGAACGCCCGGTTTCCTCACGGAACCGGGCGTTTTTTTATGCGTGCGATTTATCAAAGAATTGCGCTGTGACAACTTGCCACATCCGTAGACCCCCTATACTGCAAGGCTTGGCAGTGGTGCCTCGGGGTAATTACCTTGTCAGAATTGGGGCTTTTCATTACCATTCGGCAAAATTTTTATAAGTGCATAGATTTACTTAGTAGATGCCTGATTTAACAGGCCACAAAGCTGATGGGAGAGGACTGAATGAGCAATGACGGCGTGAATGCAGGCCGGCGTCGCTTCTTGGTAGCAGCCACATCCGTGGTGGGTGCTGCAGGAGCGGTGGGGGCTGCGGTCCCGTTCGTGGGGTCATGGTTTCCCAGTGCCAAGGCGAAAGCCGCAGGTGCACCGGTGAAAGTGAATGTCAGCAAAATCGAGCCAGGCCAGCAGATGATTGCTGAGTGGCGCGGTCAGCCGGTATTTATCGTCCGCCGTACACAGGAAATCCTGGGGAATCTGAAGAAGATCGAGGGCCAGTTGTCTGACCCGACCTCCAAGAACTCGACACAACCGACCTACGTCGACCCGGAAACGCGGTCGATCAAACCTGAAGTTCTGCTGCTGATCGGTATCTGCACCCATCTGGGTTGCTCGCCGACATTCCGTCCTGAAGTGGCGCCTGCTGATCTGGGCAAGGACTGGGTCGGTGGTTATTTCTGCCCTTGCCACGGCTCCCACTACGATTTGGCTGGCCGCGTCTACAAGTCGCAACCTGCGCCTTTGAACCTGCCAGTTCCCCCGCATTCCTATGAGACCGATGACGTCATTGTCATTGGCGTCGATACGGAGAAAGCGTGATGAGCAAGTTCATGGATTGGGTTGATGCGCGCTTTCCCGCGACCAAAATGTGGGAAGACCATCTCAGCAAGTATTACGCCCCGAAGAACTTCAACTTCTTCTATTTCTTTGGTTCCCTGGCGCTGCTCGTTCTGGTCAACCAGATCGTTACCGGTGTCTGGCTGACCATGAGTTACACCCCGTCGGCTGAAGAGGCATTTGCTTCCGTCGAATACATCATGCGCGACGTCGAGTACGGCTCGATCCTGCGTCTGCTGCACTCCACTGGCGCGTCGGCGTTCTTCATCGTGGTCTATCTGCACATGTTCCGTGGCTTGCTCTACGGCTCGTACCAGAAGCCGCGTGAGCTGGTGTGGGTCTTCGGCATGCTGATCTACCTGGCGCTGATGGCCGAAGCCTTCATGGGTTACCTGCTGCCTTGGGGTCAGATGTCTTACTGGGGTGCCCAGGTGATCATCTCGCTGTTCGGTGCGATCCCGGTCATCGGTAACGACCTGACCCAGTGGATTCGTGGTGACTACCTGATTTCCGGTATTACCCTGAACCGCTTCTTCGCCTTGCACGTGGTGGCCTTGCCGATCGTGATTCTCGGCCTGGTGGTGCTGCACGTTCTGGCGCTGCATGAAGTCGGTTCGAACAACCCTGACGGCGTGGACATCAAGAAACACAAAGACGAAAACGGCGTACCGCTGGACGGCATTGCCTTCCACCCGTACTACACCGTTAAAGATATCGTCGGCGTGGTGGTGTTCCTGTTCATCTTCTGCTCGATCGTGTTCTTCTTCCCGGAAATGGGCGGGTACTTCCTCGAGAAACCGAACTTCGAACAGGCCAACCCGTTCAAGACGCCTGAGCATATTGCTCCGGTCTGGTACTTCACCCCGTTCTACGCGATTCTGCGGGCGGTTCCGGACAAGCTCCTGGGCGTTATCGCCATGGGCGCGGCCATTGCGGTGCTGTTCGTCCTGCCGTGGCTGGACCGCAGCCCGGTCAAGTCGATGCGTTACAAGGGCTGGTTGAGCAAGATCTGGCTGGTGATGTTCTGTATCTCGTTCGTGATCCTGGGCGTGTTGGGTGTACTGGCTCCGACTCCAGGTCGTACCTTGCTGTCGCAGGTCTGCACGTTCCTGTACTTCGCCTACTTCATTCTGATGCCGTTCTACACCAGGCTCGAGAAGACCAAACCGGTTCCGGAAAGGGTGACTGGCTGATGAAAAAACTATTTGCTGTATTGATGCTTGCGGCGCTGCCGGTGTTCGCTTTCGCTGCTGGGGGCGGTGGTCCTGAGCTGGAAAAAGTCGACATCGACGTGTCTGATAAAGCTGCCATGCAGGATGGCGCGCGTACGTTCGCCAACTACTGCATGGGTTGCCACAGCGCCAAGTTCCAGCGTTATGAGCGTGTTGCCGATGACCTGGGCATTCCTCACGAACTGATGCTCGAAAAGCTGGTGTTCACCGGCGCCAAGATCGGCGACCACATGAACATCGGTATGCAGCCGGCTGACGCTAAGGCCTGGTTCGGTGCGGCTCCGCCCGACCTGACCCTGGTTGCCCGTGTTCGCGGCACCGACTGGCTCTACGGTTACCTGAAGTCGTTCTATGAAGACCCGTCGCGTCCTTGGGGTGTGAACAACAAGGTTTTCCCGAACGTCGGCATGCCTAACGTTCTGGTTGGCCTGCAAGGTCGTCAGGTGGTCGGTTGCAAGCAGGTTCAGATCGTCGAAGACGGCAAGAAGCAATATGATCCGCTGACCGGTACCGCGCTGACTCATGAAGCGTGCGATCAGCTGACCATTGTGCCGAAAAGTGGTGCTTTGACCGAAGAGCAGTTCGATGAGAAGGTCAAGAATCTGGTAACCTTCCTGGCTTACTCGGCTAACCCGGTTAAGCTGCAACATCAGCGCATCGGTACGTATGTATTGCTGTACCTCGCGTTCTTCTTCGTATTCGCCTACTTGCTCAAGCGCGAATACTGGAAAGATGTGCACTGATAAAGCTTTAAGCAATTGCTGTTAATCGCGCGCGCCCAAGGGCGCCTCTGAAAATGTAACGAGCCTGGTGTTCCGGGCGTTACGGGAGGCGCCCTCTGGGCGCGCTCGTTTTTCCGCTTCCGATAATTTCTACAAGCGAGGAGGATCGCCATGGGCGTGACCAATCGGTTGGCCTGTTACTCCGACCCCGCCGACCACTATTCCCACCGAGTGCGAATCGTACTGGCAGAGAAGGGTGTCAGCGCCGAGATCATTTACGTTGAAGCTGGCCGTCAGCCGCCTAAACTGATCGAAGTGAACCCTTATGGCAGCTTGCCCACCCTGGTCGATCGTGACCTGGCGTTGTGGGAGTCTACGGTGGTGATGGAATATCTGGATGAGCGTTACCCGCACCCGCCGCTACTGCCGGTTTATCCTGTGGCGCGTGCCAACAGCCGTCTGCTGATGCACCGCATTCAGCGCGACTGGTGTGGTCTGGTGGATCTGATTCTGGATTCGCGGACCAAAGAAGCGGCGCGTGTCGTGGCGCGCAAAGAACTGCGTGAAAGCCTGACGGGCGTTTCGCCGTTGTTCGCCGACAAGCCGTTTTTCCTCAGTGAGGAACAAAGTCTGGTGGATTGCTGCCTATTACCAATACTCTGGCGATTGCCGATCCTGGGTATAGAACTGCCGCGGCCAGCCAAGCCGCTGCTTGATTACATGGAGCGCCAGTTTGCGCGTGAGGCTTTCCAGGCGAGTCTGTCTGGTGTCGAACGCGATATGCGCTAAAGGCTTAAGGAGCCGCTATGAACTCCAGTCGACCTTATCTGGTCCGCGCGCTCTACGAGTGGATTGTTGATAACGATTGCACCCCGCACATGCTGGTGAACTCCGAGTATCCCTCGGTGCAGGTTCCGCAGGGTTTTGCCAGTGACGGGCAGATTGTCCTGAACGTATCGCCACAAGCGGTGCGTCATCTGCACATGGACAACGAGGCGGTAAGCTTCGAAGGCCGCTTTGGTGGTGTGCCACATACGCTGTACGTGCCTATCGCATCGATCCTGGGTATCTACGCCCGGGAGAATGGCCAGGGCATGGTGTTTGATCTGGAATCGCCTATGGACGACGAGGAAGAGATCGAGCCGGATGATGATATTCCGCCGCCCGACAGCGAGCCGCCGCGTCCCAGCGGTCGACCCAGTTTGAAGGTGGTGAAGTAATAAAAAAAGGCGATCCGAATGGATCGCCTTTTTTATTACTGTGAGAGCCCGCTTGCTGGCGATGGCGATTTCAAAATCGCCATCGCCGAGAGGGTCAGTCGATGTACTCAAACAGTTTCACAATCTTCTGCACGCCAGAGACGCCCTGCACCAGATTGGTTGCCTGGGCGGCTTCCTGTTTGGTCAGCAAGCCCAGCAGGTAGACGATGCCGTTCTCGGTGACAACCTTGATGCGCGAGCCCGGAATGTTCGGATCGGTGAGCATCTGCGTCTTGATCTTGGAGGTCAGCCAGGTGTCGTTCTGGCGAGCCAGGAAGCCGGAGGGTGGGAGAATCTGCAGTTCGTTGTGGACCGTCTTCACGCGTTGAACGGCTGCGGCAGCCTGTTCGGCCTTGGCCTTGAGGTCGGCTCGCGGGGTTTGGCCGGCAAGCAGCACCACGCCGTTGAAGCTGGTCACGACGATGTGCGAGTCGTTATCCAGGGCCGGGTCGGCCTTGGCGATGTTCACGCCGACCTTGGTGTCGATCAGCGAGTCATCGATCTTGCTACCGAAAGTGCGGGTGCCGCGGTCGTCTTCAATGGGGGCTTCACGGCTGGCATTAACCACCGAGGTGCAGCCGCTGATGCCGAGGCACAGGGTCAGGGCCAGTAGGCCGAGGCGATTAGGGGTCATTCTTCACTCCCGAACAGTTGGCTGTCGATCAAGTCGCAAAGGCAATGGATCGCCAGCAGGTGGACTTCTTGAATGCGTGCGGTGACGTTGGCGGGTACGCGAATCTCCACGTCCTCGGGCAACAGCAGCGACGCCATGCCGCCGCCATCGCGACCGGTCAATGCTACGACAATCATTTCGCGATCATGTGCGGCCTGGATCGCCTGAATTATGTTTGCCGAGTTGCCGCTGGTGGAAATCGCCAGCAATACATCGCCCGGTTGGCCCAGGGCGCGGATCTGCTTGGAGAAGATTTCGTTGTAGCTGTAGTCGTTGGCGATCGAAGTGATCGTCGAGCTATCGGTGGTCAGCGCGATGGCCGGCAGGCTAGGGCGCTCGCGTTCGAAGCGGTTGAGCAGCTCCGACGAGAAGTGCTGGGCATCACCGGCAGAACCGCCATTGCCGCAGGAGAGCATTTTGCCTTCGTTGAGCAGCGCATTGACCATGACCTGGCTGGCTTGCTCGATGTGCGGTGCAAGTACGTCCATCGCCTGTTGCTTGGTGTCGATGCTGGCCTGAAAAAGCTGGCGAATTCTGGATTGCATGTCCATCTGTGTGACCTTAATGAGCGCGGCTGTCCGGCACGTGAAAGTGCAGCCCGCAAAACAAAGAGCAAAAATGTTGGGTTGTATCCGCTTCGTGGCGCAGGCGATCAGCTGTCGAAGGCATTCTGCAACCAGTTCAACTGATCGAGGTGGCTGTCGATGGCAACCACGTCGAAACGGCAAGGGGAATTGGCCCAGCGCGACTCGCGCTGAAGAAAATACTGCGCGGCAAAAATCAGTTTCTGCCGTTTGCGCTCATCAATGCTATCGAGCGCGCCACCCCATTGAGTGTTTTTTCTGTAGCGAACTTCAACGAATACTACTGTATCGCCATCAAGCATGACCAGATCAAGCTCGCCGCGTTTACACAACCAGTTCTGCGCCAACAGGCGCAGACCTTGTTGTTGAAGATGTTCGAGCGCATGGCGCTCGGCATCTTTACCGCTTTGCTGGCGTGACCTGTCAGGCATCAGCGTGGCGTGTTCGGCAGGCGTTGAACCTGACCGTTGACGAACTCGGCCCACGGCAACTGCCGCACGACACGCTGGTTCTGGGTCATGCTCAGGCTGCCCGACTGGCCTTCGATGCGACTGTCCGGCAGGGCCTTGAGTTGGCCCAGGCGTGGCGCCAGGCGATAGGCGTCGACACCCATTGCATACAAGCGCCCCAGGCTACCGGCGGCTTGTGGCCATTGCGCCGTGACTTGTTGGCGCAGCGGATCATTCGCGTCCAAAAGCCATGGCGTTTCGCAGAAGCGAACGCCGTTCATGTCGTTGTACTGGTTGACATCACCGCTGGCGCTGAACACGTGGGAAGTGGCGTAGACCGGAACGTCACCGGCGTACTGGAAGTTCAGGGTTGGTTTGATCTGTTGCGCTTGTTGCGGCGTGGCGGCGAGGAAGATGAACTCGATGTCCTGACGGCGCGAAGGCTGGGCAGCGACCGTAGAGCCTACGGTGCTTTGCAGGCTCTTGGCGCGGCCTTCGCTCTGGCGCAGCTGGAACATGTCGGCAATCTGCTGGGCCAGTTGAACGGGCTGGTCAACACGCTCGGTGGCAACGATGCTGCCGCCATTGGCTTGCCAGTCCTGGCTGAACGCCCTGAGCACGCGGTCGCCCCATTCGCCTTTCGGCACCATGATGGCGGCACGATGCAGGCCGTCGGCGCGAGCGCGGCGGGACACTTCGCGGGCTTCGTCTTCAGCGGCAAGGCCGAACTGGAACAACTGCGCCGGACCTTGTTCGCCTTCGCTGTAGTTCAGCGCCAGGGTAGGGAGCGGCAGTTGCGGGCGAGTGCTCAGCTGTTTGACCAGCGGCTTCTCCAGCGGGCCGACGACCAGTTGCACGCCGTCTGCCTGGGCCTTGCGGTAGAACTCGTCGAGGGAGGTCAGGCGCGAGCTGTCATAGAACTCGATGGCTGGGGGGGTCTGCCCGGCTTGTTGCGCCTGATAGTGAGCGGCCATGAAACCTTCGCGCAGTGCTTTGCCCACGGAGCCCAGCGGACCGTCTTGTGGCAGCAACAATGCGATTTTGCCCAGGGGCTGACTGGCGAGCTCTTTGAGCTTGGTCAATGGCAGTGGCAACTGGACGGCGGCCGGGTGTTTCGGATTCTGCTGGCGCCAGTTGTCGATGGCCGTCTGTTGCTGTTCCAGGGTGCCGGCCGTCTTCACCGCCAGCGCCAGGCCCATCCAGCCGCCGAGATCGTCGGTGGTGTTGGGCTGCAATTGATCAGTCGGCAGCGAGGCGATCAGTGTCCAGATCGCTTCGTGGTTTTTGCTGGCGGCCTCACCTTTGAGCATCGGCGCGATGAAGATCCGCTCCCTTGCGGCGGCCAGGGTCTGGCCGTCGGCTTCAAGGGCGCGGGCACGGACGGTGCCGGTGCGGATCTGTTGTTCTTCCGGCAATTCGCCCAGGCGTTGCAGGCTTGGATGGCTCAAGGCCGTCAGCGCGGCTTTCGGCTGGTTGCGGGTCATCGCCAATTCGGCGGCCAGTGTGCTGGCGAATACCTGCTGACCGGGCTTGAGTTGCTCCACGGGTACTTGCTGCAGGATTTGCGCGGACTGGGCGGCATTGCCCTGGCGGTAGGCCAGGTCAGCGGCGCTCAGGCGAAACAGCGCAGCGTCTTCCGGCGATTTGCTTTGGGCGGCCTTCTCGAGCAGTTGCTCGATGCTGGCATCCGGGGTCCGTGGAAGTTCGCCAAGGCTGGAGGAGGGCGAGCTGGCGCAAGCCGCCAGCAAGGCAGCGAGGCAGAGGGCAGTAAACAGCCGCAGGCAAGCGATCATGTAAGTGTTCCTGATACTCGATCAAATTAGCGTGGAATTGTACCCAAGCACTGGCCGGGGCGCGATGTTAGTGGCATGAATCGATCAATTTAGCGTGCGCAAATGTTCCCGTGCGGCACAAAAGGCGGCAAAAGCGAGTGTTGCTCGCGCGCATCGCGAGTGTCGCTACGGGTTACAATGGCTGCTTTCTCGATCATGAGGTGTGCGCTTTGACTGCTCCAGGTGCTTTGAATTCCGCTGCGGGCTCGCTTTATGTGGTGGCGACGCCCATCGGCAACCTGGACGACATCAGTGCGCGCGCGCTGAAGATCCTGCGCGAGGTTGCCTTGATCGCCGCCGAGGACACTCGCCATTCCCAGCGTTTGATGCAGCACTTCGGTATTCCGACGCCGCTGGCGGCGTGCCATGAGCACAACGAGCGCGATGAAGGTAGTCGCTTTATTACCCGTCTGCTCGCGGGTGATGATGTGGCACTCATCTCCGATGCCGGCACGCCGCTGATTTCCGACCCTGGATATCATCTGGTGCGCCAGGCCCGCGCTGCCGGGATCAACGTGGTGCCGGTGCCGGGGGCCTGCGCTCTGGTTGCCGCGTTGTCGGCAGCCGGCTTGCCTTCGGACCGTTTCATCTTTGAAGGTTTCCTGCCGGCCAAGGCTGTGGGGCGGCGAGCGCGTCTTGAGTTGGTAAAGGAAGAGCCGCGCACGCTGATTTTTTACGAAGCGCCGCACCGCATCCTGGAATGTTTGCAGGACATGGAACTGGTGTTCGGACCTGAGCGTCCGGCATTGCTGGCTCGCGAACTGACTAAAACCTTTGAAACGCTCAAAGGGTTGCCGCTGGCCCAATTGCGCGAGTTCGTCGAGTCGGACAGCAATCAGCAGCGCGGCGAATGCGTGGTGCTGGTCGCTGGCTGGACGGCGCCCGAGTCTGAAGATGCGGTCAGCAGCGAGGCCATGCGCATTCTCAACCTGTTGCTCGAAGAAATGCCGCTCAAGCGGGCGGCGGCATTGGCGGCGCAAATTACCGGCGAGCGTAAGAATGTTCTTTATCAGGTCGCGCTGGATAAACAGAAAAGCGAGTGAAACCCGACGCGCAGGCGTCCTCGAAGGCTTTTAGCGCTTGTTCTTCGGGCGCTCTGCCGTTAACCTGCGCGGCGGAGAGTCGATCGGACAGTCGCTGCCCTCTATGAAAATTAGGGGGGGGAGGAAAGTCCGGGCTCCATAGGGCGAAGTGCCAGGTAATGCCTGGGAGGCGTGAGCCTACGGAAAGTGCCACAGAAAATAACCGCCTAAGCGCTTCGGCGCCGGTAAGGGTGAAAAGGTGCGGTAAGAGCGCACCGCACGTCTGGCAACAGTTCGTGGCTAGGTAAACCCCACTTGGAGCAAGACCAAATAGGGTCCCAAGGCGTGGCCCGCGCTGGGACCGGGTAGGTTGCTAAAGATGTCCAGTGATGGCCATCGTAGACGAATGACTGTTCAAGACAGAACCCGGCTTACAGATCGACTCTCCACCTTTTTCTTTCCTCTGCTTGATTCATCGGGCAGGGTCCTGGTGATAGCAATTTCCCTCCTTTCGGAGTCGCCAGGAGAAGCGCTTTTGTGATATCGATTAGCCCACGCTTTTAGTGATCGCAATAACTCCACGCAGCACCGGTTTCCCTCCTTTCGGAGTCGCCAGGAGAAGCGCTTTTGTGATATCGATTAGCCCACGCTTTTAGTGATCGCAAAAACTCCACGCAGCACTGGTTTCCCTCCTTTCAGAATCGTCGGCGAAGCACTTTCGTAATACCAAAAAAATCTTACTCTTAATAAATTACTTTAACTTTCGAACGCAGCCTTCCGTGCTGATTCAAGTTATTGGTCGGTTTCATCCGCCAGATTCTCGTTACCCCTTCTTTTATGCTCCTAAATCTCAGTTCTGTAAGGGTTTTCCTTTAATGCGCGCCTTGACGGTGTGGTGGGCGCATTCCTATAGTGTGCGCAAGTGGCGGAAAGTGGCATGAAGTGGGTTTTTTGAACGCAAAACGCTAATATTTGGAGAAACGCTGACGTGTTTCGCGGAGCCAACGCAATCAGTCTCGATGCAAAGGGCCGTCTCGCTATGCCGAGCCGGTACCGTGACGAGCTCGATTCGCGTAGTTCCGGGCAGTTGATCGTCACCATTGATGCCGTTGATCCGTGTTTGTGTGTTTACCCCCTCGATGAGTGGGAAATTATTGAAACCAAACTGCGCGCACTGCCTTCGCTTCGCGAAGAGAACCGCCGCCTGCAACGTTTACTGATTGGTAATGCCGTCGACCTCGAGCTCGATGGCAGTGGTCGTTTTCTGGTTCCGCCGCGTCTTCGTGAATATGCCAAGTTGGATAAGCGCGCGATGTTGGTAGGCCAACTGAACAAGTTCCAATTGTGGGACGAGGATGCCTGGAATGCGGTTTCTGCCGCTGACCTGGCTGCTATTCAACAACCGGGCGCGATGCCTGATGAACTGCGTGATTTGATCCTGTGACTATTGATAGCGGCTTTAACCACATCACCGTACTGCTTGACGAAGCCGTCGAGGCTCTCGCCGTACGTCCTGATGGCTGCTATCTGGATGGCACGTTCGGGCGCGGCGGGCACAGCCGGTTGATCCTCAGTCAGCTCGGTCCCGATGGTCGGTTGCTCGGATTTGACAAAGATCCTCAAGCGATTGCCACAGGGCAAACGCTAGCGGCCGAAGACGGCCGCTTTGTCGTTGTGCAGCGCAGCTTTGCCGAGCTCGGTTCCGAAGTGGCCGAACGCGGCATGACCGGCAAGGTCAGCGGTATTTTGCTCGACCTCGGCGTCTCTTCGCCGCAGCTCGACGACCCGGAGCGCGGCTTCAGTTTTCTCAACGATGGACCTTTGGACATGCGCATGGACCCGTCCCGCGGGATCAGCGCTGCCGAGTTCGTCAACACTGCGCCGGTGGAAGAAATTGCCCGTGTGTTCAAGGAATACGGCGAAGAGCGTTTCTCTGGTCGCATGGCCCGTGCCGTGGCCGAGCGGCGTGATATCAAGCCGTTCGAGCGCACTGCCGATCTGGCCGAAGTACTGAAAGTCGCCAATCCTGCCTGGGAAAAAGGCAAAAACCCTGCAACCCGCGCGTTCCAGGGCCTGCGTATTCACGTCAACAACGAACTGGGTGATCTGGAAACCGGCCTCGAAGCCGCTCTGGAATGCCTGGAAGTCGGTGGTCGTCTGGTGGTCATCAGCTTCCACTCGCTGGAAGACCGCATCGTCAAACTGTTCATGCGCAAGCTGGTGAAAGGCGAAGCCGACAACCTGCCGCGCAACCTGCCGGTTCGGCACGTCGCCTTCGAACCGAAAATCAAAGTCCATGGCAAAGCGCAGACGGCCTCCGACGCCGAACTCAAAGCCAACCCACGTTCCCGTAGCGCTGTCATGCGTGTGGCGGAGAAGCTGCGGTGAGCAAGCTTTTCGCCAAGCCACTTCCCGGCGGAAGCTTTTTCATGCTGCTGTTGTTTGTCGGCGTGCTCGTGTCGGCCATCGGCGTGTCCTACAGCGCGCACTGGAATCGCCAGTTGTTGAACTCGCTGTACAACGAGTTGAGCGTGCGCGACAAGGCGCAGGCTGAATGGGGCCGGTTGATTCTGGAGCAGAGCACCTGGACCGCCCATAGCCGTATCGAAGTGCTGGCCACCGAACAACTGAAAATGCGCATTCCTGGCGCCGCCGACGTGCAGATGGTGGCGCCATGATGAAACTCGAAGGCGCGCTCTTTCCGTGGCGTTTCCGTCTGGTGCTGGGTTTACTCGGCGTCATGGTGGCTGCGATTTGCTGGCGCATCATCGATCTGCAAGTGGTTGACCGTGACTTCCTTAAAGGTCAGGGCGACGCACGCAGCGTTCGGCATATTCCTATTCCGGCTCACCGTGGTCTGATCACCGACCGTAACGGCGAACCGCTGGCCGTCAGTACACCGGTGACCACCCTGTGGGCCAACGCCAAGGAAATGCAGCAGTCCAAAGAGAAGTGGCCGGCGCTCGCCGCCGCGCTCGGGCAAGACCCGAAGGCCCTGGCCGAGCGCCTTGAGGCTCAAGCCAATAAAGAATTCATTTACCTGGTGCGCGGGCTGACGCCTGAGCAGGGTCAGTCTGTGCTCGACCTGAAAGTGCCGGGCGTCTATGGCATTGAAGAATTCCGCCGCTTTTATCCGGCCGGTGAAGTCACCGCGCATATGGTCGGCTTCACCGATATCGACGATCACGGTCGAGAAGGTATCGAACTGGCTTATGACGAATGGCTGGCCGGGGTGCCGGGCAAGCGTCAGGTGATCAAGGACCGGCGCGGCCGGTTGATCAAGGATGTCCAGGTTACAAAAAACGCCAAGGCCGGAAAGCCCTTGGCGTTGTCCATTGACCTGCGCCTGCAATACCTGGCCAACCGCGAGTTGCGCAACGCGATCATCGAGAACGGTGCCAAGGCCGGCAGCCTGGTGATCATGGACGTGAAGACCGGCGAGATTCTCGCCATGGTCAACCAGCCGACCTACAACCCGAACAACCGCCGCAACTTGCAGCCGGCGATGATGCGTAACCGCGCAATGATCGACGTGTTCGAGCCGGGTTCGACCATGAAGGCGATTTCCATGAGCGCCGCGATCGAAACCGGCCGCTGGAAACCGACCGACACTGTCGAGGTGTACCCGGGCTCCTTGCAGATCGGCAAGTACACCATCAAGGACGTGTCCAGGACCGAGGGTCCAGTGCTCGACCTGACGGGCATTCTGATCAATTCCAGTAACGTCGGCATGAGTAAGATCGCCTTCGATATCGGTGGCGAGACGATTTTCCGCCTGGCACAGAAAGTCGGCCTCGGCCAGGACACCGGCCTCGGTTTCCCCGGCGAGCGCGTTGGTAACCTGCCGAACTACCGCGAATGGCGCAAGGCCGAGACCGCGACGCTGTCCTACGGCTACGGCGTTTCCGTGACCGCGATCCAGTTGGTTCACGCCTTCTCGGCGCTGGCCAACAACGGGCGCCTCGCGCCGTTGACACTGATCAAATCCGACAAAGCGCCGCAAACGACGCAGGTGCTGCCCGAAGCGGTTGCGAAAACCATGCAAACCATGTTGCAACAAGTGATCGAAGCACCGCGCGGCGTGTTCCGTGCGCAGGTGCCGGCGTATCACGTGGGCGGCAAATCGGGTACTGCGCGCAAAACCTCGGTGGGTACCAAGGGCTACGCCGAAAACTCCTACCGCTCGCTGTTTGCCGGTTTCGGCCCGATGAGCGATCCGCGTTACGCCATCGTGGTGGTCATCGACGAGCCGACCAAGGCCGGTTACTTCGGTGGTCTGGTATCGGCGCCGGTGTTCAGCCGCGTAATGTCCGGCACCCTGCGCCTGATGAACGTCACCCCGGACAACCTGCCACCTACTCAACAAGCGAACGCAACGCCGGTCGTTCCACTGAAAGCCAATGGAGGGCGCGGCTGATGTCTCTAAGTTTGAACAAGATTTTCCCCCACGCCGGCCACGATCTGTTGATCCGTGAATTGGCGCTCGACAGCCGCAACGTGCGCGCGGGTGATTTGTTCCTCGCTGTGCCGGGCGGCAAATTCGACGGTCGTGCACACATTGGCGATGCGTTGCAGCGCGGTGCCGCAGCCGTGGCGTATGAAGTGGAAGGCGCCACCGTGCTGCCGATCACTGACGTGCCATTGATTCCGGTCAAAGGCCTGGCTGCGCAGCTGTCGGACATCGCCGGACGCTTTTATGGCGAGCCGAGTCATCATCTGAATCTGGTCGGCGTGACCGGCACCAACGGCAAGACCAGCGTGACTCAGCTGGTTGCCCAGGCGCTGGATCTGCTCGGTCAGCACTGCGGCATCGTCGGCACGCTGGGGTCCGGTTTCTACGGCGCGCTGGAAAGCGGCCTGCACACCACGCCGAATCCGATCGCCGTGCAAGCGACCCTGGGCGACCTGAAAAAGGCCGGTGCCAAAGCCGTCGCCATGGAAGTGTCGTCCCATGGCCTGGATCAGGGCCGTGTCACTGCCTTGGCTTTTGATGTGGCGGTGATGACCAACCTGTCCCGCGATCATCTGGATTACCACGGCACCATGCAGGCCTACGGCGAAGCCAAGGCGAAGTTGTTCGCCTGGAACGATTTGAAGTGCCGGGTGGTTAACCTCGACGACGACTTCGGCCGGCAACTGGCTGCGGAAAAACGCGAATCGCGGTTGATCACCTACAGCCTGCTCGACAGCGGCGCCTACCTGTATTGCCGCGAAGCGCAGTTCGACGACGAAGGTGTGCGCGCCACGCTGGTCACGCCTCAGGGCGAGCACCATCTGCGCAGCACCTTGCTCGGTCGTTTCAACCTGAGCAATGTTCTGGCGGCGGTCGGTGCCTTGCTCGGCCTCGACTACGCGCTGGACGAAATTCTCAAGGTGTTGCCGAAACTTGAAGGCCCCGCCGGACGCATGCAGCGCCTCGGTGGCGGCACTCAGCCGTTGGTGGTGGTCGATTACGCCCACACCCCGGATGCCCTGGAAAAAGTCCTGACGGCATTGCGTCCGCACGTCAAAGGTCGGCTGCTGTGCCTGTTCGGCTGTGGCGGTGACCGTGATCGCGGCAAGCGTCCGCTGATGGCCGAAGTGGTCGAGCGCCTGGCCGATGGCGTGCTGGTGACTGACGACAACCCGCGCACCGAAGATCCGGCGATTATTTTCGATGACATCCGTGCCGGTTTCACGGCTGTGGATAAAGTTACCTTCGTGGCTGGCCGTGGCCAGGCGATTGCCCAATTGATCGCCGCCGCGTCTGCGGACGACGTGATCGTGCTGGCGGGTAAAGGTCACGAGGACTATCAGGAAATCAACGGCGAGCGCCATGCCTTCTCCGACCTGGTCGAAGCCGATCATGCCTTGACCGCGTGGGAGGTGGCCCATGCTTAAAACCTTGAAACTGAGCGAACTGACCGGCGCGCTGAATGCACGCCTGGTGTCTGCCGATGCCAGCTTCGACGGTGTCAGCATTGATAGCCGTGCGATCAAGCCGGGCCAACTGTTCATAGCCCTGACCGGTCCACGCTTTGATGGTCACGATTATCTGAATGACGTTGCGGCGAAAGGCGCCGTGGCGGCATTGGTCGAGCGCGAAGTCGCTGATAGCACGCTGCCGCAATTGCTGGTCAGCGATACCCGCAAGGCCCTCGGCCAGTTGGGTGCCCTGAACCGCCAGGCCTTCACTCGCCCGGTCGCCGCCATTACCGGTTCCAGCGGCAAGACCACGGTCAAGGAAATGCTCGCGAGCATCCTGCGTACCCGCGGTCCGGTGCTGGCGACCCGTGGCAACCTGAACAATGACCTCGGTGCTCCGCTGACCCTGCTCGAACTGGCGCCGGAACACACCGCTGCGGTAATTGAGCTCGGCGCCTCGCGTCTGGGTGAAATTGCCTACACCGTGGGCATGACCAAACCCCATGTGGCCATTCTCAATAACGCCGGGACCGCCCACGTTGGCGAGTTCGGCGGGCCGGAAAAAATCGTCGAAGCCAAGGGCGAGATTATCGAAGGGCTGGATGCCGATGGCGTCGCCGTTCTCAATCTTGACGACAAGGCATTCGCTATCTGGAAGGCGCGTGCCGGCGAACGCAAAGTGCTGACGTTCGCCTTGAGCACCGCCAGCGCCGACTTCTATGCCAGTGACCTGACCACCGATGCCCGGGGTTGCCCGGCGTTCAATCTGCACACGCCTGAAGGTGTGGAGCGCGTGCAATTGAACCTGCTCGGCACCCATAACGTGGCCAACGCGATGGCTGCTGCCGCTGCTGCCCATGCCCTGGGGGTATCGCTGTTCGGTATCGCCACCGGTCTTGGCGCCGTGCAGCCGGTCAAGGGCCGTACCGTCGCGCAGCTGGCCAGCAATGGCATGCGCGTTATTGATGATACTTACAACGCGAACCCCACCTCGATGTGCGCTGCCGTTGATATACTCGCCGGCTTTTCCGGCCGCACCGTTCTGGTGCTCGGGGATATCGGCGAGTTGGGCGATTGGGCGGAGCAGGGGCACCGTGACGTGGGCGAGTACGCCCGTGGCAAGGTTTCTGCGCTGTACGCCGTCGGGCCCATGATGGTTCACGCCGTCAACGCCTTCGGTCCACAGGCCTTTCACTTCAGCACGCAGGCTGAGCTGATCAATGCCCTGGGCGCCGAGCAAGATCCAAACACCACCATTTTGATCAAGGGCTCGCGCAGCGCCGCGATGGAAAACATCGTCGCCGCTTTGTGCGGGACCAGTCTGGAGAAACATTAATGCTGCTGCTGCTAGCGGAGTATCTGCAACAGTTCTACAAAGGCTTCGCGGTCTTTCAGTACCTGACCCTGCGCGGGATTCTCGGTGTACTGACCGCGCTGGTTTTGTCGCTGTGCTATGGCCCGTGGATGATCCGCACTTTGCAGAACCGTCAGATCGGCCAGTCCGTTCGTAACGATGGTCCGCAATCGCACCTGTCCAAGTCGGGCACCCCGACCATGGGCGGCGCGCTGATTCTGTCGTCGATCGGCGTCAGCACTCTGCTGTGGGCCGACCTGACCAACCGCTACGTCTGGGTGGTGCTGTTGGTGACCTTGCTGTTCGGCGCCATCGGCTGGGTCGATGACTACCGTAAAGTGATCGAGAAGAATTCCCGCGGCTTGCCGAGCCGCTGGAAGTATTTCTGGCAGTCGGTATTCGGCCTGGGCGCGGCGATCTTCCTTTATATGACCGCTGCCACGCCGGTGGAAACCACGCTGATCCTGCCGATGCTCAAGGACTACAGCATTCCGCTGGGCGCCGGTTTCATTGTCCTGACCTATTTCGTGATCGTCGGTTCGAGCAACGCGGTCAACCTGACCGACGGCCTCGACGGCCTGGCGATCATGCCGACCGTGATGGTTGGCGGTGGCCTGGGCATTTTCTGCTACCTGTCGGGTAACGTGAAATTCGCCGAATACCTGCTGATTCCTTATGTACCCGGCGCGGGTGAGTTGATCGTGTTCTGCGGCGCACTGATCGGTGCGGGCCTTGGCTTCCTGTGGTTCAACACCTACCCGGCGCAAGTCTTCATGGGTGACGTCGGCGCACTGGCGCTGGGCGCGGCCCTGGGCACCATTGCTGTGATCGTCCGTCAGGAAATCGTCCTGTTCATCATGGGCGGCGTGTTCGTGATGGAAACCCTGTCAGTCGTCATTCAGGTTGCGTCCTTCAAGCTGACCGGTCGCCGTGTGTTCCGCATGGCACCGATTCACCACCATTTTGAACTCAAGGGCTGGCCCGAGCCGCGCGTGATCGTCCGTTTCTGGATCATCACCGTGATTCTCGTGTTGGTCGGCCTTGCCACCCTGAAGCTGAGGTAGAAACTCGTGTCTCTGATCGCTTCTGACCACTTCCGCATCGTTGTCGGCCTCGGCAAGAGCGGCATGTCCCTGGTTCGCTTCCTGGCGAGCCGGGGCGTGGCGTTTGCCGTGGCCGATACGCGGGAAAATCCACCGGAACTGGCCACGCTCAAGCGTGACTATCCGCACGTGGAAGTGCGTTGTGGCGAGCTGGACGTCGAATTCCTGTGTCGTGCCGACGAGCTCTACGTGAGCCCCGGCCTGGCCCTGGCGACCCCGGCCCTGCAGGCTGCCGCCGCCCGTGGCGTGAAATTGTCCGGCGACATCGAGCTGTTCGCGCGTAACGCGAAAGCGCCGATCGTGGCCATCAGCGGTTCCAACGCGAAAAGCACCGTGACCACCCTGGTCGGCGAGATGGCGTCTGCGGCCGGCAAGCGCGTCGCCGTCGGTGGCAACCTCGGTATGCCGGCGCTGGACTTGCTCAGCGACGACATCGAGTTGTACGTGATGGAGCTGTCGAGTTTTCAACTGGAAACCACCGATCAGCTCAACGCCGAAGTGGCGACCGTGCTGAACATCAGCGAAGACCACATGGACCGTTACAGCGGTCTGCCGGCTTATCACCTGGCCAAGCACCGGATCTTCCGTGGTGCCAGGCAGTTCGTGGTCAACCGTCAGGATGCCCTGAGCCGTCCCCTGATGGGCGAGGGCCAGCCGTGCTGGACCTTCGGTTTGAGCAAGCCCGACTTCAAGGCGTTCGGTATTCGCGAAGAAGACGGCGAAAAGTACCTGGCCTTCGAATTCCAGAACCTGATGCCGGTGCGCGAGCTGAAAATTCGTGGCGCACACAACCAGTCCAACGCATTGGCAGCCCTGGCCCTGGGCCATGCGGTCGGCCTGCCGTTCGATGCCATGCTTTCGGCCCTGCGGACGTTCGCCGGGCTTGAGCATCGCTGCCAGTGGGTACGCGACCTGGATGGCGTGGGTTACTACAACGATTCCAAAGCCACCAACGTGGGCGCTGCATTGGCGGCCATTGAAGGTCTGGGCGCGGACATCGACGGCAAGATCGTGCTGATCGCCGGTGGCGATGGCAAGGGTGCCGAGTTCAAGGACTTGCGCGATCCGGTGGCGGCCAACTGCCGCGCCGTGATCCTGATGGGCCGTGACTCCGACAAGATCGGCGAGGCCATCGGTGATGGCGTGCCGCTGATTCGTGCGAGTTCCCTGGTCGAAGCCGTGGCGCAATGCCGGGCCGCAGCCCAGCCGGGCGACGTGGTGCTGCTGTCGCCAGCCTGCGCCAGTTTCGACATGTTCAAGAACTACGAAGACCGTGGTCACCAGTTCGTCCAAGCCGTGGAGGAACTGGTATGAGTCTGCTCAGCATCATCAAGCCGTATCCTTCGCCGCTGATCACCGGGCGCGGAATCGACCTCGATTTCCCGATGCTTGCCGGTTGCCTGACGTTGCTCGGTCTGGGCCTGATCATGATCGCATCGGCCTCCACCGAAGTGGCGGCGGTGCAGTCGGGCAGTGCCCTGTATTACATGATTCGCCACCTTATTTATATGGTGCTGGGCCTGGGTGCCTGCATCGTCACCATGATGGTCCCGATTGCTACCTGGCAACGCCTGGGCTGGCTGATGCTGATCGGTGCGTTCGGCTTGCTGGTGATGGTGATCATCCCGGGCATCGGCCGCGAAGTGAACGGTTCGATGCGCTGGATCGGCTTCAGTTTCTTCAACGTCCAGCCTTCCGAGATCGCCAAGGTATTCGTGGTGATTTACCTCGCCGGCTATCTGGTGCGTCGCCAGAAAGAAGTGCGGGAAAGCTGGATGGGCTTCTTCAAGCCGTTCATCGTGTTGCTGCCCATGGCGGGCCTGTTGCTGATGGAGCCAGACTTCGGTGCCACCGTCGTGATGATGGGGGCTGCGGCGGCGATGCTGTTCCTTGGCGGGGTCGGCTTGTTCCGTTTCTCCTTGATGGTGCTGCTGGCCGTCGGGGCCGTGGTGCTGTTGATTCAGATGCAGCCTTATCGAATGGCGCGTCTGACCAACTTTGCCGATCCGTGGGCTGACCAGTTCGGTGCCGGTTATCAGCTGTCCCAGGCCCTGATCGCATTCGGCCGTGGTGAATGGCTCGGCGTTGGCCTGGGCAACAGCGTGCAGAAGCAGTTCTACCTGCCGGAAGCTCACACCGACTTCGTGTTCTCGGTCCTCGCCGAAGAGCTGGGTGCGGTCGGCTCCCTGTGCACCGTCGCATTGTTCGGCTTCGTGTGTATCCGTGGCATGTACATCGGCTTGTGGGCCGAGAAGGCCAAGCAGTTCTTCGCCGCCTATGTTGCCTATGGGTTGTCGTTCCTGTGGATCGGCCAGTTCCTGATCAACATCGGGGTGAACGTGGGCCTGTTGCCGACCAAGGGGCTGACCTTGCCGTTCCTCAGTTATGGCGGTAGCTCGCTGGTGATCTGCTGTGCCTGTCTCGGGTTGTTGTTGCGCATTGAGTGGGAGAGTCGAACCCACCTGGGCAGTGAAGAGATGGAGTTCCATGAGAGCGACTTCGCCGAGGAGCCGAACCATGGGCGCTAACGTATTGATCATGGCGGGCGGCACCGGGGGGCACGTGTTCCCGGCACTGGCCTGTGCTCGTGAATTCCAGGCCCGTGGCTATACCGTGCACTGGCTGGGTACGCCGCGCGGCATTGAAAACGATCTGGTCCCGGCGGCCGGCATTGAATTGCATCGGATCAACGCCAGCGGTCTGCGGGGCAAGGGCAAGTTGTCGCTGCTCAAGGCGCCGTTCATGTTGCTCAAATCCGTCTGGCAGGCGCGGGCGATCATTCGTCGGCTGCGGCCAGCCTGCGTGGTCGGTTTTGGTGGTTATGTGACCGGTCCTGGTGGCGTCGCGGCCAAACTGGCCGGCGTGCCGGTGATCGTTCATGAACAGAACGCCGTGGCCGGCACCGCCAATCGGTTGCTGGTGCCGTTCGCCGCCCGAGTCTGTGAAGCGTTCCCCGACACCTTTACCCTGTCGAGCAGCCGTCGGACCACCGGTAATCCGGTGCGCACCGAGCTGTTCCTCGAAACATCGCGACCAGCCCTGGCTGGCCGCAAGGCGCGTTTGCTGATCCTCGGCGGAAGCCTGGGCGCAGAACCGTTGAACAAGTTGCTGCCTGAAGCCCTGTCGCAAGTCGCTGTCGACCTGCGTCCGGACGTGTTCCATCAGGCCGGCAAAAACCACGATGAAGTGACTGCAGAGCGCTATCGCGCGGCTGGCGTCGAGGCGCAAGTGCAGCCTTTCATCAAAGACATGGCCCAAGCCTATGGCTGGGCCGACCTGGTGGTATGTCGCGCAGGCGCGCTGACCATCAGTGAACTGGCGGCCGCCGGTCTGCCTTCGTTGCTGGTGCCTTTGCCCCATGCGATCGACGATCACCAGACCCGCAACGCCGATTATTTGGCCCGTGAAGGCGCTGCCTTCCTGATGCCACAAAGAACGACTGGTGCAGCGGATCTTGCCGCGCGCCTGACAGAGGTCCTGATGCAACCGCAACGACTCGAAGAAATGGCCCAAGCGGCCCGCCGTCTGGCCAAACCCGACGCTACCCGTAACGTGGTCGATACCTGCCTGGAGGTGGCCCATGGTTGAGAATCAGAAAGCCATGCCGCAACCGGAAATGCGCCGCATCCGCCGCATCCACTTCGTCGGTATCGGCGGCGTGGGCATGTGCGGGATCGCTGAAGTGTTGTTGAACCTGGGCTATGAAGTCTCCGGTTCCGACCTGAAGGCTTCGCCGGTCACCGAGCGCCTGGAAACCTTCGGCGCACAAATTTTCATCGGTCATCGTGCCGAGAACGCCGCCGCCGCCGACGTGCTGGTGGTGTCGAGTGCCGTGAACACGTCCAACCCGGAAGTCGCGACCGCACTGGAACGCCGCATCCCGGTGGTACCGCGCGCAGAAATGCTGGCTGAGCTGATGCGCTATCGCCACGGTATTGCCGTCGCCGGTACTCATGGCAAAACCACCACCACCAGCCTGATCGCTTCGGTGTTCGCCGCCGGTGGCCTGGACCCGACGTTCGTCATCGGTGGTCGTCTGAACGCCGCGGGCACCAATGCCCAACTCGGCACCAGCCGTTACCTGATCGCCGAAGCCGACGAAAGCGATGCCAGCTTCCTGCACCTGCAGCCGCTGGTAGCCGTGGTCACCAACATCGACGCCGATCACATGGCGACTTACGACGGCGACTTCAACAAGCTGAAGAAAACCTTCGTCGAGTTCCTCCACAACCTGCCGTTCTACGGTCTGGCCGTGGTGTGCCTGGATGATCCGGTGGTGCGTGAAATCCTGCCACAGGTGAAGCGTCCGACCGTCACTTACGGTTTCGGCGACGACTGCGACGTGCGCGCCATCAATGTGCGTCAGCAAGGCATGCAGACCTTCTTCACCGTGCTGCGTCCGGATCGCGAGCCGCTGGATGTCTCGGTGAACATGCCGGGCAACCACAATGTATTGAACGCACTGGCGACCATTTGCATCGCCACCGACGAAGGCGTCAGCGATGAAGCCATCGTCCAGGGCCTGTCCGGGTTCCAGGGTGTCGGCCGACGCTTCCAGGTCTACGGCGAACTGCCGGTGGACGACGGCAGCGTGATGCTGGTTGACGACTACGGGCATCACCCGACCGAAGTGGCGGCGGTGATCAAGGCCGTGCGCGGCGGCTGGCCGGAGCGTCGACTGGTGATGGTCTACCAGCCGCACCGTTACAGCCGTACCCGCGACCTGTACGACGACTTCGTCAATGTACTGGCCGACGCCAACGTACTGCTGCTGATGGAAGTCTATCCGGCCGGCGAAGAGCCGATCCCGGGTGCCGACAGCCGCAAGCTGTGCAACAGCATCCGTCAGCGCGGTCAGCTCGACCCGATCTACATCGAGCGCGGTGTCGACCTCGCGCCAGTGGTCAAGCCGCTGCTGCGTGCCGGCGACATCCTGCTGTGCCAGGGCGCCGGTGATATCGGTGGCCTCGCGCCAAAACTGTTGAATAGTCCGTTGTTCGCCGGTGCCGTTGCAGCACCGGTCGAGGGGAAGTTGAAATGACTGCTGCTTACGCCAACCTCGTTTCCACCCTTGCGCCGAAGGACTTCGGCCGCGTTGCCGTGTTGTTCGGCGGCAAGAGTGCCGAGCGCGAAGTGTCCCTGAAGTCGGGCAATGCCGTTCTCGATGCGCTGCAAAGCGCGGGCGTGGATGCGTTCGGCCTCGACGTGGGCGATGACCTGTTGCAGCGTCTGCAAAGTGAAAAAATCGACCGCGCCTTCATCATCCTCCACGGTCGCGGTGGTGAAGACGGCAGCATGCAGGGCCTGCTCGAATGCCTGGGCATTCCGTACACCGGCAGCGGCATCCTCGCCTCGGCACTGGCCATGGACAAGCTGCGTACCAAGCAGGTCTGGCACAGCCTCGGGATTCCGACGCCGCGTCACGCAGTACTGCGCAGCGAGGCCGATTGTATTTCGGCAGCGACGGAACTGGGCTTCCCTTTGATCGTCAAACCGGCCCATGAAGGTTCAAGTATCGGTATGGCCAAAGTGACTTCCGCGTCCGAATTGATCGACGCCTGGAAAGCGGCCAGTACCTACGATTCGCAAGTGTTGGTCGAGCAATGGATTCAAGGTCCGGAGTTCACCATCGCCACCCTGCGTGACCAGGTGTTGCCTCCTATCGCCCTGGGCACGACGCACAGTTTCTACGACTACGACGCCAAGTACGTCGCCAACGATACCCAGTACCGCATTCCATGCGGGCTGGACAGCACCAAGGAAAAGGAACTCATGGACCTCACGGCGAAAGCCTGTGAAGCGCTGGGTATCGCCGGTTGGGGCAGGGCAGACGTGATGCAGGACGCCGACGGGCAGTTCTGGTTTCTGGAAGTGAATACCGCACCGGGCATGACCGATCACAGTCTGGTTCCGATGGCGGCCCGTGCGGCCGGTCTGGATTTCCAGCAACTGGTTCTGGCGATCCTGGCCGCAAGTATCGAGGCAAGAGGTTAAGACCATGCAAGGCGCTCAGCTTCGTCATCAGCCACCCGCTCCCGGCCGCAAGCCGGTGCCGCGGGGTGCCAGCCGAATGGTTGCCAAAGAGCCGATGTCTGCGCGCCTGCCGAAAGCCAATTTTGGCTTTCTGAAAAGCCTGTTCTGGCCGGTGCTGCTGGTGGCATTGGGGTTCGGTACCTACGAAGGCGCGCAGCGTTTGCTGCCGTACGCCGACCGGCCGATCACCAAGGTCAACGTGCAGGGCGACTTGAGTTACATCAGCCAGCAAGCGGTGCAGCAGCGAATCGCCCCGTATGTGGCGTCGAGTTTCTTCACCATCGACCTGGCGAGCATGCGCACCGAGCTGGAAAAGATGCCATGGATTGCCCACGCCGAAGTGCGCAGGGTGTGGCCGGATCAAGTGGTGATCCGCCTGGAGGAGCAACTGCCGGTAGCCCGTTGGGGTGACGAGTCGCTGTTGAACAACCAGGGCCAGGCCTTCACCCCGCGTGAGTTGGCGAACTACGAACACTTGCCTCAGCTGTTTGGTCCACAACGGGCGCAACAGCAGGTGATGCAGCAATACCAGGTCCTGAGCCAGATGCTCAGACCGCTGGGCTTCTCGATTGCGCGCCTGGAGTTGCGTGAACGAGGCAGCTGGTTCCTGACCACCGGCCCAGGCAGTGCGGGCCCCGGGATCGAACTGCTGCTGGGGCGCGGCAACCAGGTGGAAAAGATGCGCCGTTTCATTGCCATCTATGACAAGACGCTCAAAGAACAGATTACGAACATTGCGCGCATCGATCTGCGCTACGCCAACGGCCTCGCTGTTGGCTGGCGGGAACCAGTAGCGCCGACGGCAGCCCAACCCGCTGTCGCGAAGAATTAAGAAGAGGCAGGACCCATGGCAAACGTGCAAAGCGGCAAAATGATCGTCGGTCTCGATATCGGCACCTCCAAGGTGGTGGCGCTGGTGGGCGAGGTTTCGGACGACGGCACGCTGGAAATCGTCGGGATCGGTACGCACCCGTCCCGTGGCCTGAAAAAAGGCGTGGTGGTGAACATCGAGTCCACCGTGCAATCGATCCAGCGCGCGATTGAAGAAGCGCAGCTGATGGCTGGTTGCCGCATTCACTCGGCATTTGTCGGCGTGGCCGGCAATCACATCCGCAGCCTGAACTCCCACGGCATCGTGGCAATTCGTGATCGCGAAGTCAGCTCCGCCGACCTTGAGCGCGTACTCGACGCTGCCCAGGCCGTGGCGATCCCGGCCGACCAGCGTGTGCTGCACACCCTGCCGCAGGATTACGTGATCGATAACCAGGAAGGCGTGCGCGAGCCACTGGGCATGTCCGGCGTTCGTCTGGAAGCCAAGGTTCACGTGGTCACCTGCGCCGTCAACGCCGCACAGAACATTGAAAAATGCGTGCGCCGCTGTGGCCTGGAAATCGACGACATCATTCTCGAGCAACTGGCTTCGGCCTATTCGGTCCTGACCGACGACGAGAAAGAGCTGGGCGTGTGCCTGGTGGACATTGGCGGTGGCACCACCGACATCGCGATCTTCACCGAAGGCGCGATCCGCCACACCGCGGTGATCCCGATTGCGGGCGATCAGGTGACCAACGACATCGCCATGGCGTTGCGCACCCCGACCCAGTACGCCGAAGAAATCAAGATTCGCTACGCCTGCGCCCTGGCCAAGCTGGCGGGTGCCGGTGAAACCATCAAGGTGCCGAGTGTTGGCGACCGTCCGCCGCGCGAACTGTCCCGCCAGGCCTTGGCCGAAGTGGTCGAGCCGCGTTACGACGAGCTGTTCACGCTGATCCAGGCCGAGCTGCGTCGCAGCGGCTACGAAGACCTGATCCCGGCCGGCATCGTGCTGACCGGCGGTACGTCGAAGATGGAAGGCGCCACCGAACTGGCCGAGGAAATCTTCCACATGCCGGTACGCCTGGGCGTTCCGCACGGCGTGCGAGGCCTGGATGACGTGGTCCGCAACCCGATCTATTCCACCGGCGTTGGCCTGTTGATGTACGGCCTGCAGAAGCAATCCGACGGCATTTCGTTCTCGGGCATCGGCAGTCGCGACAGCTACAGCAACGAAGAGCCCAAAGGCGCCTTGCTCGATCGCATCAAGAGCTGGGTCCAGGGCAATTTCTGAAGATTTACCGCAGCACCGTTGTAGATACACGCAGTAGGCGAAAAAACTAGAGAACGTAAAGGAGAGGGAAAATGTTCGAACTCGTAGACAACATCCCCGCAAGCCCGGTCATTAAGGTTATCGGTGTTGGCGGAGGCGGCGGCAACGCTGTCAACCACATGGTCAAGAGCAACATTGAAGGCGTTGAGTTCATCTGCGCCAACACTGATGCCCAGGCGCTGAAAAGCATCAGCGCGCGGACCATCCTGCAACTGGGTACTGGCGTGACCAAAGGTCTGGGTGCCGGTGCCAACCCTGAAGTAGGTCGTCAGGCCGCTCTCGAAGACCGTGAGCGCATTGCCGAAGTCCTGCAGGGCACCAACATGGTGTTCATCACCACTGGCATGGGCGGTGGTACCGGTACCGGTGCTGCGCCGATCATTGCCGAAGTGGCCAAGGAAATGGGGATCCTCACCGTTGCGGTGGTGACCCGTCCATTCCCGTTCGAAGGTCGCAAGCGCATGCAGCTGGCCGACGAAGGTATTCGCCTGCTGTCTGAAAGCGTCGACTCGTTGATCACTATCCCCAACGAGAAGCTGCTGACCATCCTCGGTAAAGACGCCAGCCTGCTGTCGGCTTTCGCCAAGGCTGACGATGTACTGGCCGGTGCCGTTCGCGGTATCTCCGACATCATCAAGCGTCCGGGCATGATCAACGTCGACTTCGCCGACGTGCGCACCGTGATGAGCGAAATGGGCATGGCGATGATGGGCACTGGCTGCGCCAGCGGTCCGAACCGTGCACGTGAAGCCACCGAAGCGGCCATTCGCAACCCGTTGCTCGAAGACGTGAACCTGCAAGGTGCACGCGGCATCCTGGTGAACATCACCGCCGGTCCTGACCTGTCCCTGGGTGAGTACTCCGACGTGGGTAGCATCATCGAAGCCTTCGCTTCCGAGCACGCGATGGTCAAGGTCGGTACTGTTATCGATCCGGACATGCGCGACGAGCTGCACGTGACTGTCGTTGCAACCGGTCTGGGCGCTAAAATCGAGAAGCCTGTGAAGGTCATCGACAATACCGTTCACACTTCGATGCCTTCGCAGCCACAACAACAAGCCCCTGTTCGTCAGGAAGCTCCAGCGGTTAACTACCGTGACCTGGACCGTCCGACCGTCATGCGCAACCAGGCTCAGGCCGGTGCTGCGGCTGCCGCGAAGATGAATCCGCAAGATGATCTGGACTACCTGGACATCCCGGCATTCCTGCGTCGTCAGGCCGATTGATGAAATGTATCAGGGCTATGAAGGTGATTGGTGTTCAGCAAAGGCGTGGTCTGCTATCATCGCCAGCCTTTGTTGATACCAGTTCGCAATTTGCGCTGAAGCGGCCCAAGCCATGATTAAACAACGCACACTGAAAAATATTATCCGTGCCACAGGTGTAGGTCTGCACTCCGGGGAGAAGGTCTACCTGACCCTCAAGCCTGCGCCTGTCGACACCGGCATCGTGTTTGTTCGTGCCGACCTGGACCCTGTGGTGCAGATCCCGGCTCGCGCGGAAAACGTTGGTGAAACCACGATGTCGACCACATTGGTCAACGGTGACACCAAAGTGGATACGGTGGAGCACTTGCTCTCGGCCATGGCTGGCCTGGGCATCGATAACGCCTACGTCGAGCTCTCCGCGTCCGAAGTCCCGATCATGGATGGTAGCGCTGGACCCTTCGTATTTCTGATTCAGTCGGCTGGCCTGGAAGAACAGGACGCTGCCAAGAAGTTCATCCGCATCCTGCGTGAAGTGACAGTGGAAGACGGCGACAAGCGCGCCACTTTCGTCCCTTTCGAAGGTTTCAAGGTGAGCTTCGAGATCGATTTCGATCACCCGGTTTTCCGTGACCGCACACAAAGTGCAAGCGTGGATTTTTCCAGCACTTCGTTCGTAAAAGAAGTCAGCCGCGCCCGTACCTTTGGTTTCATGAGTGACATCGAGTACCTGCGCAAGCACAACCTCGCACTCGGCGGCAGCGTTGAAAACGCTATTGTGGTCGACGCGGATGGTGTACTGAACGAAGACGGCCTTCGCTATGAAGACGAATTCGTGAAGCACAAGATCCTCGATGCAATTGGTGACCTCTACCTGCTGGGCAATAGCCTGATTGGTGAGTTCAAGGGCTTCAAGTCCGGACATGCATTGAACAACCAGCTGCTGCGCAAGTTGATTGAGCAGACAGATGCTTGGGAAGTCGTGACTTTCGAAGACGCCAGCACTGCACCGATCTCTTACATGCGCCCTGTTGCGGCCGTGTAAGTAAAAAACCTCTCTAGTTTTTTAAAGGCTACCTTCGGGTGGCCTTTTTTTATGCAACAAAAAAAAGCCGCTGACAGTAGCGGCTTTGAAGACAACTTTTCAAAGGGAAGAGCCGATGAAAAGTGTCGAGGGAAAGTGGAGCGATGCGCGAAAATCAGCTGTTTTTGTCGACTCGGGACTGAATGCTCGACGCTTGTGGAGCTTGGGTGGCTTCCCGGGCTTTGGCTGTCATCTCACTTTGGTGCTCTTTGTACGCAGCGGCACGAGCGCTGTTTTGTGCAACAAAGGCCTGCGACTCTTCGGCCATGGCGAATGGCGACAGGAACAAAGAGGACAAAACGAAAGCGCTGGCAATACCCATACTGTTGGACATCTTTAAAACCTTCTTGCTTGGCAAGTGCTGTTTGGTGCGGGCAAAGATAAGGATGTCGGGCGTTGGGAAAAAGCGCGGATTCATGAAAGGACTATTGCGGTTACGGCAATAGTGGTGATGCCAGCCCAGCGCGAGCAAGCTCGCTCGCCAGGGTATTTTGTGTGTCTCAGACAGGAAGGTGAATGCCGAACGTGTTCATCCCGTGGTCACTGCGTACAAACACATCCCCCCCATGCATCAACGCAATCGCCTTGACGATCGCCAGCCCCAACCCATGGTTGTTGCCGCTGTTGCTGCGCGAGGCGTCAACGCGATAGAAGCGCTCGAACAACCGTGGCAGATGTTCGCTGGCAATCGGCGAACCGGGGTTCGCCACACCGATGCTGACCTGATGCTCCCCGGCTTCGATCCTTACTTCAATCACCTGCCCGGGCTCGGTGTGCTGCACCGCGTTGCTCAACAGGTTGATCAAGGCCCGGCGCAAATGCGCGATCTCGATGCGCACCCGGGCATCCCCGCTGACGTGTACTTCGACCCGGGCGTCCTCGAGGATGAAATCGAGGTACTCCAGGGTGGTCGCCACTTCATCGGCCAGCGAAGTCGAGGTCAGTTTGGTCGCTTTGCTGCCCTGATCCGCACTGGCGAGGAACAGCATGTCATTGATGATCGAGCGCAGACGCTCAAGTTCTTCGAGGTTCGATTGCAGCACTTCGAAATAATGCTCCGCCGAGCGTCCACGGGTCAGTGCCACCTGGGTCTGGCCGATCAGATTGGTCAGCGGTGAGCGCAATTCATGGGCGACATCGGCGTTGAACGACTCCAGGCGCGAGTAAGCCTGTTCGACCCGCTCCAGGGTGGAGTTGAAGGCGTTGACGAACTGATCCAGCTCCGGCGGCAACGGCGACAGGCGCAAGCGCCCGGAGCGCAGGGGCGGGGCCAGCCGCTGGGCCTCGTGGGACAGTTTGATCAATGGTTTGAGGCCAATGCGCGCCACCCAATACCCCAGCGCCGAGGCCATCAGCACGCCAACGATCGCCAGGGCGATCAAGGCAATCAGCAGTTGATGCTGGGTCTGGTGAAAGGTCTCGGTGTCGATGGCGATCATGAAGCGCAGTGGCGGACGCTGATCCTTGGCCGGGAATTCGCTGACCAGCACTTTCAGCGGGTAGGGCTGATCCGGCAGGAGCATGTCGCGCATGCCCAGCGAGCCTTCGGCGAAAGCGCGGATCTGCGGTGTTGGGTTGCCGTATTCGTAGCGCGCATCGCCGCTGACGATCCAGAAGCTGATGCGCTTGTCTTCTTCGCCCAGCAGCTTGAGCTTGTTGTTGATCTTCACCCAATGCTCGGGCGTGCCGTAGCGGCCCACGGTGGATTCAAGCACGCTGTAGCGCGCATCCAGTTCGGCTTCGGGCAACAATCCCAGGCCTTTGTCGACCTGTTGGTAGAGCGCCCAACCGATTAACAAAAACACCAACAGCGCCACCAGCGTAAACATCCCGCTCAGGCGCAGCGCAATGGAATTACTGGACACCACGGCTCTCCAGCACATAACCCATGCCACGAATCGTGTGCAGCAGTTTCTCTTCGAAAGGCCCGTCGAGCTTGGCCCGCAGGCGTTTGATCGCGACTTCGACGACGTTGGCGTCGCTGTCGAAATTGATGTCCCAGACCATTTCGGCGATGGCGGTTTTCGAGAGGATTTCACCCTGGCGCCGGGCCAGGACGCTGAGCAGCGAGAACTCCTTGGCGGTCAGCTCCAGTCGCGTGCCGGCGCGGGTGGCCTTGCGGCTGATCAAATCTATCCACAGGTCGGCGATGCTCACTTGCACCGGTTCATGGCCGCCACTGCGGCGGGTCAGCGCTTGCAGGCGCGCCACCAGTTCAAGGAAGGAAAACGGTTTGCCGAGGTAATCGTCGGCCCCGTCGCGCAGGCCCCTGATACGGTCTTCCACCCGCTCGCGGGCAGTGAGCATGATCACCGGGGTTTGCTTGCGTGCACGCAAGGCACGCAGGACGCCAAAGCCGTCGAGGCCCGGCAGCATCACGTCGAGGACGATCACCGCGTAGTCGCTTTCCAGCGCCATGTGCAGACCTTCCACGCCATCGCGAGCCAGGTCCACGGTGTAACCCTGTTCCGTCAGGCCGCGGTGCAGATAGTCCGCGGTTTTTTCTTCGTCTTCGATAATCAGAACGCGCATGACCCGCCTCAGTCTGTGGTCGCCAGCGCCGGTGTGGGCGCAGCTGCTGGAGTGTGCCTATGAAATAAACGCTCCAGCCATAAGTATATGACCGGCGTGGTGAACAGCGTCAGCGCCTGGCTCACCAGCAAGCCACCGACTACGGCGATCCCCAATGGTTGGCGCAGTTCGGCTCCGGTGCCGTAGCCGAGCATCAGCGGCAGGGCGCCGAGCAGGGCGGCGAGGGTGGTCATGATGATCGGCCGGAAACGGGTGATACAAGCCTTGAAGATCGCCTCTTCCGGCGACAGGCCACCGTTGCGCTGGGCTTCGAGTGCGAAGTCGATCATCAGGATGCCGTTCTTCTTCACGATGCCGATCAACAACACCAGCCCGATCAGCGCCATGATCGAAAAATCCTGGCCGCAGATCCACAACATGATCACCGCGCCGAGGCCGGCCGAGGGCAATGTCGAGATGATCGTCAGCGGATGCACGAAGCTCTCGTAGAGCACACCGAGAATGATGTACACCGCCAGCAGTGCTGCGAGAATCAGCCATGGCTGGCTGGCCAGCGAACTCTGGAAGGCCTGCGCCGCCCCCTGGAAATTACCGCTGATGGCCGCCGGCATGCCGATGTCGACCTTGGCTTGATTGAGCATGATCACCGCATCGCCCAACGCCACGCCGGGGGCCAGGTTGAACGACAGGTTGGCGGCCGGGAACATGCCGTCGTGGGCGATGGACAGCGGGCCGATGGTCGGCGCATCGAATCTGGCCAGGGCCGACAGCGGCACCATTTCCCCGCTCAGCGGCGAGCGCAGGTAGAAATAGTTGAGGCTTTCGGCTTTGCCGCGTTGCCGGGTGTCGAGTTCCAGAATCACGTTGTACTGATTGATCTGGGTCTGGAATTCGTTGATCTGCCGCTGGCCAAACGCATCGTACAGCGCTTCGTCGACATCGCTGGCAGTGAGGCCGAAACGGGCCGCGGCGCTGCGGTCGATGCTGATGTGGGTGATGCTGCCGCCCAGTTGCAGGTCGTTGGAAATATCGCGAAAGGCCGGGTTGGCGCGCAGTTTTTCCGTGAGGCGCTGGGTCCAGGTGCTCAGGGTCGGGCCGTCGTTGCTTTTGAGCACATATTGGTATTGGGCGCGGCTCGGGCCAGAACTGAGGTTGATGTCTTGCCCGGCACGCAGGTACAGGACGATGCCCGGCACTTTCATCAGTTGCGGGCGAATCCGGTCAATGAACTCACTGGCCGAGACGTCGCGGTCACCGCGTTTTTTCAGGGTGATCCAGAACCGTCCGTTGGCGATGGTCTGGTTACTGCCCGAGACCCCGACCGAGTGCGAGAAGGTGTCGACGGCGGGATCGGCGGCGACGATTTCGGCCATCGCCAGGTGTTTTTTCACCATGTCGCCGTAGGAAATATCGGCAGCGGCTTCAGTCGTACCCAGGACAAAACCGGTGTCCTGAATCGGAAAGAAGCCCTTGGGAATGAAGATGTAACCGGCAACGGCCAGACCCAGTGACAGCGCGAACACGCCGATCATGGTTTTCTGATGGGCGAGGGCGCGGCGCAGGCCTTTTTCGTACCACGCCAACAAGCGCTCACCAAAGCCCGGTTTGTCGTGGGCATGATGCGCCGGCGCGCGCATGAACAGCGCGGCCAGGGTTGGCGCCAATGTCAGGGACACCACCACCGAAATCATGATGGTCGAGGTGGCAGTCAAGGCAAATTCCTTGAACAGCCGCCCGACCACGCCACCCATGAACAGCAGCGGAATGAATGCCGCCACCAGCGAGAAACTGATCGAGACCACGGTGAAGCCGATTTCCCCGGCACCCTTGATCGCCGCCTCGCGCATGCCGTCGCCGGCCTCCAGATGGCGGTGAATGTTCTCCACCACCACAATCGCATCGTCGACCACAAACCCCACGGCCACCACGATCGCCACCAGCGTCAGGTTGTTCAGGCTGAAGCCCATGACATACATCAGGGCAAAACTGGCGATCAGCGACACACCGAGCACCGCCGACACAATCAGCGTGGCCGACAACTGGCGCAGGAACAGCGCCATCACGGCCACCACCAGCAGCACGGCGATCAGCAAGGTGATTTCCACTTCATGCAGCGACGCGCGGATGGTCTGGGTGCGGTCGATCAGCACCTTGACCTGCACCGAGGCCGGCAACATCGCTTGCAGCGCCGGCAGTGCCGCCTGAATGCGATCCACGGTCTCGACGATGTTGGCGCCTGGCTGGCGGAAGATCACCAGGTTTACGCCCGGCTGCGATCCGGCCCAGGCCTGAACGTAATCATTTTCCGAACCGTTGACGACTTTGGCGACATCTTTGAGGTGAACCGGTGCGCCATCCTTGTAGGAAACGATCAGCTGGCTGTATTCGTCGGGATGGAACAGTTGATCATTGGTCGACAGCGTTGAGATGCTCGACTCGCCGTAGAGCGCACCTTTGGCCAGGTTGAGGCTGGTTTGCTGGATGGCCAGACGGATGTCGGCCAGGGTCAGGCCGATGGCCGCCAGTTTATCGGCGGACACCTGAACGCGAATCGCCGGACGTTGCTGACCGGTAATGGAGACCTGTCCTACACCGTCGACCTGACTGAGCTGACGGGACAACAAGGTTTCCGTCAGGTCGCTGAGCTCCGGGCCGGGCATCAGCGACGAGTTGACGCTGAGGATCAACACCGGGCTGTCGGCCGGGTTGACCTTGCGCCAGGTCGGCAGGTTGGGCATGTCCTTGGGCAGCTTGCCGGCGGCGGTGTTAATCGCGGCCTGCACTTCCTGGGCGGCGGTGTCGATGCTCTTGTCGAGGGTGAATTGCAGGGTCAGGTTGGTCGAGCCGAGGGCGCTGCTCGAGGTCATCTGGGTCACGCCGGGAATGGCGCTGAATTGCACTTCCAGAGGGGTGGCCACCGACGAGGCCATGGTTTCCGGGCTGGCGCCGGGCAGTTGCGCGGCCACCTGGATGGTCGGGAATTCCGCCTCCGGCAGCGGCGCGATGGGCAGGCGCGGGAAGGCCATCGCGCCCAGCAGCACCAAGGCAAAGGTCAGCAGGATGGTCGCCACCGGATGGTCGATGCACCAGGCGGAGATCGAACCGTGGCCCTTCATGGTGTTGGCTCCGATTGCACCACCTGCGGCGGTTCGGTCAGCACCTGCACCGTCGAGCCGGGTTTGAGGCGGGACTGACCGTCGCTGACCAGTTTATCCCCAGGCTGTACGCCTTTGATGATGTTCTGACCGCTGTCCTGATAGACCATTTGCACCGGGACGGTTTCGACCTTGTCGCCATTGAGGCGATAGACGAAATGTTGATCGAGGCCCCGTTGTACGACGTTGGGCGGCACGACCAACGCATCTCTATCCAATGCGGTCTGAATTTTTACCGTCACCAGCAGGCCCGGCCAGAGTTTCTGTCCCGGGTTGTTGAATTCGGCCTTGGCGCGAATGGTGCCGGTGTTGGCGTTGATCTGGTTGTCGATCAGGGTCAAATGGCCTTCGCCCAACAGGTTGCCGGTTTCGCCGTCGGAGTCGGCACCGATGTAGGCCTTCACCCGGGCATGCTGAGGGTCGTTGATCAGGCCCTGCAGGGTTGGCAGCATTTGTTGCGGCAGGGAGAACTCTACGGCGATCGGGTCGATCTGGGTCACGGTGAACAGGCCCTGAGCGTCGGTCATGCGCAGGAAGTTGCCTTCATCCACTGTGCGAATACCGACGCGACCGGTCACCGGAGAGCGAATCTGTGTGTAGGACAGTTGCACCTGAGCAGCATCAATGGAGGCCTGGTTGCCCTGGGCGGTGGCTTTGAGCTGGTTAACCAGTGCTTGTTGCTGGTCGTAGGTCTGCTTGGAGACGCCGTCGTCGACGCTCAGCAGTTTGTAGCGTTTGAGGTTGACCAGCGCCACTTGCAGCTGCGCCTGGCTTTCGCCCAGTTGCGCCCGGGCCTGGTCGAGGCTGGCGCGGATCGAGCGATCGTCGATGGTGGCCAGCAGGTCGCCTTTTTTCACCCGTTGGCCTTCCTTGACCATGATTTTGGTGAGGATGCCGTCGATTTGCGGGCGGACCACGACGCTGTGCAGTGAGAGCACCGAGCCGATGCCGCTGACGAAGCGCGGAACATCTTTTTCGGTCACGCTGACCACCCGCACGGGGATGGCGGTGGGGCTGGCCGGTTTTGCTTTGGCGGGTTTGATGGCGTACCACACGCCCAGCGCTGCCAGGATGATCAGGAGGGCGACGAGCAGGGCGGGCTTTTGCTGGATTCGCATGCGAGTGGGGCGCCGGGGCTGGGTTACAGGTGGGTATGTCCCTTTATAAACCTGTTTGGTAGTCGGGAAGCTGACGGCTAACTGACGGCGCTGTCAGTTTGGCTCGCCTTGGCGGCCTCTGGGCCGACCAGGCTGTAGGGGGATCGAGTACATATCCGTTGCTGCGGTAACGGCTGCTTAGGGTTCCGCTCTTACAGCGGGTCACTTTGGAAAAGCCCCAAAGTAACCAAAGGGCTCTTGCCCCTTTCGTTCGGTGCCTCGCCTGGGCTCGGCATGCCCTCGCTCCGGTCCTGCTCCGTGGGCCCGCCGCCATCGGCCATCCATGGCCGGGGGCGGCTAACCCGGCATCCATGCCGGGTTGCCCACTGCGCAGAACCTCCACTCAGCCTGCCGAGGGGGCGGGTGGATCAAGATCAAGATCAAGAGCGGCAGGCGAGCTAACGCTCGGCCTGTGGAGTGGTGAAGA
>NZ_JAMDHB010000019.1:0-15670 GCF_028656895.1 Pseudomonas sp. TNT2022 ID1044 | reverse complement strand
CAACTACCTTGAAAAATGCCGGAAGCGCTAAACCAGTACGTCCGTGCCGTCACGAAGCTGCCGCGATTTGAAAGGCTGACCGCGGAGTGGAAATCAAGAAAACCCAATCCGCCGTCCGCAGCTGAGCGCTTCTGCGAATTAGCAAAGCAGGTGTTCACTCCCGCTACGTCTGGGAAGGATGCAGCAGATTACGACTCTCGATTCAGATCTTGCTGTGTGATGCTGCTTATTCATTGGCGCAATCGCCATGTGCACACTGACTCCAGTGCGGAGCTGACGCATCAAGAAAAACAGTTGGTTCAGGCCAATGAGGAACGCATACGTGATGCCTATGCGGGACTGAGTGTTGAGAAACTATTTTGTGACTTCGAGCAAAATCGCCCGACCTTGAAAGAGGTTACGACACTCATCGCAATGACGATCCAAGAGGTTCGGGAGATGGACAAGGCGGTATATGTCTGCAACGACGTGGCCGACGTGCACGCGTGGTTGATCCATTACAAACTCACCGAGCGGATCGAAAAGATTCAACGCGAATCCAGTCCTGATAAGCGGCATGCCTCAGTTCTTCGCATGCTGAATACCCACGCTCCCCGCCTGACGCCCTGGTACGAGAAGTTCATTCCGGACACGGGAATCGTTACACCGTAGTGCGTGTGAAGCACCTAACAGTATCTGCGGATTTGCCGTTAAATGAGCATCCTTTAGGGGCGCGTGTGGTCGATCGCCGCTACGCCATGAGCTGGTAAGGCCGCGTGCAAACAGACGGTCAATACCCAGGCAAATGCCCGAGCGATTCCACATCAGATCATCCATAGCTAGGCAAACTTATGCTTTACCTGCACCGTCTACTTTTTTACCCGCTTGTGTTGATTTCGTTCCTTTGGGGAGTCTGCGCTTTAAGGGTCAACCCTTTCGCGCTGTTTTATCATTTTGAGTTTCTTGCACTACTCAAAGCTCTTTACATCATTGGTTTTACGGCAGCGTTCTGGCCATTGGCGTACATCGAGCTGGTCGACTATGTGCATTCGCGCTTAGGCAAAAATGGTCGATATCACCTTGAGTGCTCCAGGTCGTTGCAGAAAGATCTGATTGTCGCAGGGCTTACCGCAGTGGCATTAGCCGGCATCTATTGGCTGGACTCGGTGGGCTACGTCTTCTCGGGAGTCGATATAGCTTTCGTTGGTTTCCCATTTTTGATTAATGCCTTGTACACCCTAGTCCAAGCTACTCAGGTGAGTGTTGCCGGGCAGCCCATACGTAAGCGAGCACCATTGTTCATATTCTGTGTGGTGTTAGGAGGAACTGCGACGGCGTATTGGCTGTTGGTGAAAAATGCTTCCGGTGAGCTGGCTACCGATCAGGCGTTGTACCTGCAACTGACCATTTTGTTCAGTGGTATCTGCTTCTTTTTGAGTAGCAATTTCATGCTGTATTGGTGGAGGAGTGGGCGTGTCGAAAGCTCCCCTTTCAAGCGCTACTTCTTGACCGAGGTGGTTGTCTGGCCGAAGCTGAATTTGTACAGAGACATGGACAAGGTCATCGAGCCTTTCAATCGGCAACTTGAACAGCGTAAATCTCAGCATGCTGCAGCTATTCGTCGGCAGCAGAAGGGCCGTCCACGAAAACGTTGATGCCCCTCCGCGGATAAGCAAGAGGGCCCCAGTTACAACTCGTGTAAGGATTGAATATCAACGTTTGAGGAGCTTCTGGAAGCTTTGGGTAACTGCCCCGCATGGAAAGGCTGAGAATTTGAGGTCAAATATGGGGTGGCTATCTAGGGCTTGCAGGCAACCGGAACTGGTTTTTCGAAAAGCACGAAGTTAACGCAACCCTCATGCTGTGCTGAGCGAAAGGAAGTAAGGCTCTTCGTTGGTTTGGGCGAAGATGTGATCATCTTCGCGCCCTTCGAGGAAGTCTCTTAAGATAGCCAGGACTCTACGGTTTCCGAGCCATACTTTGCCTTCCACTCTTTGAGTGTCCTATGGTTGCCGCCCTTGGTTTCAACCACTTCGCCAGTGTGCGGGTTCTTGTACTGCTTCACCGAGCGAGGCTTACGTACGGCTAGTACAGGTGTGGAGACACCCTTGCCGTGTTTAAGGCTCGCCTGCGGATCGAGAATAGAGATGATGTCCTTCAGGCTCTTGCCATATTGACCCAGCAGCTCACGCAATTTGCGTTCAAACTCGATCTCTTTCTCAAGGTCCTTATCGCTCTTCATGGCTTCAAGGGCGGCGAGCTGTTCGGCGAGGTGGCGCTCGAGTTGGCGAAATTCTGCAAGCTTGGACATTGGAGCTTCTCCGGCGTAGTCGTTCATAGGTATCGATTGCGAGATTATACGGTCACCAACACACAAATTCTGATGAATGCTGACATCGACTGGAGAGACTGATGGATTCTGCTGAAGTGCGCACCAAGATCAAGGTGGAGAACACCCTCTCGACAAGGCAAGTCATGCAGGGGCGTTTCAGCGATTTTGATGTCCAGGGCACCTCGCTTGAAGCTGATGGTGACCGATTGCTGCTTGCCCGCGATTATGAAGGAGCGCTGGACGTCTACCGAAGTATCGAGGCGCCAGATCGGCCATTGCGCGAGAAAATGTCTTATGCGCTTTGGGCGCTTGGAAACGAGGGAGCCTGGGCGATCCTTGGCGATGGTCTGGACTCAACCACTGAAGACGGCCTTGCCATGGAGCTTCGTGCATTTGCCATGACTATGTTCCAGTCAGGTGCCAGCGATAAACCGATTGGTGACCTCGTGGAGTGTGTGCTGGCGCGCAAGGACCAGCTTCCGTCTGCCATCCTACTGCTGTCATCGGCGATTTACGTTTCCGTATCGATGCGTTTGAATCGCGCCGAAGGACTACCTCTCTACCCCGATAGCTGCGTCAAGGCCGTCACCGCGCTCCGGGAAATGTCTAAAGCGCACGCTGACTGCATGGAAGCGTTCGCGATGGCTCGCCAGGTGTACCTCAATGGGGCCGACTCTCGGCCGCTCCACGATCTGGTAGAGCAGATCGATTTGAAGGAGTGTCCAGTACTCGGTTTTGTGTTCAATGCAGCGGTACAGGCCGAGAATATGGGCGTGGCCCGGGAGGTGATTGCCGAGCTGTGCACTCGCTTTGCTGGGCATCCAAATCTCACAGCTACCGTCGCCATGGCTGCAATTCAAGCGCGTGATCTGGAGCTTCTTGAGGAGCTACCGGCGGAGCTTCGTGAAATTGCCATGTCATTGCCTGGGCTTCGAGTGCTGCAGGCGATGGCTAATGCAGACACCGATGAGTTGGTAGCCGCGGTATTGCAGTTGAAGAATGGAGACGGTCCATTCCTCAACGAGGACATGGCCATACATGAACGTCTCCTACGAATCACATGGCGGCGCTGGGATACCGGTACGTGGACAACACCCTATTCGCTACTAGCTGAATGGGCTGCTCAGATTGTTCCGTTGCTGCCGGCGGGTGAACTTCGTGACGAAATCCTCGCGGACGCTGCCGGTATGGGTGGCTACGATCTGGAGCCTCTGACCCCATACTACTGTGACCTCTTCAATCGTCAGCCGACATCGGAAAACTTCTCTCTGATGTACGAAGAGCTTCCTCTTGATCAGCTTGAGGATCAGGCACTGACGCAATACATCTTCGATGAAGCCACAAGCGAAGATCCCTACTGCTCTCTCCTCGATCCTGAGTTTGCGCCAGACCTCGAGCCGTTCTTCAAGCGAGGGATTGCTGACGCACTGATTGCCAGAGCTACCGCCCTCACCGGCAAGGCCAAAGATGAATACATTCGGGTGCTCTCCCTGTGGGGGCTTATTCGTCGGCCGGAGAGTGTGGTCGTTTTCGATTTTGAACGGCGCCTGCAGGGGAGTGATTTGCCCGAAGGGGTGCTCGGGCACCTGGAGTCAATCAGAGCATTGCTTGGCGGTGCCGGCGGCTCACAGTTGGTGTATTTGCAATCACAACTCGACAGGTTGTCCGCCGAGGTTGCTCGGGCGACCCCAGTTGCGGCTGCGGAGGAAACAGTTGCCGTCGCCATTAATGAGATCTTGAGCTTGAAGTCGCACCACCTCAATGAGGTTGGGCTGAAGCGGGTCGCTACGCTGACGAAACGGTATGGTGCACCCAACCTGCTTTCTGAGTTGCGCGCACTAGCCAAGGTTTCAAACACAACCTTGGGTACCGACGTCGTAGATGCTTTGGCAAATCACATGGTTCGCCAGCAAGGAACACTGGCCACCCGCCGCAGTTACCTCGCTGGGATTCTCCGCAAGCGATTGGTGAATCTGAAAAGCGCCTGGCTCGACCAGCAGGTGTCCAAGTGTTTGAACCGGGGTGTCGACATTGAACAGATGATCGAGCTGGCCAAAGGCGTCGACACATGGGACGACTGGTCGGCAGGGCTTGAAACACTTCGGCCTTACTAATTTGAGTGTGCAGGAAGGACCAAGCGTGATGCCGGCACTAGTAAGCGTGTCGAAGAGGTCAAGGCACTGTCGGCAACCCGTGGTGTTACTTCTGTCGGTCGCACCCAGCTACCTTCGTAGCGAAGCAGCTAAACGAAAGGCCCTTAAAGGGCCTTTTGTATGTGTCACTTGGTCGGTGCGGGAGCTGGTTGACTGGAAGTGACATTGGATGATGCCGCAACCGGTACCGATACCGTGAGATCTGTCGCCGAAGCTTGTGGCTTGTGGTAGCCAAGGGCGCTATAGGCAAGCGCTAGAGCTCCAACGAATAGCGTTGCAATAGTTGCCCTGTACATCCAGACGTCACGATTCGTGCGCTGGAGCCGCTTCAACAAGTCATCACGATAAGTTTCGAGCTCATCATTCGCTTCGCGCAGCTTTTCGAGGTGATTGGAGCACTCTTCGTAGTACTCCGATCGATCCTTCGTGTTGCCCCTGGGAGACAGGATCAAATCGCCGGCGGCTTTGATCTGCTTCTTGATTTCAGGATATCGGCTGACCGTCTCAGAGATGATCAGGTTTCTGAAGTCATGCTGAAAAATCTTAATCAGCTCGAGCTGGTGCGTTACCCCGGCTTCCACTGCGTCATAAATCGCGCGCTTGCAGTGATTTTCGGCTTTGCCCAGCTGCTCCCCGACATCGCCTGTACCCGCAAGATACTGGGCCATGTGGTAGCCGGCGTATCGCAGTTCGTTGATCGCCGGAATCGAGAGTTCTTGGTTGAGATTCTCAACCAGCTTGATTTTCTTTTCGGCCAGCTGGAACAGGCGCACTAGCTCAGTCGCGCGCGCGCGCAGATCCAGCTCCTGCACGTCAGGAAGGGACAAATTGGTCACGGTGAAAGCTTTCTCAGAACGTATGTTGAGCAAGCTTCTGCTTGCGGGCTTCGAGTTGTTCCGAGGTCAGGAACCGACCACGCTGGAGGTTCACGTTACCGCGAGCGTACGAACGAACGAGATTTTGAGCCACTACCGCTGCAGCTTCCTTCGAAGACTTGGCCGGGATTGTGACGAGAGAAGGGAACAAAGCCCTAAAAAGCTTTTTGAACCACATCCTATGATCCTTCATTAACGACTCGCTTGGATGCTCCTGGCCAGGAGCGGCGCAGTCAGCGGGTTCTCGAAGTAGCCAAGGCTAGCTGGCTTGATGGCTTTTCGCCATCTTCAGTTTGTAAAAAGCGCCCGAATTATAGAGACGACCTCAGTGAATAGCCACTTTCTTTTTTCTGCTGGTTCGTCGTTGTCGGGTTTTGCACGTTTTCGCGTTGCAGCCAATACGATGTCTATATGGTTTGCAGTACAACGTCAATATAGGGGCGTTGCATTGTGTGTCTTTCTAAAAAGACACAGGGCGTAGAGCGTCAAGAACTCTGCCAGGTTCAATTTATCTGGCACGGGCTGCAAATCGGCAGTCTCAGCTTCCTGCGCTTCAGGACAAGCTGCCGCCACTTTTACATGCTTGAGTGCGGGGTACCAGAGGGCGCTCCCGTTATCCTGAAAATAATTTAAGGCTGCTGTAACCAGGCCTGGAAGCACAGCGAACTACCTCTCAAATCGAAAGCGCGAAGCACTGCAGTCCTGATGCGAAAGCGTGTGTTTTCTCCTTCTGCCTGAATGAGCGTCTGACTCCTAGGCACTGGTAATTGGTGCGTCGTCGGTCATTACCTATTTGGCACGAATAATCACGATATGCAGTGCTCGTCTTTCTGTGTGTGAGGCGTTACTTCCAGGTAAATAACATGCAAACCAATGTCACCCATTTTTCTTGTGTAGGGTGCGGCGTCTGCTGCAAAGGTAGGCTGATTCCGTTGACCTTAGCCGAGACAAAAAAATGGTTAGACCGTGGTCACGAAGTGTCGGTGATTCTAGAAGCGTTCGATGAGTCGAACTGGCCTCGTCCACCACAGGAATTCGCTCATGCGGTAAGTCGATCTGTAACCGTACGTAGCGGTGATGCTCGTATACAGGTCATCGCCGTGTTTGCCGGCAGAGCCCTGGAGCAATGTCCTAATCTCAGGGCCGATAATCTCTGTGGCATCTACGAAGATCGCCCGCTGGTTTGCCGCATTTATCCAATGGAGGTTAATCCCTTCATTCCGCTTGATACAAGCAACAAGGCTTGCCCACCGCAAGCCTGGGAAAGTGACCAAATCCTCTGCTCCGACGGGCATACCGATTCTGCCCTAGAGGCGATCATCAATCAGTCTCGATATTCGGACAGGGTCGATGCATCAAGGAAGATCGCTATCTGTATAGAGCTTGGGCTGAACGTGGCGGCTTGGAAGAGTAATGCGCTGGCCGTCTATTTCCCCACGCGTTCTGAATTGCTTGATGCCATAGGTAGCGCCAAAGAAGGTCCCGACGACTATCCGGGTTGGGAATGGCAGGTGCGGGTTGAAGATCCGTCGTTGCGCGACAGGTTGACTGTTTCGGCCGTAGCGCTTTCTAGCAACGAGTCGACCGATTACATCTTTCACCGACTGTGAGTTCAAGGCTTGTTATTCCAGCCCGTGATGATGCTCGTGCGGGCTGGGATTGTTCCGTTACTCGTTGTTGACAGCCGTCTCGTAGCAAACAAGTAGCTTCCAAGACAGTGTTGTGAGGACTCGATCACGGGGGCATAAGAAATGCCAACTTGACTGTCCCGTCAATAATAATAAGGAGTAAAGCAATGCGCCTGAGCAACAGACAATTACTCGCTCTGACGATTGCCACGGCATCGGGGAATGTGGCATTAGCAGGTCAGTCTGAAAGCCAGGGTTTCATCGAAGACAGTCATCTGAATTTCCTGACTCGCAACCTTTACTATAATCACGACTACCACAGTGGCCACAACAATGCGGATAGCACGGCTGACCGCGACCGCCGCGAATGGGGACAGGCGTTCCGCTTCGATTACACTTCAGGATTTACACAAGGCACTGTTGGTTTCGGCTTGGATGCAAGTGTCTACACGGTCATGAAACTAGACGGTGGCGCAGGACATTCAGGACAAGCCAATGTGCTTGTCACTGATGGAAACAGCACTGCTGGAGAAGCCTCCTCGGGTGGGGCCAACGTCAAGTTGCGGATCTCCGAGACGGAGTTGAAGTATGGTAATAATCTTCGGCCATATAACGCCGTGTTTGCTCCAGCCGATGCCCGATTGACACCTGGTACTGCACAGGGCTTCTGGCTGACCAGCAAGGACGTTGAGGGGCTTTCGGCCGAAGCGGCGCACCTCACGGCAGCAAAAGACTTCAACAGCACGAATACATCGGACGACTTTTACGCGGCATATGCAGGGGTTGCTTCGAGCACGGTTGATTTTGTGGGGGCGACCTACTCGGCCACCGATCGTCTCATTCTCGGTCTCTATGGGGCGGAGTACAAAGATATCTGGCGGCAGTATTACGGTAACTTGAATTATACCTACCCAATCAGCGACACCCAGAGCCTGAACTTTGATGCAAACCTCTACCGTACGCTGGATGAGGGGCGTGCACTGGCAGGAGATATCAGTACTACAGCCTACTCCTTGGCGGCTGCCTATACCGTGGGAGCCCATACCTTTAAGCTCACCTATCAGAAGATTCGTGGTGATCAGCCCTTTGATTACCTGGGGTTGGGGCCGCATACGTTCCACGACTCGATTTATTTGGCGAACTCTTCCCAGCTAGCGGACTTCAATGGCCCCAATGAGAAATCCAGGGGCTTGTTCTACAGCCTGGATATGGCATCGTACGGCGTGAAAGGGCTGACATTTGGTGCTCGCTACATCCTAGGGCGGGATGTGGATGGGAGTAAGTTGGCGGCTGATAGCCCGTACAACTTCTACGGTTCTGAAAGCAGTGAAGAGCACTGGGAGCGCGATATTGATGTGAAATATGTCGTGCAGGAAGGTACTGCAAAAGGTTTATCGCTTCGCTTACGCCAGGCGACTCACCGTATTGGTAATGGTGCATCGGACGCGCCTGCTGACCAGATTCGTCTGATTACTGAATATCCGTGGAGCATTTTCTGATTAGCATAGATCAGAAATAAATAGTTTGTTGCGTGCCGTTATAGCCCCTGCAAAGGGGCTTTTTTAATAATAACATTTCTGCTCTCAAGACCTGGCGGGCGTGTTCATGAGGTTCGTATCATGTATGAGCAAGTTCTAGTTTTCTGGGTTGTTTGATGACCGGTCTGATAGGGTTCGGAATTAAATCAGAAGGCAATTAGTACATCTGGTACACAAGCTCGTAGGAATCAAGTGAGTGAAAATAAATGTAACTAAACACGCCTCCGAAGAGACGCAAATCAAAGGTTGATGCGTGGACGGCGGGAGCCAGCCTGATGCAGAACTGGTTCGGCTACAGTCATACAGCGATGGAGGAGGCGCTGTACGAGGCCACGATCCAGCGCCAGTTCGCTGAGCAAGAGTTGGCGGCTGATTCAGACCATCCTAAGGCTTGCCTCATGCTGCTGAGGCTTTCAAACGTGAACATCTAATTGTTTGAAGGCACTGCGAATAGTTGTTTCGGCCAAGAATTTATCGTCATTACTGATATGTCGGAATATGTGATGCGGTAGGTTCCGAAGGCCGAGCAACTGGCTAAATTTCCCTCGACGATAGCGAATCTTATCGCAGATGTAGTTAATTTCTCGCAAGGCCTGCAACGGGCTGTCAGTTTCAACTAATAGTCCTGAAATTTGTTCTTCTTTAATGGCGGAATCGCGATGAACCTTTTTTCGCTGAATTTCAAATAAATAGAATGTGCGATCGTTGGCTGTGAGCCGTGCGATCAGAACGCCTCGTGTCAGTGTTGCGTTGCTTGGGAACGCCAGCCATCGACGCACTTTCAGCGAGGGGGTTTCGTCTTTTTCAATTGTCAGCGGATGGAGCTTGAAGTTTTCATCGCTTACAAAACCGTCTTTTTTATTATACCAGGCTAGGTTCGAAATTTTTTGCGGTACGCTGGCTAAGCGACATAGTTCCTTCCAGGTGTCATTGATGATCCCGCCATCGCCGACAAAGCGATGTGCGCTGAATACTACTTTGCCAATACCACTTTCAATCCCGTCTGCATCTCCCGTCGAATATTTATCCTTCAGCTTTTCGAGCTTTGGAACGGTCTTTCTTTCCGAAAACAGAAGTTCTTCAGTTGATTTTATGAAGGGGCAGCGGTCCCCTATTATGCGAAAACCGAGGTCTTGTATCGTTTTGCGGGTGGCCTCGCTATCTGGCTCATCAAGATCCGTGATGTCGAAAGGGTCTTGCTCCAACGGCAGCTCGAGTGGCGGTTTGACAGGGGTTACGACTTTAGCTCCCTGGTCGGGATCTTCGGTGCTATACCTCGCTCGGTGTATCTCGTATGGATTATCTTGCGGCTGGCTCATGCCCATCACTTCAAGGCATAAAAAGGTGGCGCCGTTGTTAATCCAAAGCCCCCGACAAGCAAGGCGAGCAGGGCCCTGAAACCATGGCTCAACTTTGAGGCTGACGTGGTTTTGTCCTTTACCCAATGCACTGTCGAATTGGCTGTAGATAATTTTCGCGGCTCTTTCTGCATAGGGGTCGTACAGCATGGATGCCAAAATCAATCCGTCTGCGTCCGGAACATGCTCTCGTGGAGACACTTTCCATTTGTCAGGGCTTTTCTCAACGGTTTTGTAGAGCTTTTCCTGTACCGTTTTCCAGTCGTACGTTGAGAGGATTCTGGCCATCTCTGATGTGCTGCCGTAACACCTGGCCAGAAACTCAACACAAGGTACGAGAAGGTTTTTTCCGTTGGCGAGCGGGAAGTCCAACAGGTGGGCATCTGTCTTGTCGTACCGAAATGCGTAGTCATTGCTCGAAATTGGCAGCCCGAGGTTATTTTCTAAGCTTTGGCTGAAGGAGGTTAGGGACCAAGCCTCTGCGGTGAAATCAACAGAGAATTCATGTTCCGGACCAAAGTCAGTTTCAGCAACGCATCGCCCGTTTCGCCAAATCGTCCCAATTCGGAAGCTTGAGAGTCTACTGATTCCGATGGAGGCGGTTGTGTAGCCCGCTGGAACGTCATATCTATCCAGGAACCGGAAGATAACGTCGACGTAGGGGATCGTTTCGGCGTCGATGTTTTTTCTCTGGCGTTCGTACCACCAGACAACGACATCACCCTTTAATCGTTCGACAGCTTCATCATCATCGATGGAGAGTAATGTGCTGCGAGGCGGCAGACGAAGTATTGGTTTCAGCAAACAAGCCCCCTCCGTTCGTGACGCTTAAACTTCAATACGCTCATGTGTGTTCCGTGGATGCTGATCCTAAAGATGGGAATTCGTATCCAAGCAGGCCAGGTAGCGATAAACGCCTTATCGGCTGCATGCCTGATCTCTGAATTCATCGCTTGATTAGCTTTTTTGGGGGATGGGTATGCGGTCGAAAGAGGGCGTCCAATCAGGATGTGGGCATCGATTATCGGCTGATCATGCAATGCATTTGTCTGACGCACTCGGGGCCTTGTTTGCAGGTTTATTTGGAAGAGGTATCTACCCGAAGCCGTTGACCCCGGGTAGATGCTTTTCGGATTGATGCGAATGCTGCGTTCCGGTGTTACAGGAAGGAATAGCTGTAGTTGAAAATTAGGCGGGTTTGATCCTGGTCGGCGATGGCTGAATTATCGCCACGGTAGGTGCCGTGACGAAGAGTGGTGCCGAATCCTTTCAATGGTCCGTTTGGAATCACGTAGTCCACGCGGGCATCACGTTCCCATTCCGAATGATCGCTCCCACCCTTGATATCTTTGATACCGTTGCCATTCATGTAGGACACGGAGGCCTTTAGTCCAGGTATTCCGAGTTTTGCGAATGAATAGGCATACTGACCAAAGTTGGTTTTTGCTCCTGCGCGAGCAAAGTTGCCGATCATGGCGTCAGTAAACAGGTAGAACGCGGTGCCTCCGTTGCCTTCAGGGCGCTTTCGATCATCCGTAACGTTCGCCTGGTTAAGCCACACAAATCCACCGTCGTCATTGACTTCTTGGCGGCCAAGCAAGAATGCATGCTCTCCAAGACTGTAGGTGAACATCGCGCTCCAAGTCTTGTTGTTTACTTCGCCAGGATCCTTCGCAAAGCCGTTATTGTTGTTGAATCGATACCCGGCTTCACCGTTCTTTCCATCTGCACGACTGTCAAAATAACGTAGGTCAGTCTTGAAGGATTGATCGTTGCCCAAAGGCAATACATGCACCAGGCCAACGAAGTTTTGCGTGTAGTAATTTTCCAGATTGGCGTAGTAGTACTGAAGGGTTAAGTCTTTGGTCGCTTTCCAGTCACCGCCAGCAAATCGAAAGTCGTTGGAGGCTTTGGTCCCGCCGGCAACGGCAAGACCGGTTGGGTTGCTTGTTGCCCTGCCGGAGGATTGATCGAGTTTGCCGACGTTGATCGTCAAGCTATCGATCTCTTTGGATGTGAGTATTCCCCCACCAAAGTTTTGATAAACCAAGCGTGAGTCAGTCGCTACGAGAATCGGCAGGCTCGGGTTGAATGCATTACCTACCCGTAATTCGGTTTTTGAGAAACGTGTCTTGAGGTTTGCGCCGACTCTTCCCCAAGAGTGTTCGGCTGAACCGTCAGAATCGCTTGGGAAGAACGTGTTGGAGTCAGGGTGATGCCCCTTGCCTCCATCAAGGTGAACAGCTACCAACGATGACACGTCGATGCCGAAACCTACGGTTCCTTGGGTAAAGCCGGAGAGGTAATCGAACTTGAGGGCGGTGGCGACCTCACGCTGATCTGCTCCACCTTCATGGTTGTCGTTGCCGTAGTACATCGTCCTTGAGCTTAAGGTTGCATGGCTGTCTTCGATGAAGCCATGTTGGCTTGCCTCTTCAGCGTAAGCGCCCATCGAGCAGAGAGTCAGGGCGAAAACGTTCGGCAGTATTTTTGTGTGCATAAGCGCTCATTTGTTGTTTTTTTGGTGTTGTTCGGCGCTCAGCCATCGCGGCCGCATTAAGCAAAACTGGAAGTTTGAAGGGCCCTAAGGTTTCTTTTGCACTTCTAGTGCCGCCATAAGCAGCGCATCAACGGCGAAGCGGCTCTTTATTTTTTGATCTGTTCGTCAACGGATTAGCGTGACGCTCCAGCATTGCCACTTTCACGCTATGAACGCTCGATCAGTCCGTGCACGGGCCTGACAGGCGTAATTGACGGGCTCATTCGACGGCCTCGTCGAGTTCACCGCAGGCTGAAATATTTGTCGCAATGGATGGTTTCCCTGCACACGGTATCTGCCGTTTGAATGGGCCCATGGGTTGCCTGGGGCACCCTTGAGGACATCAAGCGGTTATGTCCGCTGCAGAAATTGAATCACCAGTACGCTGTAATTTCGGCCCAACGGAGAATTCGCTTGCGTTACAAGTCCGGTTACGGCGATCACCAATATTTTTTCGTCATTGGTGCAAGGTAGGTGTGGTCGAGGTATCGCTTTTGCTGGCCACAAAATGAATCGAGGTAGAAGCCTTCGTTGATGCCGTTAGTAAGCATGCGCCGGGGGGAAGGGGCTTTGTGCTAATCGGGCGTTGTGTCCTGACTGCTCTGTCCAATAGGTTTTCACGTGTTCTCACCGTGACCGGTAGAGAGCGATCAAGTCCGGTAAAAGGTACCGCTTTCCCAAAAAATTTCAGCGAACGACGCTCTGACGTGTTTAGCAAAGCAGAGCCTATTTACTGAGCGTTTGTCAGAGCCAGGCTCGGTAGCAACTGGAGCAGGGTTGATCGGAATGTACTCACCGATCTTTAAGAATCTCTTCAATGACGCGGGCTTTCCAAACCATTCCTAGGTCTGATTTATCATTTACTCGGCCACTGTATATGCCTAAGAAGTGAGTGATTTCATCACTTGAAATGGCTAAAGCTCCGTTGTTGCGAAAGCTGCCCCCAGCTGGTGTATAAGCTATTACAGGGGAACCAGACTGCCCTGGCCTCGCTCTGCAATCAATTAGGAACATTGGTTTTTTGTCGTAGTCGGCTGCAGGTTCTGACGCGACGGATCCACTTACCCAAACAGCAAATGATTCGCCGCCGGTGATACCAAATGGATACCCGATTACGCTGACAGAATCTGCCGGGCCAATAGTGGGCGTCTCATATTCTGCGCGTGTATTTGTGATGTCATAGGGGAGCAACTCCACATCTTCAAGGTGTGTAAGCTCCAGCGCTACGACGTCTACCTCTCTTCCTAGGACCGGATGTTCAATCCAGAAAGGTTTATCCGGTTGTTCGTCCGAACCTGCATAAAGACATTCAGTTATTACAATCTTATCCCCACGTTGGCCAATTTTATTGTGGTGAATGATGAGTTTGTTCGGGATGGCCGCGGTCGTTTTATCGGTTAGCTTATCGGTACGAGGGTCGCGACCACTGACCACATGCCAGTTGGTGATCAGGTAAGGTCTTCCAGAAGGAGCAATGACTACAAATCCAGTAGCGTCACCCAGCTTCTGATCATTGAAGTACGGCTGGATCAGCAGAGATTGAATTGAAGGTAACGCTGTAGGTTCCATGGTGTTCCTTGATGAGTGGGTGACTCGGAAGGCAGAACAAATGCCCTTGGAGAGTACCTCGGGTTTTTTGGGGTGTCTAAAACTGAATCACCCCTGAGTTCCTTACTTCTCAATGATCGTTTCAGATCGACTTCTGCCTGTCGCCACTGTCAGTTATAGGTAGTCCTCTGTCGACCATCTTCACGAGCCTTGCTCGTCAAGCCCGATTTAAATGCCTGAGCAGGTTAATCAATTCTTCCTGATGCCCTGTTTGATGAGTTAACTGGGGCGGGTGTGAGTGTCTAAGTGCATCGAATTGCTCAAGCTAGCGCAGTTGAGCGAAAACACTCAGAACCATTGAAATGTCTAGTTTCATTTTTTGGATCCATCGCAGGAGGAGGTCCGTATGGCAATGTGATATTCCCGTGTGTTATTGCTGCGTTTCTTCTCGACTTTGCAAAAGGAGCTGTATATGTCAGGCAGAGACGGCGGGCCTCGTGGACCAGTCGACACCATTATTGCGTGCGACCAGCTTTCATTCACCACTCAAATAGCCTCCCCCAAAGATGAGGTAGTAGAGCAGCTGCAAGAGAACTACATCCTGGATATCGTCCCCGGGGATCATCATGGCCAGTCGGTCGTACTCGCGCTATGGGAAGGCCAGGAGGTTGGAGGCATTGGTGATCGCAGGCTTCAGCGCCTACGGCAATGCATGACCGAAGGCACCATGTACGCGGCGCGCGTTGTATCGATTATCAGCGGCCAGGTACGGGTCCACATTTATCCAGTCTGAATGAAGCAAGGAGGCGTTCATGATTACCATCGTCGGCGGAATTTACAGCGAACACTGCGTGCGCCCTGCATGGGACGAGGTTTATGGTTCTGCGGGTAGGGCGGCAACGGCAATCGCTAGGTTTGGTGGTGATGTTGAATTGCATGGTTTTGTCGACACTGACCAGCAATACAACATGGCGAGCCGGGCAGCGCTAGAGCGATTCAAATTCCATCCGCACTCCATTCCTGTTGGCCTGTCTTTCGAGTATTTGCATGGTCTTTCCACTCCAGCGGTTCTCGGTCCTCTGGGAAGCACTGAAGAGCTAAAGGTGAGTGCGGAAAAGGTGCTGCGATTCGGAATGATCGAAGCAACGGCGGTAGTGGATGCCGAGTACGCGGTCTATGACCCGCAAAGTGCGGACGCCCCGCAATCATTCAGTGCCAATGGTTCCAAAGCAGATCATTTGGCTCTGGTGCTGAACCGCAATGAGGCTGGTCTGTTCATTGGTGATCACTCCCTGTCCCCTGAGGATCTCGCACAGACAGTCGCAATTAAGCAGCAGGCGGAGGTTGTCATTATCAAGATGGGCCCTCTGGGAGCCCTGGTGTATGACAAGGGCAGTATCAGCAGAGTCCCGGCATACAGAACGGAGCGTGTCTGGAAAATTGGGTCTGGCGATACCTTTGTGGCTCACTTTGCGTTGGCCTGGATGGAGGAAGGCCTGTCGGCTCACGACGCTGCAGCCCGAGCATCTAAAGCTACAGCTTATTACTGCGATACGCAGGGCCATCCAAGTGCCAAGTTATTGGCCAGTTATGCTGCGACACCACTTGAGCCTTCCGAGCGTTATCGCAAGGGTTTCAGGCCTCAAGTCTACTTGGCGGGGCCGTTTTTCAGCCTTGCTCAACTATGGATGGTCACTGAATGTCGGCGCTGATTGAAAAC
>NZ_JAMDHB010000018.1:0-62649 GCF_028656895.1 Pseudomonas sp. TNT2022 ID1044 | reverse complement strand
CACTCAGTTTTCGCGGCCGCCAATATATATCGGTAAATTTCATATTTATACTCGCGGACAGCTTCATCGAGTTGATTTAAAATGCGCCTCGTTCGCCCAGTGTCACGGCTCTTTACCAGTGCATGGATTGCCGAGGCCATTGCACTGGGCGAACACTTTCCATTTCAGTCATTCTTGTATTTTTAACCCGGTCAATAAATCGACCAGCAAACGCTGGCCGATATTTATTGTGCGCGTGTCAACTTAACCTGCGACTGGAGCGCGCCAGTCATCGGAACCTGAAGTACCGGATACTTCGTGGGTCCAGGTTATTTTTCGATAAGTGAAATGCACATCTTCCAGCTGAGTGTAAAGCGCGTTTGCCGGGTCCTGGCAGTTGTGCATGTAATCTTTGATGTGGACGATCACGGCGTCCTCAAGCGTCGTGGTGTAATAGTGTTCCTGGGCTCCGGACGTTGTGCGATACCACTTGATTTCGACCTTGGTCATGCGTTCGCCGCTGGTCAGGGCGGCGAGCAGCAGAGGAGAGGCTTTGTCGAAGACTTTGGTGATCACCAGAGGCTTATGAATGCGTTGCCCTGTTGGCTGGCCTGATTGCGGATCACGTGGAATCACCATTTCATGGTTGAACGCCTGGATCAGCACTTCATCCTGGTGCGCTTCCTGATAGTTGTAGCCGACGGATTCAGCGGTGAAGGCGCCAGCGGTGATCAGGCCCTGTTTCTCGCCAGTGACGGACATATACGCGGGTGTAGCCATGGATGCTCTCCTTGCTAGAGTTGGGTGAGGCTCCCGAAAGGCAAGATCGCCAGATGGGAGCCACACGAATAACAAGGTCCGTGCCATACCCCGCAAAGCCCCGTAAGCCGCCAGTCGAGTCAATTCAGGGAACGTTTACTCGCAAAATCACCTCGATATTTGCGCAGGAAGTTGCGCGACAGGCGGCGGATTTTGGCGCACCTTGTTGAATCGCCCGACACACCGAATGATCCACCTCGCGCCAAGCCCCATGCAGCCTCCCAAGCGGGCAGTTTTCGGCGCATCACGGCTATAGGCCACCACCGCAGTTCCGAGACGGAGTGACGACATGAAAATCCTGATGGTTTTAACGTCCCACGATCAATTGGGTAACACCGGCAAGAAAACCGGATTCTGGCTGGAAGAATTTGCGGCACCGTATTTCGCCTTTAAAGATGCCGGCGCTCAACTGACCCTGGCCTCGCCCAAGGGCGGTCAACCACCGCTGGACCCGAAAAGCGACGAGCCGGATGCGCAAACCGAAGCCACCGAGCGTTTTCGCAAGGATTCGGCGGCGCAGTCGGCCTTGGCGTCAACGGAGGTGCTCAGCTCGGTAAAAGCCAGTGACTACGATGCGGTTTTCTATCCCGGCGGCCATGGCCCGCTGTGGGACCTGGCCGAAGACAAACACTCGATTGCCCTGATCGAGGCGTTCTACAACGCCGGCAAGCCGGTCGCGGCCGTTTGCCATGCGCCCGGTGTTTTTCGGCATGCCAAAACCGCGGACGGCCAGCCTTTGGTCAAAGGCAAGAAGGTGACGGGGTTCACCAACAGTGAAGAAGACGCCGTGCAACTGACCGATATCGTGCCGTTTCTCGTGGAAGACGAGCTCAAGGCCAAGGGCGGGATTTTTTCCAAGGGGCCGGACTGGGCGAGCTATGTGCTCACCGATGGTCTGTTGCTGACCGGGCAGAATCCGGCGTCCTCCCAGGCGGCGGCTGAGGCTTTGTTGGCGAAATTGAAGTCGTAGACAATCTAAAGGTCGCAGCCTGCGACAGCGTCTACACGCTGTCGCAGGCTGCGATCTTTTGTGTTTATTCGCTCAACGCGGTAAAGCACTGCTCGATCGAGCGCCGCTGCGTTTGTGCATACAGCCCCAATTCATCAATGGTCGGGCGGCCCAAAGCCTTCTCGAACGCTTGCTGATTGGAGTGCACGCCGTAGTGGGTTTGCGCGGCGTCCCCCAGGTTTGACTGAAAGATCCCCGCCGCGCTGACCGGCAGAAAATCCTCGTACACCAACGGTTCTACTCGCAGATAGCCGCCACTGACCAGGTCTTCCAGTGGCAAGGTTTTCAGTTCGGCCGCTGCCAGGCCTTTTTCCGTCACGAAGTAGCGAAAGTACGCCAGTTCCTGACGGCGCATGTCCTCGTAGGTGTCAGGAAATTCGCTGAAGTGTTGCGCCATCAACCTGTTGTAACGCTCGGCGTTGGCTTCATTGGGGAAGTCCTTGAGTTCGTCCCGCGCAGCGTTGAGCAAGCGGTCATACAGCGCCCGGCCTTTGGGGGTGAGGGCCGCTCCGCGTTGTTCGATTTCGCCGAAGCGGGCGCTGTGGCTGCCGCGTGTTTGGGCCTGGTCAGTGAACGCGACCGGTTCGTCGAGGGCTTTGAAACTGGTTTGGCGCAGCAGGATCGGACACTGGCGACGCGGTGGGCCTTCGATCACCGCTTTGGGGGTGATGCCGTGGGCGGGCATCTGTGCCTGAACGATGTCGATATCCAGGGTACGCGGCGTCAGGTGATTGATGTGCGGGCCTTTGAAAGCCACCACGTCGGCAATCAGGCGATGTTGAGCGCTGAGTTTCTGGTACTGCTCGGCAGTCACTGTCGCGCTGTGGTGCCAGCGGAACGTTTCCAGCGCCTGCTCGACGAATGTTTCGGCTTCTTGTTCAGTGAGCCCACCCTGGGTTTCGGCGCGCTCGATCAACTTCAGTGCAACGGGAGTGAAGATCGATCGCTGGTCCAGCACCGACTGAGCGAATGCCCGCAGCTCAAGGTCTTCGATCAGCTCAAGACGCAACAGTGAAGTGAAAACGCGGAACGGGCTGACTTGCAGCGCCGTTTCATGCACCGCCCGAAACGCCGTGGAATGCACCGGCACACCGGCCGGGGTCAGGTCGTAATAACCCACCGGCTGCATGCCCATTACTGCGAACAGGCGGGCGAGGGTGGCCAGTTCCGCGGCGGTGCCGACGCGGATCGCACCGTGGCGCTCCAGGTCCAGTCGCTCGATTTCGCCGGTGCCGTTCAATTGCTGCGCCACTTGCGGATCGCTGTCGAGCACGTGGCGGTTGGTCTTTTCAACCAGTTCCATCAACGCGCCGTACAGCGGCACTTCCTCGCGGTACATGTCGGACATCGCTTTGGAGAAGCGTTGGCGGATCAGGTCAGGGCTGACGAAGTTCGGGTGGTTCATGAACAGAATTCCTGGCGCGGTGACGAGAAGGATGGAAGAAAAGATCGCAGCCTTGGGCGTCGCCGACAAACGAAGTTTCTGACGGACTTCATTCTGCAAAGGACTGCATCGTTAATGCAGTCGTTGATCCTGCGGGCTTTCCGATCGTAGCGATGCCAAAAACTCCCGATAAAGGTGAGCTGATCCGGCCGGTGCCTCGACCATCGGCATATGACCGATGCCTTCCCAGATTTCCACCCGCAGATCCGCAATGCCTTTGCTCCAGATCGCCACGCTACTGACGTCGATCAAGCGGTCCTTGCGTCCCCACAGCAACAGTGCCGGGGCTTTGATCGAAGGCAGTTTCGGCTCCATCGGCGGGCTGGCGCGGAAGTCGCGGAAGATTTCTTCCAGTTCGTCCCGTGTCTGTTCATAGCGATGAGCGAAGGCGTCCAGCACCACGCGCGGTACCCACGGTGGATCGGCCATGGTCATGGCATAGAAATAGTTGAATTCTTCCCGCGAGTTGATCAGGAACGGGTTGTGACCCTTGGCCAGATGCCGCTCCAGATCACTGGGCTCCGGCTCGGTGACGCCCGCTGGATCGATCAGGGCGACCGAGACAATGCGCTCCGGATACGTGGCCGCCAGCCATGCCGCCAGGTAACCCCCCATCGAGTTACCGATCACATGGACCTTGTCCACGCCGCAGACGTCCAGCAACTGGATCATGCGCTTGGCCTGCAGCGGGATGTCATAGCCGCCACCGGCCTTGAAGCCGGTTTCGCCATGGCCGGCGATGTCGGGAATGATGACCCGATAATCGCCGACAAAATATCGGGCAAAGCGCAACCAGATGTTTTTGTCGGCACTGTAGCCATGCAGCATCAACACGTTGCTGGACGCTTCGTAAGGGCCGCCTTGCCAGGTCGAGACGGTCATTTCGGCGATGGGCACAACAATCTCGTGCAGCTTGTACAGCTTGGCTTCGGCGGCCGTGCTCAAGTTGTAAATCCAATAGCCGATGGCCGGGTAACTCAGCCAGCTCCAGGCGGCAAACACCGCGATAGCGACAACCAGTAAAAGCATCAGGCGCCTTCCTTCTGACGGATCAGGACAATATGTGATCGGCCGGTTTCAGGGTTCGGGTCAAGCGGTGGAAGCTGAAACTGAACCCCGGAAACATGGCAATCACATGACCGCTCTTGCTTTGATACCAACTGTGGCAGCCTCCCGACTTCCACACCGTGCGCTCCATTTCTCTATGGATCATTTCAGTGTAGGTACGTTCTGCCTCGGGGCGAACTTCAATGCTGCGCAAACCTTGTGCTTTTAACGTGCGAATGCAGTCGAGGATGTAGTTCATCTGCGATTCGATGATGAACAACGCCGAAGTATGGCCGATGCCGGTGTTCGGGCCGGTGACGATAAACAGGTTGGGAAAGTCCGGGAGGGCGGTGCCGAGGTAGGCTCGGGGAAATTCGGCCCAGACATTTCGCAGTTGCGTGCCGTTTTTTCCGGTGACCGGGTAGGAAATTACCCCGTCGGTGGCGTCATAACCGGTGGACCAGACAATCAGGTCGAGGTCGATGTGCTGGCCGTCCTGCATGACGATGCCGGTTTCATCGATTGCGCCGATGCCTTGTTCGCGGCTGTGCAGCGTGACGTTGCTACGCGCCAGTGCCGGGTACAGCGTGCTCGACAGAATCACCCGTTTGCAGCCGATGGTGTAGTCCGGCGTCAGTTTTCGCCGAAGTTCGCTATCCGGAACCTGGCGCTTGATGAAACGCAGGGCCTGTTGCTGGACCATGCGTACCGCCGGTTTCGAGTATTTGAAGGCAATTACCCGGGTTTCGAACTGCCAATAGATCATCCAGCGCAGCAGCGTGTAGGCCGGCTTGAGCCCAAGCAACCAGCGCTGGAAACGCCCGAATGTGCGGTCAGCCCTGGGCAACACCCAGTGCGGCGTGCGCTGGAACACGTGCAAATGCCCGACGTCCGGGGCTATCGCCGGAATCACCTGGGCCGCACTGGCGCCACTGCCGACAATGGCCACGCGTTTTCGCCGGTAATCGTAGGCATGGTCCCAATTATTGGTGTGAAAGGTTTTGCCCTGAAAGCGTTCCTGCCCTTCGAAGTGTGGGACTACCGGCTGGCTCAAAGGGCCTGTGGCGTTGATCAGGAACTGTGCGTGGAACGTACCTTTGGTGGTGTGCACGGCCCAGCGTTTGCCGGCATCGTCCCATTCGACACGCTCGACATTGGCTTGCAGTTCCACCCGGTCGCGCAGGCCGAATCGCTCCATCACATAACCGGTGTAACGATGAAGTTCGGCCTGCGCGGCGAACATCTGCGTCCAGCGGTAGGGGGCGAAGGACAGCGAATACAGCGGCGAGGGCACGTCGACCGCGGCGCCGGGGTAGGTGTTCTGGCACCAGGTACCACCGAAGAAGTCCCGCCGCTCCAGCAGTCGAAAGTCGGTGATGCCGGCCTTGAGCAAATTGACGGCGGCGCACTGGCCACCAAAACCGCTGCCGATGATCAGCACTTGAAAGGTCTGCATGCGTCTCCTTGTTTATCGTTTTCAGGCAATGCCTTTCTTCATGTATAGCCAAACGCCGGGCCATTGCATCTGAGATTGAAGGCGCCTGAGAAGCCTGCTGGCTGTCCTGCCATAGCGGGCTGCCAGCCGGTGATGGCTATTTAACGTTGCCCTGTTAGACTCCAAACGTACCTGCAAGCCCGGTGTTATCTGGTTTCGTTCCGTGTGGCAGAGGTCCCAATGGGAAAGATGGGAGGAAATGGACTTTCACTGGCCAGGAGGCTCTACACATCGCGCATCCTCGGCCTCGTGCTGGGTTTGTTATGCGTGGGTGTGGCGATGTACCCACTCAATCCGGCGCCCTGGGTCTGGGGCCTCATGCTATTCAACGGCTTGCTCTGGCCGCACCTGGCTTTCCAATGGGCGCGCCGCGCTGCGCGCCCCTATCATGCGGAACACCGTAACCTGCTGGTAGACGCCTTCATGGGGGGCTTTTGGGTGGTCGCGATGCACTTCAACCCTTTGCCCAGCGCCACCACCATTTCCATGATGGCGATGAACAATGCCGCCATCGGCGGCTTGCGTTTTCTGCTGGCGGGCAGCGCCGCGCAGGTGCTCGGGATCGGCGTCGGCTGGCTGATATTCAGGCCCGTGCTTGTGTCTGAAACCAGCCAGCTGCAGCTCTACGCCTGCTTGCCACTGATGTGTTTTTATCCGCTGGCGCTGGGTTTGATCTGCTATCGCCAGGCGCATACCCTCGGGCGACAAAAGCGCGAGTTACTGGCCCTGAGCCGCACCGACAGCCTGACCGGGCTGCTCAATCACGGCGCCTGGAAGGACCAGTTGGAAGTCGAATTCCAGCGCTGCCAACGGCAACAGCAGGGCGCGGCGATTGCCCTGATCGACATCGACCATTTCAAAAGCATCAACGACACCTACGGCCACGTCGCCGGTGACATCGTGTTGCGGCAACTGAGCAAGATCCTCAAGCAGAACCTGCGGGCCACTGATGTCGCCGGGCGTTATGGGGGGGACGAGTTCTGCGTGATCCTTCCGGACCTGCCCCTGAACAGCGCCGCTGTGGTCATGGAGGGCCTGCGGGATCGCTTCGCCACGCTGGGGTATGAACAGAATCCGGCGCTGAAAGTCAGCCTGAGTATTGGCCTTGCGGCGTTCAATCCTGGGCACACGGAGGCGACGCTGTGGCTCAATGATGCGGATCAGGCGTTGTATGAGGCCAAAAGCACAGGGCGCAATCGGGTGATCTGCTGCGGTGACGGGCGGGCGCATCAGCAACTGCTGGATTCCGTTTGACCCCGTTTGCGAGTTTGCCCGCGAAGGCGCCGTGTCAGGCGCCGGCGGACGGGCTACCCATCACTCCTTGACGCTCATGAACTCCTCCGCATAGCGGATGTATTCCTCCGGTTGCGTGTAGGTGTGGGTCAGTTCGGTGGCGCTCAGGTCCGAGGCCTGGGTGAAGATCTGGCGCTGTTCGCGCAGGCTGTCGTAGGTCGCCTTGATCGCGGCGAAGTAGGCGCCATGGCCGTCGATGGTGACGCGCACGCCGAGTTCGGCCAGGCGTTTGTCGTCGCGCAGCAGCGGGTTGCCGTAAGTCACCAGCATCAGCGGGACGCTCAGGTGTTCGGCGATTTGCTCCAGATGGTCGAAATCCTTCACGCCGACCATGCAAATGCCATCGGCACCTGCGCGCTGGTATTGCTGGGTGCGGCTGATGATCTCCTGCACCGGCAAAATCCCCGCGTGGGTGCGGGCGATAATTGCCATTTCCGAATCGCAGCGGGCTTCCAGCGCCGCGCGGATCTTGCCGACGCCCTCGGCGACCGTGATCAGGTCGGTGGATTTACGGCCGAACTGCGCCGGCAGCAGGGTATCTTCGATGGTCAGGGCCGCGATGCCAGCGCGTTCCAGTTCGACGATGGTGCGCATCACATTCAATGCGTTGCCGTAGCCGTGGTCGGCGTCGGCAATGACCGGTAACTGGGCGACACGACCAATGCGGGTGGCCTGTTCGGCGAACTCACTGAGGGTGATCAAGGCAAAGTCGGGCGCGCCCAGCACCTGTAACGAGGCAACTGACCCCCCCAGGATGCCTACCTCAAACCCCAGATCGGCGGCGATGCGTGCCGACATCGGATCGAAGACCGATGCGGTGTGGTAGCAGGTGTTGGACGCGAAGAGTTGACGAAAATTGCGGCGCAAATCTTGATGAGACAGCCTGGACATATGAGTTCCACCAATGGAAATGGAAGGGCTTGAGCAAAAGTGTCAACGCCGAAGATGTAAAAGGCTATCACGCTGGGGAGTCAAGAATGATGACGAATTTGCCGTGATTGCTGCCTTTTGGTGTATGCCATTGTTTGATTCAAGTAAAAAGCGGGACATGATGAACCCGGTGACGGGTTACGCCGCCACCGCCTGTTGCTGTTGGTTGAGCAGTGGCACGGCCCGGACAGAATCACCGGGTTGCAACTGCAGGCGCTTGGCGGTGAGCCGATCAACCATCAGGCTGCACCCGGCCTGTCGCGCGCGGGCAGCGGTGATGCGACAGTTTTCCAGCCTTCGATTGTGGATCAACCATATCGGCGCCTGGTCGTCCGGGGCGCCAATCGCCAACTCCAGCAACTGACTGTCGCGCACGGTGCGAATGCCGGACGTCGGGGCTTCGATCACCGGGCCGGCGTCGAAGATATCGATGTAGCCCTTATGGGAAAAACCCTCGGCGCTGAGGATTTTCAGTGCCGCTTCGCTGTTGGCGTGAGGTTTGCCAATCACCGCTTGCGCCTGTTCGGTGAGCAGGCAGGTGTAAATGGGCTGGCGGGGCATCAGTTCGGCGATGAACGACTTGTTGCCCAGTCCGGACAGGTGATCGGCATGGCTGAAATCCATCTTGAAAAAGTGTCGGCCCACGCTGTCCCAGAAGGGCGAGCAGCCCTGTTCATCGGCACTGCCGCGCAACTCGGCGATGAGTTTGTCGCCGAACAAGTGCGGGAACTCCGCCACAAACAACAATCGGCTCAAAGACAGTAAACGCCCGTGACTGCCCTGGCGTTGATCGGGGCGCAGGAACAACGTGCAGAGTTCCGATTGCCCGGTCATTTCATTGCTCAGGAACAAGGTCGGCATGTGCCGCTGGATGCCCAGGTCCTCGGATGAACTGACGGTCAAACCGACCCGGTAGTTGTACCAGGGTTCGCGCAAGCCCACGGCGCCCGCCACGGCACTGACGCCCACCACTTGCTGGTCATCGTCTTCAAGCACGAACAGGTAGTCCGCATCGGCGCGTTCGACCTGTTCGGCGAACGTTCTTTTCGCCCATCGCAAACGGTAGTTCAACCGTTCCTCGTCCGCTGGCAACGTCGTCAGGCTCCGGCCCGCGAGCCGAATCAGTGTGAGCAGGGCGGGCAGGTCGGTCACCTGGACCGGTCGGACAATCATGATGCCGCTCCTGCTTCGAGCTTGTTCAGAGAGGGTTGTCGGGCACCGCGCTTGACACTGCTCACAGGGCGATCAACCGCACTTGTCGGCCTTCGCTCACCTTCAGCGCTGCACACATCGCGGCATCGAGGGTGACAGGTTGCCCGGGGATGTAGTCCAGTTCTGCGACGATGGCGCGAAAGTTCTCCAGCGAATCATTGCTGACCAGATAACGTCCCCGGGCGTCGATGGACCCACCGGGGCTGGCCGGGGTGGTTTCGCTGCGGGCGATGGAGCGAATGTTGGCGGTGCGGGCATACAGCGTCGGGCCGCCGTCGAAGAGGTCGACGTAATTATTGGTTTCGAATCCCTCGCGCTCAAGGATATCGAACGCTTCCTGGCCGTCGGGGTGGACGCGGCCGATGCAGTCCTGCGCCGCCTGGGGCAGCATGGGCACGTAGATCGGATATTGCGGCATCAGTTCGGCGAGAAACGACCGGCTCTCCAGGCCACACAAGCGTTCCGCTTCAACGTAGGGCAGGTCGAAGAAATGCTTGCCCACGGCATCCCAGAAGGGCGAATGGCCCTCATCGCTGCTGTAACCGACGATTTCGGTAATCACGGTGTCGGAAAAACGCTGGGGATGGGCGGCGATGAATAGCAGGCGCGCTCGCGACAACAGTTCGGAAGAGGCGGTTCGCACCCATGCCGCATCGATGTGGAAGCCGCGCAGCAACGTGTGGCCACTGAGGTCGTGGCACAGCGACAACGCAGGTACACCGTGATCGATGTTCAACTCCCGCGAGGCACTGTTGAAGTGGCGATTGCGCAGGCTGTAGAACGGTTCGTCATACCCGGCAGTGGCCAGAATCTCCGAGCAGCCCACCAAGGAGCGGGTGGTCAGGTCCTCCAGGACAAAGAAGTAATTCTCCGGCCCGGGACTCTGCACGCGTTGCTCGAATGACGTAGAGGAATCGAGAATTTTTTCTCTTAAACGCTCGCTGTCGTCCGGTAAAGACGTCACGCCCACCAGGCTTTCACGAGCAAGGCGCTGCAACTGGGGCAGGTCGGTTAACTGCACTGGACGCAAGACCAGCATGGATGCACTCCTGTCTCAATGGGCTCGGTGGCGGGCACCCAGCCTGACAATCACTGTCGGTTTTCCACGCGTTTCATCGGCGGTAGCCTCGTAGGGCGTCGCTCTTTTTTCAGTCGTTACCGGTATGACCACACGCACTACCCGTGCCCGCTGCAGACATGCAAAAGGGTGGTCGTGGTGTTTACGTCTTGTGTTCGTACGGATCGGAACCCAGACCGGAATCGATGATCAGGTCTTTCAACAAAGGCATCCGGGCTCCTGCTGGATGTGGGCTATCAGTAATCCGTTGAAGGCAGTATTTATTTAAGCCGCACTCGATGTCTAGCTAATTTTCGTGCGCGATTTCAACGCCCGGTAACGGTGCTCTATAGCGGTGCATGGCGGCTACGGGGAAGTCCATCCGCCTTGTAGGCCATCGCCTAAAGTGCAGTCAGATATGGCTGATCCTGTGACAGAAAAAAGCCCTTGGCTGTCCGAGGCCACGGCTCAAGCGAAACACCCCCGATGCCCTTTCTTACGGCACAATGGTTAAGTTCTGGCGGTCAGACGCCGTTCATCTCTTCCACCCGACAGAGAAATCCTCCGTGCAGGCGACTCGTTTGACCTTGATGTGCCACGCCCGAACCGTCGCACAAAAACTTGCGTGTTTTCCTACGGACGAGCCAGTGGAGATGGATTGGCAATCTGCGCGGGGTTCGCGCAGCAGGCAGTTCAAGGGCACACCGAAGCTGTTATGCGGGCCGGAGTTGCGCACCCGCCAAACCGCCGAGTTGTTCGGCAGCACGTTTGAGGTCGTTGCAGCGCTGAGGGATTGCGATTTCGGGCGTTGGCGCGGCGCACGGATCAATGACTTGCAGACCTCTGAGCCTGAATTGCTCGCGGGCTGGATCGCCGACCCGGATTCAGCGCCACATGATGGCGAGTCGGTGGCGCAAGTCTGTGAACGAACGGCCGCGTGGCTGATGACGCTGCAAGCCACGCCTGGACATGTCATCGCCGTGACCCATCCATTTATCATTCGCGCCGCGCTGAGCCACGTCCTGCAAAGTCCGGCGTACAACCTGATCGATGTCGAGCCGTTGTCGGCCATCGAACTGCGGTTCAATGGTTGCTGGCGTTTGCGTTTACCGGGCATTGATCGTGAAGGGGGGTCTTGATGAAAAAAATACTGGTCATCGGCATCGGTGCCGGCAATCCCGATTACATCACCCTGCAAGCGGTCAAGGCGCTGAATCGGGTTGACGTGTTTTTTCTCATGGACAAGGGCCAGAGCAAAGACAAGCTGATCGACCTGCGCCGCGACCTCTGTGAGCGCTACATCAGCCACCACGATTACCGTTTTGTCGAAGCCGTGAGCCCGGAACGCGAGCGTGGCAATGTGGACTACACTTCGAGCGTCGATGAGTTGAACGTTGCCAAGCAGCGGACATTCGAGCGTTTGATCAATGAGCAGTTGGCTGACGGCCAGTGCGGCGGGTTCCTGGTATGGGGCGACCCGGCGCTGTACGACAGCACGCTGCGCATCCTGCAGGCCATTCTCGCGTCAGGCGCCTGTACGTTCGAGTTCGAAATGATTCCCGGCATCACCAGCGTCCAGGCGCTGGCGGCGCAGCACAAGGTGACGCTCAATCAGATCGGTCGTTCGGTGGAAATCACCACGGGCCGGCGATTGGCCGCCGGTCAGGTGAGCGATGCCGATACGCTGGTGGTCATGCTGGATGCGCAGGATGCCTATCAGCAGGTGGCAGATCTGGAAACGCAGATTTACTGGGGAGCCTACCTCGGGACGCCGGATGAGATCCTGATCAGCGGCAAGCTCAAGGACGTGGCGCAGGAGATTGAACGGGTGCGCAAGGCGGCCAGAATGGCCAATGGCTGGATCATGGATACCTATTTATTGCGCAAGCCCTAGCGGCACGCTCTGCAAAAAGAGCACGTACATCCAATTTTTTCCTCCCCGCCACCGGCACCATTGACGCGTTATCCAACTTGTTCAGCCGGAGACTTTCGTCATGTCACAAATCCAGTCCCGGAGCACGCAAGTACCCGGGTTCGACGAAGTGGTCACGTTGGTCGTCAAGCATCGGGTCAAGCCCGGATTTGAAGTGCCCTATGAAGCCTGGCTGCGCAATATCGTCAAGGTGGCGGGGCAGAGCGTGGGGCACTTGGGGGTGGATGTGGTGCGCGGCAAGCACGCGGGCCTCGACACTTACACCTGCGTGCTGCGTTTTTGCTCCACTGAGTCGATGCAGCGCTGGCTCGATTCGCCGCAACGCCAGGCGCTGGTCGACGAAGCCGTGCCGATGCTCGCTGATGGCGACCAGACCGAGGTCAACCCGGTCAACGAATTCTGGTTTACGCCGCAGAGCGAAAACGAAGCGCCTGCGCCACGCTGGAAGCAGGCAGTGGTCACGCTGTTGGTGATCCTGCCGCACACACTGCTGGTGCCCCTGATCTGGGGGCCGTTGCTGCAACTCAACGCGTTCCTTGCCAATTACGTGGTTGCCACGTTCCTGATCACCCTGACCATCGTGCTGTCGGTGGTGTACGTCTTCATGCCCATGGCGACGCGTCTGTTCGCGCCGTGGCTGTCCGCCTCTAATTTGCCAAAGGAAACGCGATGAACGCCGATCTGATTTTGTTCAATGGCCAATTTCATACCGTTGACCGCGAAAACCCGTTCGCTACTGCCGTGGCAATCAGCGATGGCCGCTTTGTCGCGGTCGGCAGCGATGCCGAAGCCATGGCCTTGCGCGGCTCGAATACGCAGGTGATCGACCTCAAGGGTCGTTGCGTGATTCCCGGCCTCAACGACTCCCACCTGCACTTGATCCGGGGCGGATTGAATTACAACCTCGAGTTGCGTTGGGAAGGCGTGCCGTCGCTGGCCGATGCGCTGCGCATGCTCAAGGAGCAAGCCGACCGTACGCCGACGCCGCAGTGGGTGCGGGTGGTGGGTGGCTGGAACGAATTCCAGTTCGCCGAAAAGCGCATGCCGACCCTCGAAGAACTCAATCAGGCCGCACCGGACACGCCGGTGTTCGTCCTGCATTTGTACGACCGTGCCTTGCTCAACCGGGCCGCACTGCGGGTAGCCGGGTACACCCGCGACACGCCGAACCCGCCGGGTGGCGAAATTGTTCGCGACGCCAACGGCAACCCCACCGGCATGCTGGTGGCGCGACCCAATGCGATGATTCTTTACTCGACCCTGGCCAAGGGGCCGAAGTTGCCGCTGGAGTATCAGGTCAACTCGACGCGGCAGTTCATGCGCGAGCTCAATCGCCTGGGCCTGACCAGTGCCATCGATGCCGGCGGCGGTTTCCAGAACTATCCGGACGATTATCAGGTGATCGAGCAGTTGGCCAAGGATGAGCAACTGACCGTGCGCATTGCCTACAACCTGTTCACCCAGAAGCCCAAGGAAGAACTGGCCGACTTCAAGAACTGGACCGGCAGCGTCAAGTTGCACCAGGGCGACGATTACCTGCGGCACAACGGCGCCGGGGAAATGCTGGTGTTCTCGGCGGCGGATTTCGAGGACTTCCTGGAGCCGCGCCCGGACCTGCCGCAAAGCATGGAGGACGAACTGGAGCCGGTGGTGCGCCACCTCGTCGAACAACGCTGGCCGTTCCGTTTGCACGCCACGTACAACGAATCCATCAGCCGCATGCTCGATGTGTTCGAGAAGGTCAACCGCGACATTCCGTTCAATGGCCTGCCCTGGTTCTTCGATCACGCCGAAACCATCACCCCGCAGAACATCGAGCGGGTGAGGGCGCTGGGTGGCGGCATTGCGATTCAGGACCGCATGGCGTTCCAGGGCGAATATTTTGTCGAGCGTTACGGCGCCAAGGCTGCTGAAGCGACACCGCCGATCAAGCGCATGCTCGCCGAAGGGGTGCCGGTCGGTGCCGGCACCGACGCGACGCGGGTGTCGAGCTACAACCCGTGGACCTCGCTGTACTGGATGGTCAGCGGGCGCACCGTCGGCGGTCTGGAGTTGCACGCCGAGGGCTTGTCGCGCCTGACCGCGCTGGAACTGTTCACCCACGGCAGCGCCTGGTTTTCGTCCGAACAGGGCAAGAAGGGCCAGATCAAGGTTGGGCAACTGGCGGACGTCGCGGCATTGAGTGCGGACTTTTTCAGCGTCGATGAAGAGGCGATCAAGTGGATCGAATCCGTGCTGACCGTGGTGGGCGGCAAGGTGGTTTACGCCGCCGGTGATTTCGAAAAACTCGGGCCGGCCAGTGTACCGGTGCTGCCGGATTGGTCGCCGGTGGTGAAAGTGCCCGGGCATTGGCGGCCGAATTCGCCGTTGCAGGCGCAGGTTCACCAGTGCAGTGGACCCTGCACGGTGCACGCGCACAGCCATGACCGCGCGCGCCTGTCGAATGCCCCGGTCAGTGACTTCGCCGGTTTCTGGGGCGCCTTCGGCTGCTCGTGTTTTGCCTTCTGACAGATAAAAACAGCGCCGGTCGTGCGGACCGGCGCTGCAAGCGACATCCATCCACCAAGGAGTTTTTTCATGAGCAACGTTCCCTACAAACGCCTGAACAAAGACGATGCCGTTGTGTTGTTGGTCGATCACCAGACGGGCCTGATCTCGCTGGTTCAGGATTTTTCGCCCAACGAATTCAAGAACAACGTGCTGGCCTTGGGCGATATCGCCAAGTTCTTCAACCTGCCGACCATCCTCACCACCAGTTTCGACAGCGGCCCGAACGGCCCGATCGTGCCGGAACTCAAGGCGCAATTCCCGGACGCGCCATTCATCGCGCGCCCTGGCCAGATCAACGCCTGGGACAACGAAGATTTCGTCAAGGCAGTGAAGGCCACCGGTCGCAAGCAACTGATCATTGCCGGCGTGGTGACCGATGTGTGCGTGGCGTTCCCGACCCTGTCGGCACTGGCCGAAGGCTTTGAAGTATTCGTGGTGACCGACGCTTCCGGCACCTTCAACACCACCGTGCAACAAGCGGCGTGGGCGCGTATGTCGGCGGCCGGTGCACAGCTGCTGAACTGGTTCTCCGTGGCTTGCGAGCTGCAAGGCGACTGGCGCAACGACATGGAAGGCCTGGCCAACCTGCTGTCTGAACGCATCCCGAACTACCGTAACCTGATCAACAGCTACACCACGTTTACCGCGAAGTAATCTTCAAACGCAAAACCTGGAGCGAGCGTGCTCGCGATGGCGTTGGATCATCCGGTACACGTACTGAATGTGAAACGGCTATCGCGAGCAGGCTCGCTCGCGCATAAAAAACCGTCGGCTGCTCGACGTGCTCCTTGGTATAAAGTGCTGGACCGTCAACCAAGGCGTGACAATGAACCCGTTCGAAGACATGCGTATTTTTTGCCAGGTGATGGATTCTGGCAGCTTCACGGCTGCGGCTGATCAGCTGGGCCTGTCCAAACAATTCGTCAGCCGCCGCCTGATGCAACTCGAAGAACGCCTCGGCGTGCGCCTGCTTAATCGCTCGACCCGGCGCCTGGACGTCACGCCGCTTGGCCAGAGTTACTACGAATCCGCCTTGCGCCTGCTCGCAGACGTCGAGCATGTGGAGCAGGGCATCGCCGGGCAGACCACCGAGCCGCGCGGCACCATCCGCGTCAGCGCGCCGCTGTCGTTTGCACTGGCGCACCTGGGCTGTCTGCTGCCGGTGTTTTTGCAGCGTTATCGTGACGTTACCGTGGAAGTGGATTTGAGCGATCGCCCGGTGGACCTGCTCGGTGAAGGCTACGACCTGGCCTTGCGCATCGGCACGCTGGAAGACTCGACGCTGATTGCCAGACGCATCGCCTCGATCGAGCGTGTGTATTGCGCCAGTCCGGCTTATCTGGCCGAGCGCGGCACGCCGGACAAACCTGAAGATTTGCTCAAGCATGACTGCCTGCCGTACGGCCACGGTCGTCAGGTGCAGTGGCGGTTCACGGGGCAGGGCAAACCACTGGCCGTCAACGTCACCGGGCGGATGCGGGTCAATAACGGGGAGTTGCTCAGGGACGCGGCGATTGCCGGGATGGGCATTACCTATTTGCCGACGTTTATCGTCGGCTCGGCCTTGAAGGATGGCCGGCTGGTGCCGGTGCTCGATGGGTTTCGACCAGAGCCGCTGACGTTGTCGGCGGTGTATCCGCAGCATCGCCAGTCGTCGCGGCCAGTGCAGGCGTTGATCGGGTTCTTGCGTGAGCGGCTGGATACAGCGCAGGGTGGCTTGTGAATGCATTGCCCGATTGACATTGCCCTTTGCAGGAACCCACTTGCTCGCGTTTGCGCGGGGCATTCAACATTGCTGTTGTCTGACACTCCGCTATCGCGAGCAAGCTTGCTCCTGCAGGGTTTTGCGCTGTAAGTGGATGTGAGTTCACCCCACACATTCATTGTGGGAACAGTGCATGTCAGTTGACGCGTTTGTCGTCACCCGGTTCACCCGAAGCGTGCATGCCACGATCGTCGCCGACTTCGCCTGAGCGATGAACGCCATTGTCGTCACCCGAGCGATGTACGCCATTGTCATCACCTGAGCGATGTACTCCATTGTCGTCGCCCGAACGATGGACGCCGTGATCGTCACCCGGTTCGGAATGGTTGCTGCTGCGTCCGGAGTTCGACGCTGTGCTGCCGGAGTGTGATGACCCATGGTCACCGCTGCTGTGACCGCTGCCGGCGCTGTTACCGCCATGACCACTGCCGCTGCCACCGCTGCCGCCACCGCTGTGACCACCGCCACCGCCGCTGCCCCCATGACCGCCGCCACCGCCACCGCTGCCACCCCCATGACCGCCGCCGCCACCGCTGCCGCCGCCACCCCCATGACCACCGCCACCGCCACCGCTGCCGCCACCACCCCCATGACCGCCGCCACCGCCACCGCTGCCGCCACCCCCATGACCACCGCCACCACCGCCACTACCACCATCTCGTGCCTGTGCGCTGGATACCCCGGACAGGCTGTCCGGGATCAGTACGGTAGACGCCGACAAAACCGCGCCAATAGCAACTGCAAGTAAAAGCTTGTTGATGTGCATGTCGTTCTCCGTCTTCTTGTTCAGGTTGGAACGTGGATGAACATTGCAACGTGCTGGCCTATTCGGAAGGTGAACACGCCACGGCGGCGATTTATTCAGTCAGTCCGTCGAAAAACTCCGCGAGCGGCAGCCAGCCCCCATTCCAGAGGGGTTAATGAATGCTTGAGGCCAGCTCGAAAATCGGGATGTACATCAGAATCACGATCACCCCGATCAACAAACCGATGAAGGTCATGAGCAGCGGTTCGAACAGCCGCACGAACCATTCGATCCAGCGACTGATTTCTTCGTCGTAGAAGTCGGCGCTGCGCTCCATCATCTGCCCGAGGTTGCCGGACTGTTCGCCGGCGCGCAGCAGACGCAGGGAAACCGGGGTCACCAGGTGATTGAGTTCCAGCGCCGCCGACAATGACTGGCCCTCGCGCACACGCTCGCAGGCCTGGTCCAGACGCGATCGCGAGGCGACGGTGAGCAGGTTGCGCACCATGCCCATGGCGGTGACGAGGGGTATGCCGCCCTGCAGCAAAATGCCCAGTGAACGGTAGAAACGCGCCAGTTCATACATGAAGATGCGCTGGTGCACCGCCGGGAGTTTTTCGATCAGGCGATCCAGGCCACGGCGAAACGACGGCTGGCGCTGGAGCAGGGCAATCGCAACGATGAAGGCCATGAAGGCGCCGAAGAATTCGCCCTGGTGCGCGTGCAGAAACATGCCGCTGGTCATCAGGATCTGCGACAACCACGGCAGGCTCGACCCCAGCCCTTCGAACACCAGGCTGAAGCGCGGCACCACATACCCCATCAGGAACAACACCACGCCACCGCCCACCACCAGCAACAGCATCGGGTAAATCGAGGCGCTGATGATCTTCTGGCGAACCTCGTCCATGCGTTGGCGATAGCTGACGTAACGGCCCAACGCTTCACCCACCGCGCCGGTTTTCTCGCTGGACTGCACCAGCGCCACATACAGTGGAGGGAACACCGCCGACAACTGGCCCAGGGCCTGGGAGAACGATTTGCCCTCATACAACAGGCGCACCAATTCGCTCAGGGTTTTACGGGCCTGTGGCGCCGATTCTTTTTCCGCCAGGCTTTCCAGCGCGTCGATCAGCGGCAGGCCGGCATTGAGCAGCGTGGTCAGTTCCTGGCTGAACAACACCAGGTTGAAGGTTTCGCGCTGCTTGAGGCGCAATGCCCGCCAGTGTCGCTCGGCGTGCAGGCTGACTACCCGCAGGCCCTGGTCTTCGGCGATGCGCCGGGCTTCGCTGTGGCCGGGGGCTTCAACGGTCATTGAAACCACACCGGCCTTGCCAACCGCTTTGAGGTGAAAACGCATGGTCGCCATATCCGTCATTGCCAACTGGTGACTTCAGCGTTTTCGCCTTCGCCGCCGGGCTGGCCATCCTTGCCCATCGACAACAGGTCGTACTCGCCGTTTTCGCCGGGATAGCGGTAGGCGTAGTTACGGCCCCATGGGTCCTGCGGCAATTTTTTCTGCAAGTACGGGCCGGTCCAGCGGGTTTCGTCGCTGGGTGCGGTGACCAGTGCCTGCAAGCCCTGTTCGGTCGACGGGTAATGGCCGACCTCCAGGCGATAAAGATCGAGGGCTTTGCCCAGGCCTTCTATTTGCGCCTTGGCGACTTTCACTTCGGAACGTCCCAATTGAGCGAAATATTTCGGCGCGACGATGCCGGCCAACAGCCCGAGCACCACCAGCACCACCAACAGTTCAAGCAAGGTGAACCCGCGTTGAGTACGCGGAGCCAAGACACGCGAACGCTGTTTCATGATGACCTCACACAGTCGGCAGAAGGGTCGCAACAAGGCTTATGCAATTGCCATGCAAAGGTCTGCATAAGGTCTGGCTTGCTTCTGTAACCCCCGTAATACGGCCTCTCGCGCTTTCGGCACAGTGCTTGCGTATGGCTGATAAACGACCGGCCATTGGGGCATTACCCCCATTTTTCGGGGCCGGGCAGGGGAGAAGGAACCATGAAGACTCTCACCACAGCAATGCTCGGTTTGATGCTGCTGGCTGGCGCTGTTCAGGCTGATGTATTCGTCTCCGTGGACGCCAAGGGCAACTTTGTCCTGTCCAACGTCCACCGCCCCGGTCGCCAATACGAGCGGGTGATTCGCGAGGCCGAGGCGGCGGTCGTCAGCCTCGACCAGCAACCGCAAATGATCGCCACCCGGCCCTACGCCGAACTGGTGGCGGCGGCGGCCACGGACAACCAGCTGCCGGCGGCGTTGTTGCACGCGGTGATCCAGGCCGAGTCGAGCTACAACGCCAGCGCCGTATCGCCAAAGGGCGCCGGCGGGCTGATGCAGTTGATGCCCGACACGGCCCGCGAAATGGGGGTCAAGGACGTCTACGACCCCAAGGCCAACATCCAGGGCGGCGCCCGTTACCTCAAACGCCTGATGACCTTGTTCGACAACGATATCGCCCTTGCCGTGGCGGCCTACAACGCCGGGCCGCAAGCGGTGCTCAGCCGTGGCGGAGTGATCCCGCCGTTCGCCGAAACCCAGCGTTACGTGCCGAGCGTTTTGCGTCAGTACCGGCGGCTGCAGGGGCTGGCAGTGGATGCCCCGCTGTGATCAGGGCCACCGCAATGGTTCCCCGACATTGGGGCATACCGGCCCCGGCGAAAAAGTGGGGAATAAGTGGGGGATTTCCCCCGACGTGTGAAGCGATAAACACAAGTGATTGAAAAGCCAGCGATTTTTTTATGGCATGCAGATTGCTCAATGGGAATTGTCGAGAATTATTCCCTGTGAGCACCCACAGTGAGGCCCGTGATCATGACCGGCATTTACCACGCTCCACGAATCCTTCCCTGGTTGCTTTTGGTCGCTTCGATGCTCGGTATCGAAATGTCCGAAGCAGCTGTGCGCTGTGAACGCAACCTGGTGGCCAACGTCGTGGCGCTGGACCAGCCGTTGATGTTCAACCGCCTCGGTGCGCAGAACGTCAACGGCATGATGTTCGCCCTGCGCCGCGATGTGGTCGATGAGCGCCAGGTGTCCCTGGAGCAAGGAGGCGCGGCCGTGCCGGGCAAAGTGTCATTGCGACCTGACAAGCGTCCGCGTCCGCTGACGCTGCGGGTGGCTGCCGGTGACTGCCTGACCGTCAACCTGCAAAACCTGCTGGCCTACCAGGCCAACCCCGGTTCCCACAGCAACGGTGGCGAAGAGGAGGAGGGTGAAGAGGAGGAAGGCATCGAAATCGGTGGCGGCCAACAGCAGTTCAAGGCCGATGAGCAAGTGGCTGACCGCCACGTCGGTTTCCAGGTCAACGGCATGCAGGCAGTCAACAGCATCGATGACATCTCGTCCTATACCGGACGCAACGCCAACAGCCTGGTCGCCCCCGGTGCGAGCCGCTCGTACACCCTGTACGCCGAGCGCGAAGGCGCGTTCACGGTGAGCAGCCGTGGCGCGACCTTCGGTGGCGAAGGCGCGGCCGGCAACAACGCCAATGGTCTGTTCGGCCAGGTGGCGGTGATGCCCAAGGGCGGTCGCAGTTACCGCAACACCCTCACCGAAGAAGAGATGCGCCTGGCCACTACCGGGCGCACACCGGCCGGTCAACCGATAGTCGATTACCAGGCGCGCTACCCGCAGCGCGAGCCGTGGATCCGTGAAGGCAAGGCTGGCAAGCCGATCATCAATATGGTCGACGGCAATGAAATCGTCTCCAGCGAAGCCGATGCCATCGTCATGGGCAGCAACGCCGACGGCAGTTTCCCGGCTTCGACTTACCCACTGGAAACACTCGGCAAACGCAACCCGGCGATCCCCAACCGGCTGGAGCCGTTCCGCGATTTCTCCGCGCAGTTCCAGGATGAAACCGCCGTGACCCAAGCGTTCCCCGCTTACTTTGCAGACCCGGTGATGGCCCATGTGCTGGAGCCGACCCGCGACTCGTTCATGATCAACTATGGCGCCGGTGGCATGGGCGCCGAGGTGCTCGCCAACCGCCTGGGCGTGGGGCCGATGCACGACTGCCTGTCCTGCGCCTATGAAGAGTTCTTCCTCAGTGCCCACACCGTCGGCGACGTGGCGATGCTGGTGGACGTACCGGCCAACGCCGGGCTGGAAGGCATCACCCCCGGCCAGACGCCGAACGCCGACCAGGTCGGGATCAAGGCGACCACGGCGCTGTATCCGTCGGAGCCTTCGAACGTCGCCCACAGCTACATCGGTGACTTCGTCAAATTCCGCAATACGCACAACGGCTACGAGCACCACATCTTCCACTTGCACGGCCATCAGTGGCTGTTCAACCCCAACGACGACAACTCCGACTACGTGGATGCCCAAGGCATCGGGCCGGGCGCCGGCTACACCTATGAAATCGCCAACGGCGGTTCGGGTAACCGTAACCGGGTGGCAGGCGACGCGATTTATCACTGCCACTTCTACCCGCACTTCGCCCAGGGCATGTGGGCCATGTGGCGCGTGCATGATGTGTTTGAAGAAGGCACCAAGCTCGAAGTGTCGCAACAGGGCGCCGATGGTTTCCACAGCGAGCCGTATGCCCTGCGCAGCGGCAAACCGGCGGTGGATGCACGGGCGTTGCCCGATGGTGAAATTGTTGCCGGCACGCCAATCCCGGCAGTGGTCCCGCTGCCAGGCAAAGCCATGCCGCCCATGCCCGGCAAAGTCGCGGTCGTGCCGAAAATCGGCGAAACCCTGGTGGCTGCCAACGATGACGATGATGAAGAAGAAGGCGACGACGACGGCGAGCATCATGGCGGCAGTGTGACCGGAGCCATTGGTTCGCTGGCGCTGGTCGATCGTAGCGAAGCCAACCGCAACGCCGATGGCACCCTGAAAAACCCTGGCTATCCATTCTGGATCGGCGGCATGGAAAGTTCGGTCGGCCAACGCCCACCGACTCCACCGCTGGACATGCTCGATGCCGCCACCGCGCAAGCCTTGAAAGCCAGTGGCAAAGCGCTGTGGGCCGACCTCGACCCCAATCAGTCCGGTGGCTGGGACGGCGGTTTGCCGCGCCATGCCCTGGGCGGTGTGTCCGAGGGTGGCGAAGCCGAAACGGTCACCACGTCGCTGGATTTCTCCAAGTCAGTGACACGGGCCAAGCCGATTTACCTGCCTGAGGAGGGCACCGAAGTCGAACAGGCAGCCATGGCTTTCCACGCGAAGAAAGACCACCCAAGCTTCGCCCTGTTGCCCGGCAACCAGATCGTGGCGCGCAACTTCCGCACCAACGGCGCCTTGCCGGTGGCCGGTGCGCCGTACTACGAACCGTGCATGGATGACCGGCAAAAACGCCTGACCAGCAGCGCCGGCACTGGTGAGTTCATGAGTGGCGAGCGTCTGGACGGCATGTCGTTCATCGGCGCCTCGACCTTCACCGCCGACCGTCCACGGGTCTACAAAGCGGCGAATATCCAGTTCGACGCGGTGTACAACAAGGTCGGCTATCACTTCCCGCAAGCGCGCATCCTGGCGTTGTGGGAAGACGCCTGGCCGGTGATCACCAAGCAGCGTCCGCCTGAGCCTCTGGTGATGCGTATGAACACCTTCGATTGCGTGCAGTACCAGCAAACCAACCTGGTGCCGGCCACCTATGAGATGGACGACTATCAAGTGCGCACGCCGACCGACGTGATCGGCCAGCATATTCACCTGCCGAAGTGGGATCTGGTGGCCGCCGATGGTTCATCCAACGGCTGGAACTATGAGGACGGCGTTCTTTCCCCAGGTGCGGTGCAAGAACGCATCGAAGCCATTCGCGAGTTCAACCAGTGCGAAGGCACCGATCCGCGCGATGGCACACCGGCCTGTCCGAAAGCCAAGAATCACCCGTTCTTCGGTCAATATGGCCGGGCCGATTGGGTGGGGGCGCGTACGGCGATGCAGCGCTGGTTCGTCGATCCGGTGGTGAACACCTATGGCGTCGACCGCGGCCTGGGCACCATCTTCACCCACGACCACCTCGGCCCATCGACGCACCAACAGATTGGCCTGTACGCCACTGTTCTGGCTGAGCCGGCCGGATCCACCTGGTTCCATGCCGAAACCGGCGAGCCGCTGTACAGCGGCGCGCGGCAGGACGGCGGACCGACCTCGTGGCAAGCGGTGGTTTCTACCGGTGACCTGGATGGCGACGGCAAGAACGACAGCTTCCGCGAGTTTTTCCTCGAATACAGCGACTTCCAGCACGCCTATGAAGCCGGTGTGTACGTTGGCGCCGGCCCTGACGGCGTGCCGAACCCGCAAGCGTTCCCGGCCACGGCCGACAGCTTCCGCTACGCCATCAACCCGCCGGTACGCGACAACACCAGCGAGTTGCTCGAAGCGGTGGTCGAACTGCGCGGCGGTGTGAAACCGCTCTGCCCGAGCCGGCCATGCCCGCAAGCGATCTCGGTGGATGACCCAGGCATGTTCGTCGTCAACTATCGCAACGAACCGCTGGCCCTGCGGGTGTACGACCCGAACAAGGTCGGCCCGGACGGCAAGCGCGGCATGCAGGCCGACGGCCTGGGCGGCGACCTCGCGTACGCCATGCAAAGCCGTACCGACCGTGCGATCCCGGCGATGAACCTGGCGCCGAACCTGATCACCGCGGCCACCGGCCCAACCGGCGGTACCACGCTGTTCCCGCCGCACATCAACAAGGGCGGCGCCGAGCCGGGCGATCCGTTCACGCCGATGCTGCGCACCTACACCGGTGACAACGTGCGGCTACGGGTGCATGCCGGCGGCCACGAAGAGGAGCACAACGTCACCCTGCACGGCGTGAAATGGCTGCAAAGCGGTTCCGGCTTCGGCAACAGCTCCAACTCCGGCTGGCGCGCGTCGCAGATGGTCGGTATCTCCGAGCAGATGGGCTTCAATGCGCCGGTGTCGATGATCTCCAGTGCGGCGGCGACCACCGGTGACTACCTGTACACCATGGACGCGTCCATCGAGGGTTACTGGAACGGCATCTGGGGTGTGATGCGCAACTACACCGCGCAACGCAGCGACTTGTTCGCCGTGCCGAGCAATCCGAAACCGACCGGCATGCGTAACACCGTGGCGTTCGACGGCATCTGCCCACGCTATGGCGCCAACCCGAACGGCATCGGCACCCGGCCAACCGTGCAACGCAACTATGAAGTGGTCGCGGCCCTGGCCAACGACATCCTCGGCAATCCGTTGGGCCTGTCCATCGATGACCCGGCGGGTATCGGCCAGCATGTTGGCGGGCCGTTGAAACCGGCGGGCGGTACCCTGGTGCTGAACTCGCGGCCGATGAGCATCCCGCAGGTCACGATCAACGATCCTGAAGATGGCGAGACCTTCACCATCGGCGGGCAAAGTGGCCCTCTGCACGACCCGACCGCCATCCTGTATGTGCGCAAGGGCGACCTCGACCCGGTCACCGGCAAGCTGAAACCCGGTGTGCCTGTCGAACCGCTGATCCTGCGTGCAGCGGCGGGTGACTGCATCAACATCACCCTGGAAAACCGTCTGCCGAGCGTCATGCCTGATCTGGCCCAGACCGCGATCATGCAAGGCCTGGCCAAGCGTGACCGCAACGACGGGATGGGCTCGACCACGTTCAACAACAACCTGTTGCGGCCATCGAGCCACGTCGGCCTGCACGCACAACTGCTGGCCTATGACATCACCAAATCCGACGGTGCCAACGTCGGCGCCAACCCGACCCAGACCGTGCCACCGCGCGTCGGCACCACCGGCGCGTACCCGACCCGTACCTACCAGTACTACGCCGGGCACCTGGAGCGTGAAGGCAAACCGATCACTCAACTGGGGCGCAACGTCGACAACATCAACGCCACGGCGGTGGAGTTCGGCGGCTTGAACTTCACCCCGGCGGACGTGATCAAGCAACCGCAAAAAGGCCTGGGCGGTGCGATGAGTGTCCTGCCGATTGGTTCCACCTGGGTTGAAGATGCCAAGCGCGCTTCGGCCACGGTGACCGCGTCGGGCCAGACCACTTACCGCGATTTCGCGATGGTCTGGCAGCGTGCCTTGAATACGCGTTGGGCCAATGGCCGGCCGGTGGAAGGCATTGCCGCGGAAGGCAACGGTGTACCGAACGATCCGAAGGACAACGCCAGCATGGCCATCAACTACAAGATCGAACCAATGTGGTTCCGCTTCGGCCTGGCCCCGGATGCGCCGTTCGGTCACGCCGGCAGCCCCGGCACCTTCGGCGACGTGCCAAACGCGCACATGGCCTACAGCAATGCCCTGGTGGGGGGTGATCCGCAAACCCCGGTGTTCTACGTCAAACCGGGACAACCGTTCCGCACGCACATCCTGATGCCGTCCGGTGGCAGTCGCGGCTCGACCTTCCAGCTCGACGGTCACGTCTGGTCGGTCAACCCGTTCCAGTCGGAGAAGAGCGATCTGGGTGGTTACCCGATGGGCAAGCCAGGCGTGGGCTCGGTGAGGTTCGGGCTCAACCCGATGTCGATGTACATCGGCGCCCGGGAAAGCGTGTTGCCGGCGGCGCACTTCAGCTTCATGCACCCAAGCGCCGGGGGCAGCAATGCGATAGCGGGGGACTACCTGTACCGCGACAACGCTTCCTTCGGTAATACCGCCGGGTTGTGGGGGCTGTTGCGAGTGACCAACGAGCCGGAACCGGCGCCGGCGCCGTAGGGCAGAGAAGACGCGCAATACCTGTGGGGGCGGGCTTGCCCGCGATGGCTGAGTGTCAGGCACTTCATTACGGGATGTGCCGGCCTCATCGCGGGCAAGCCCGCTCCCTCAGGAGAGCGGTGAGGCAGACAAGGATCTGAAGGGGAGTTTGTTATGAACAGGACCATCACTTTCGCCACTTGTGCCCTCGTTGTCGCAGGGGCGCTGATCTGGCTCGGAGTATCGCGTACGACACCGCCAACCCTGCTCAGCGAAGTGGCGCTGCCCGACACCTGGACCGGCCAGACACTTGAACGGGACGGCGTATCGGTGGCCATGCAGGTACGGCCACTGGCCGACGATGGCGTACTGCGCGAAGGTGAGTTCGCTGACGTGCAATTCCGGGTCACCGACAAGGCCTCCGGCCAACCGTTGTCGGGCGTCGCGCCCGGCGCCTGGCTGGACCCGGAAACGGTGGCCGCCGACCTCGCCCAGGGGCGTGACAAGAGTTGCAAATCCCGGGTCGGGCTGTTCCTCAAGTCGAGCATCGGTGCACGGCCGTTACTCGACCTCAATAGCTACTTTCTGCTGGTGATGAACCGCGATGCGAGCATTTCGGTGGTTGACCCGTCGGTGTCGGTGGGCGGCATCACCAGCACCATGGCGCGCATCGACATCAAGCAAGCGCCGATGGATTGGGTGACCCCGCGCGATAACAAGCGCGTGTTCGTCTCGATGCCGGGCGCGGGTGAAGTGGCGGTGATCGACAGCGAACAATTCAAGGTGATCGACTCGATTGCCGCCGGCAGCAACCCGGTGCGCGTGGTGCTGCAACCGGACGAGCGCCTGCTGTGGGTGGGCAACAACGCCAGGGACGCCGGGCAATCCGGGGTCACGGTGATCGATACCGGCAGCCTCAAGACCCTCAAGCATTTGCCCACCGGAGGCGGCCATCACGAGATCGCCTTCAGCAAGGACAGCCGTTTTGCCTTCGTCACCAACCGCGACGACGGCACCCTGAGCATCATCGATATCGCCAGCCTGACCATCAGCAAACAGCTCAAGACTGGTTCGCACCCGTTGTCGGTGGCGTACTCGCCGCTGTCCGGTGCGGCCTATGTGGCCGATGGCAAGGACGGCACGGTGACCGTGGTCGACGCCTCGAGCCAGGCGGTGCGCCGGGTGATCAAGGTGAAGCAGGGGCTCGGTCCGATGGGGTTCAGCGCCGATGGCCGGTTCGGCATTGTGCTCAACACCCTGGAGAACCAGGCCTCGGTGATCGACGCGGCCAACGATTCGCTGATCCATGAACTCGAAGTGGCTGCCGAACCCTATCAAGTGGTCTTCACCAAAGCCTACGCCTACATCCGCGGCCTGGCCTCGCCCAAGGTGACGATGATCAACATGGCCTCCCTGGGCGAAGGCCGCAAGCCGATCACCCAGGGCTTCGAAGCCGGGCCGAAGCCGCCACGGCTGGCCGGTGACTTGCCGCTGGCGTCGAGCCTGGCGGTGTCGCGGGACGACAACGCGGTGTTTGTGGTCAACCCGACCGACAACACCACGTACTTCTACGCCGAAGGCATGAACGCGCCGATGTCCGGCTACCCCAATCGCGGGCAAGTGGCGCGGGCGGCGATGGTGATCGACCGCAGCCTGCGCGAAGTCGAGCCGGGACTGTACAGCTCGAGGATCCAGTTGCCGTCGGCAGGGCGCTTCGACGTGGCGTTCCTGCTCAATCAGCCGAACATCATCCACTGCTTCAACACCGTGGTGCAGGCCAACCCGGCGATCGCTCAGCCAATGGGCACCGAAAAGGTGGAGTTCCTGCTCGACAAAACCACCGCCACCCTGGGCAGCCCGTACGTGGTGCGTTTCCGCATCGTGCAGGGCAAGCAGAAGGTTGAGCGCAGCGGGGTCAAGGACGTTCAGGTGCGTTACTTCCTGGCACCGTCCTCCCGGCCTCAGACCGTTGCGGCACTGGACGTCGGCAACGGGGTGTATGAAGCCCCGGTGACCCTTGACCAGAAAGGCGCCTGGTACCTGCACGTGCGTGCGGCGTCCCTGGGCGCGGAATTCGGCGACCAGACTTTTGCCAGCGTCCGGGTGCTGCCCGACGCCGCTCATTGAAGAGGACTTCGACATGAACCGATTTGCACATCGTGGACTGCTGACACTCTGCCTGTTGGCCGTCGGTATCGGACAGGCCCTGGCCCACTCGGCGGATGAACACGCGGGGCACACCATGCCGGCCAAAAGCGCCAGTTCGGAGAGCGCCCAGGTCAAGTTCGCCGACGTGGCGCTGGTGGACCAGAACGGCAAGAGCGTACGCCTGGAACAAGACCTGATCAGCAACAAGATCGTGGTCATGAGCTTCATCTACACCAGTTGCACCACGGTGTGCCCGGTGGTCTCTTCGATCATGGGCAAGGTGCAGAAACAGCTCGGGGCGCGGGTCGGCACCGAGGTGCAGCTGGTGTCGATCAGCATCGACCCTCAGCGCGACGATGCCAAACGCCTGAACGACTACGCCCGCACATTCCAGAAAGGGCCGGGCTGGAGCTGGCTGACCGGCTCACCGCAGTCGGTCAGCGAAACGCTCAAGGGCCTCGGCTCGTTCAGCGGTGACTTCAAGAGTCACCAGCCGTTGATCCTCGTGGGTGACGGCAACAGTCGCCACTGGACCCGCTACTACGGCTTCACCGATCCGATGGTATTGAGCCGTGAAGTCGAGAAACTCAGCGGCGAACGCAACGCCCATGCCAAACACACCGCCATCGCCATGGAGCATCAGCCATGAAAGCGCTCGCCTTGATATTCCTGACCATGTGCTTTTGCCTGATCAGTTTTCTGGCGTTTTCCCATGAGGGACATGAGCAACCGGCACCCGCTACCGCGACAGCCGCGGCGCAACCGGCGAGCGGCACCCGCGATGCGAAAACCTGGTTCACCGACACGCCGTTGCAGGACCAGAACGGCAACACCCTGCGCTTCTACAGCGATGCCCTGCAAAACCGCGTGGTGCTGCTCAATGTGATTTTCACCAGTTGCACCGATGCCTGCCCGTTGATCACCCAAAAGCTCAAGGAAGTACGTGAAGCGCTGGGCGACAAGGCGGACGGCATCACCTTTATCTCCCTTACCAGTGATCCGCTGCGCGATACACCGGCGGTACTCAAGGCTTACACCTTGAAGCAGGGCGTCGATGGGCCCCACTGGCTTTTTCTTACCGGCGACAAAGCGCAAATGGACCTCGTTCTGGGACGTATCGGCCAGGTCATCCCGAGCCCCGAGCAGCACTCCACCCAGTTGATCGTGGGCGATGTGGCCAACAAACGCTGGAGTAAAATCCGCCCTGATGCCCCGGCCGCTGCCATTGCCCAACGCTTGCAGTTGCTGACGATGCCCGTGGCCGGCCGTTGAGTACGCGCCATGAAAAACGCCCTCATCCTCGGCCTGTTCCTCCTCGGTGGCATCAGCTGCGCCACCCACGCCTTGACGCTGACGCCCGGCGAAAGTGCGGGCAAGCGGCTGTACCGCGAAGGGGTGTCGGCGAGCGGTGAGCCGATCATGGCCCGGGTCGGGGCGTCCGGCATGTTGCTGCCGGCCAGCAGCCTGCCGTGTGCCAATTGTCACGGCAACGATGGCCTGGGCCGACCCGAGGGTGGCGTACGACCGCCGGACCTGACCTGGTCGCGGCTGACCAGCACCTATGGCCAGCAGCACATCAACGGCCGCGCTTACCCGGCGTATACCGAAGGCACCTTGGCCCGGGCGATCCAGGAAGGGCGCGACCCGGGCAACAATCGGCTCGACCCGGCGATGCCGCGGTTCGTGCTGTCGATGAGTGATCAACGCAACCTCACGGCGTACCTCAAGCGCCTGGCCGATGAGCGCGATCCGGGTCTGAGCCCCGACAGTCTGCATCTGGGCACGTTGTTGCCCAGCACCGGGCCCTTGAGCGAGGAGGGCGCGACCGTGGCGGCGGTGCTGCGGGGCAGCGTCGCGCGGATCAACGAAACAGGCGGGATACACGGTCGACAGTTGCGCCTGACCATTCTCGATCCCGGGCCGGACCGTGCCAGTGCCGAGCAGGCGCTGGACCAACTGATCGACCAGGAACAGGTGTTCGCCCTGATCGCACCGTTGGTGCCGGCGCTGGATAACGAGTTGGCGCCGCGCCTGGAGCAGGCCGGTGTGCCACTGATCGGACCGCTGTCATTGCAAGGCCCGGCCCGGCTCAGTCGGCAGATTTTCGAACCGCTGCCGGGGCTGCGAGAACAAATGATCGCCCTGGCCAATTACGCCGCCGCCAGTCTGCGGGTATTGCAAGGGCCGACGCTGATCGCCTATCCGGACGAACCCGGCCAGCGGCAGGCGGCGGAAACACTCGCGCAGTACCTGCAAGACAACGCCTGGCAGAAAGTGCGCCTGCAACCCTACGCGTCGTCGCAGGACGAACTGCCCCTGGGCTCGCGTTCGGTGTTCTACATGGGCAGCAGCGGCGGTTTCAGCCAACTGGCCGAGCGTCTGCAAACGGCGGGGCAGGTGCCCTACCTGTTTGCCGCGTCGAATCAGGTGGCGGGCGACCTGTTGCAAGTGCCCAGCGGTTTTTCACGACGGGTGTTTCTGGCTTATCCGTTTGTGCCCGGCGACTGGACAATTGCCGGACGCCTGGCCCTGACCCAGTTGCGCGAACGGCAAAAGCTCGGTGGTGAACACGCGGTCCTGCAGGTCGGCGCGGTCAGTTCGATGATGTTGCTCAGTGAAGGCATGAAGCAGGCCGGGCGCGATGCCAGCCGCGAGAAACTGATCACGGCCCTTGAAGGCCTGCATGACTTCGATACCGGCCTGACTCCGCTGATCAGCTTCGGACCGGGTCGCCGACTGGGCCTGAGCGGCGCGCATATTGTCACCGTGGACCTGCCGGACCAGCGCTTTTACCTGGTTGCACCGTACAAACCCATCGCCGCCATGCCCTGACCGGAGGCCGAACATGACACTCAAGACTTTGCTGGTGCTGTTGACGTTATGGGTTCCCGCCGCGTTTTGCAGCAATGGGCCGGCCGTGGCACGGGTCAATGGCGAGGAAATCTCCCAGTTGCGCCTGGAGCGGTATTTCGTCGAGTACCTGGAAGATCAGGGGCGCGCACTGGGCAGCATCCGCAATCCCAAGGCGTACAAGCAATTGCGCAAGGCCGCCCTGGATGCCTTGATCGACAAAGAATTGCTCTGGCAGGAGTCCGTCAAGCGCGGCGTGGTGGTCAGCGATGCCGCGGTGCAAAGCCAGGTCGATCAGACACGTCAGGCCTTCGGTGGTGCCGAGGTATTCGCCCGACGCCTGGAGGACGCCGGTTTCGATGAAGCGACCTACATCGAATACACCCGCCGTGACCTGGCGGCCCAGCAGATGTTTGCCGAACTGACCAAAGTCAGCGAACCGGACGAGAAAGAGGTGCAGGCGTTTTTTACCGAGCATCGCGCCGAAATGAACCGGCCCGAGCAAGTTCAGGCCAGGCATATCCTGATCAAAGTGCCTCAGGGAGCGCAGCCTTCCACAGTTGAGGCGGCAAGGCTACGCTTGGAAGCAATGCGAACGAGCATCAATGCCGGGGCAGACTTTGCCAGTGTCGCCAGGGCCGGTTCCGAAGACGCTTCGGCCAGCGAGGGCGGTGATCTGGGCTATTTTTCGCGGGGGCGCATGCTGCCTGAGTTCGAGGCCGCGGCCTTTGCCCTGGCGCCGGGAGCGGTCAGTGAGCCGGTGCGCACAGCGGTGGGATGGCATCTGATTTATGTACAGAACCGAATGCAGGAAACCGATGTCACACAAGAGCAGGGACTTGAGATGGTTCGGGCTTACCTTGCCCGACAGAAACAGGTCCAGGCTCGCCTGCAAGTACTGGCACAGCTGCGTTCCAGCAATCGAATCGAACGGGTTGACGACGATTGAGCATTCCCCAACAGTGGGGGAAAGCATCAATGCACATCCGTTCGCTTTTCCCCGCTTTTGGGGGGTGGGGCCTGTGGGCGTAATGGCATTGCTTTTAAATTCAAGGACATGAATGCATAAAATTACCGGCGCTCAGCCTGGCATGAAGTGTGCGTTAGACCTATCAAGGCGCGCACTCCATCAGGCTCGGTATTCGGACCTGCGGTTTCAAGGAGTCCACCTTGTTAAACAAAGTACTGGTTGTTGACGACGAACAACTTCTTGCAGAAAACCTCCAGGGTTACCTGCAGGCGCAAGAGTTGGACGTCCGGATTGCTCACGACGGTGCACAAGGAATCGCTGAAGCTAACGATTTCGCACCCGATGTGATGGTGTTCGATTACCGCTTGCCCGATATGGAAGGCTTTGAGGTGCTTGATGCCGTCCGCCAGAACAGGAACTGTCATTTTGTGCTGATCACCGGGCACCCCACCGCAGAAGTTTGCGAACGGGCGCACCAACTGGGAGTCAGCCACATCCTGTTCAAACCGTTTCCGTTGGCGGAATTGGCCCGGGCAGTGCTGGACCTTCTAGGCAGGAAGCGCGAACCCAGAACAGGTGCGAGCATTTCCGAAGGATTCGTCGAACGACGCCAGAGCAGGACCGAAAGTTTCCCGCTGCAGTTGTACGACGGTAGTTGGGTGCTTGCAGATCGCCGACGAAGTTCCACGGTCTCGACAGCGCCAGACGACGAACAATTGCTCACCGGGGAGTAGTGGCGCGACAAGACGTTCCGGCCTCCACCGAAATGGCTCGCCGCGCCGACAGGGCTCAAAGCCCCGGGCGTTGGAGAGCAAGCCATGGACCGTCTATCAATTGTCGTCGATGCTGCGCCGCTGGATTGTGTACCGACCCGGTTTACCAGTGAGCAATTGGCCCAGGCGCGGGCACTGGCCGCCACTTCCGGCGAACGCATGCTGGAGACTCTTGCAGAACTGAGTGAACTGGCCCCGATGCCGTTCATCCAATGCCTTGGCGCCACGTTGCACTATCCGGTACTCGACACCGACAGCCTGTTTCAATCCACCCCTGTTTTCGACCGGGTCACTCTGGCCCAATGCCTCAAGCGCGAATTCACCCTGCTGCGTCAAGACGACGCGGTCATCGGCGTGTTTGCCGACCCCTTCGACACCGCACGCCTGGCCTGGATCGACGACTGCCTGCACGGCGCGGCGTTGTACCTGGTGCATGCCGACGACCTGAAAGCCTACCTGGCGCGCCACGAAGAGAGCTTCCACGCGGTGGAATCGCTCAACGCTCAGAGCGACACCGGCGCCGAGATCGATAACCTGCAAAGTCTGTCCCTGACCAGCATCAGCGAAGATTCCAGCGTGGTGGTCAAGCTGGTCAACTCGACCCTCTATGACGCGCTGAAAATGCACGCCAGCGATATCCACCTGGGCACCACCGGCAGCGGTCTGGTGATCAAGTACCGCATCGATGGCGTGTTGAACAACATCAGCAAAATCCAGGGCAATGAGTTTGCCGAACAGGTGATCTCCCGGGTCAAAGTCATGGCCGAGCTGGACATCGGCGAGAAGCGCGTGCCCCAGGACGGTCGCTTCAAGATCGGCATCAGTGGTCGGCAGATCGACTTCCGGGTATCGATCATGCCGAGCATTTTCGGTGAAGACGCGGTGCTGCGGGTGCTCGATAAACAGGACCTGGCCGACAAGGTCTGCGGCGTGCAGCTGCAGGCCCTGGGCTTCGAAGAAGAAACCCTGCGCCAACTGCGCCGACTGGCGGCCGAACCCTACGGCATGGTGCTGGTGACCGGCCCCACCGGCAGCGGCAAGACCACCACGCTGTACGCGATGATCACCGAGATCAACCACGGCGTGGACAAGATCATCACCATCGAAGACCCGGTCGAGTATCAACTGCCGGGCGTGCTGCAAATTCCGGTCAACGAAAAGAAAGGCCTGACCTTCGCCCGGGGCCTGCGCTCAATTCTGCGTCACGACCCGGACAAGATCATGGTCGGTGAAATCCGCGACCCGGACACCGCGCAAATTGCCGTGCAATCGGCACTCACCGGTCACCTGGTGTTCACCACCATCCACGCCAACAACGTGTTCGACGTGATCGGCCGGTTTACCCAGATGGAAATCGACCCCTACAGCCTCGTCAGCGCCCTCAACGCGGTCCTGGCCCAGCGCCTGATCCGCCTGGTCTGCACCAGTTGCAGCAGCGCGTATGTCCCGAGCGAAGAAGAGCTGGAAACCTCGGGGCTCGATCCACAGCAGGTCGCTCACTACCGGTTCGTCCACGGCAAGGGGTGCGGCCACTGCCGCGGCACCGGTTACCGCGGACGCAGTGCGATCGCCGAACTGCTGCACCTGGACGACGAACTGCGGCAGATGATCGTCGAGCGCCAACCCATCTCGAAAATCAAGGCGCATGCCTGCAAACGTGGTTTGCGCCTGTTGCGCGAGTCAGCCCTGGAACTGGTGCAACAAGGCAGGACCACTCTCGAGGAGATCAATCGTGTCACTTTTATCTCGTGAGCATTATGTCGCCGTACTCGGCGCCAGTGGTGTCGGCCTCGGCCAGCGTCGGGGCAGCGAAACCCTGTGGCTGGGCAGCGTCGGCTACATCGACGAAGGCTTTCAGGCCTGGACCGTGGCCCTGGAAACCCTCGATCATCTGCTGTGTGAACACACCCGCGCCGGTGCGGAATTGACCGTGGTGGTTTCCGGGCACTTCAGCCGCTTTTGCCTGGTGCCCTGGAGCGAGCAGATCAGCAGCCCGGAAGAACTTCGCGGGTTTGCCCAGCTGTGTTTCGAAGACCTCTACGGTGCGGTGAGCCAACCCTGGAGCCTGGTACTCTCCGCCGAGCCGGCCGGCTACGACCGCATCGCCACCGCACTGCCGCAGGACTTGCTCGACCGCCTGCGGACGCTGGTCAGCGGTCGGGGCCTGCGTCTGCGCTCGGTGCAGCCTTACCTGATGGCGGCGTTCAACCACTTCGATAAAAGCTTCGACGCCGGCGACTTCCTGTTCGTTGTCGCCGAGCCGGTGCGCAGCGTGCTGCTGCTGGCCCGCGAAGGTCGCTGGGCGGCGGTGCGTTCGGTGGGCAGCAGCGACAGCGATGCAGCACTGACCGCGCTGATCGGTCGCGAAAGCCAATTGCAGGCCTCCACCAGCGAACGGCCACTGAACGTTTACCTGCACGCCCCGGCGCGCATCGACTCGCCTCCAGAAGTGGCCGGTGTGCACGTGCGCACCCTTGAAGAGGACCGGACTGCCGTACGCGATTGCCTGTACGTCATGTCTCGGGCGGTGGCCTGACATGCGCCCGCTGATGCTCGACTTCCAGCCGCGCCGCCGCTCGAGCCCTCTGGGCTGGAGCCTGCTGGCCGGGGGCGCGGTGCTGGCGCTGAGTTGCATCCTGATCCAGCAACACCTGAGCGGGGAGGCCGAGCAACAGCAAGGTCACCTGCAAACCGCCCAACGCGTGCTCACCGGCGACACCGGCACCAAGGTCAGCCTGACCCCGGCCGAAACCCGCGAGCAGGCGCAGAATCTGGCCGAGATGCGCAAGGTCTCGCAGCAATTGCGCCGCCCTTGGGAGCGCCTGTTCGCCACGCTCGAATCGATGCCCCGGGACAACATCGCCTTGCTGACCCTGACCCCGGACGCCCGCAAGGGCCAGGTACGGATCAGCGCCGAGGCGCGGGATCTGGACGCGATGCTCGACTTCCACCGGCGCCTCGAAGCCAGCGACGAGCTGACCGACGTGTCGCTGCTCAGCCACGAAATCGTCGCCAACGTGCCGGAACAACCGGTCCGCTTCAACCTGTCGGCTACCTGGGAGATCGGCGATGCAAATCCCTAGATTGATCGTCCACGAATACCTGCAAAGCCTGGGTGTGCCCGGCCTGGCAGGGATGGTCATGCTGGTGGTGGCGCTGACCTGGGGCCTGGGTGGTTTGCTGCCGGACTGGCAATCGCTGCAGCAACTGAGCCAGCAAACCCGCGAGGCCAGTGAATATCTGGCCAGGGTCGAGGAGGGCAGCGTCGCTGCACCGGTGGTGCCGCAGCGTCAGCTCGATGATTTCCGCAGCAAATTGCCGACCCAGCCGCAGGCCACGGTCGCCATCGACAAGATCTACGCGCTGGCTGCCCAGGAACGCATCACCCTGTCCCGTGGCGAGTACTCGCTGGGCATCGATCCGAAGACGCACCTGGCGCGCTATCAGATTCTGCTGCCGGTGCGTGGCAGCTACCCGCAACTGCGGCGCTTCATGCACGCCTTGCTCCGCCAGTTGCCGGCGGTGGTGGTCGAGGACCTGGAGTTGCAGCGCAAAAAAATCGCCGACACCGACCTGAACGGCCGGATCCGCATGACCCTTTACCTGTCGAGGTCATGATGAACAGCAAACGCGTTGTGGGTTGGGTGGCGTTCCTCGGTGTCGCAGCGGCGCTGACCGGGTTGCCCGAGTATTTCAAGCAGGCCGACGACACTGATGTCGGGGTGGCTGCCGTCGCCACGCCTGCTGAGGGCAAGGCGCGGCAAGTGGCGAAAGCCTCCGCTGCGCCCGCGCCGATCAGGGACTTGAGCCCGGCCGGCGACCTGTTTGCCGCCCGTAGCTGGAAGTCGGCGCCAAAGCTCGCCAGCGTCACCGAACAACCCGTCTACGTTGCTCCGGTCGTGCAGGCCCCCACTGCACCGCCGATGCCTTTCCAGTTCATTGGCCGGATCGATGATCGCACTGACCTGCAAGTGTTTTTGCAGAGCGGCGAGAAAATCTACGTCGTGCGCAAGGGGGATGTGATCGACGAAACATGGAAGATCGAGGGGATTTCCGATCTGGAACTGAGCCTGGTCTATTTGCCTCTGCATTTGTCCCAGACCTTGTCTGTGGGGAGCGCGCAATGAACAAATCCCGTTTGCTGATGAGCCTTTGCCTCTGTGCAGGGCTGGCCGCGTGCAGCTCGGCGCAGGTTGCCAAGGAAGAGGCTTCTGACCTGATCGAACAGGGTCAGTATGAAGCCGGCCTGGCCCGGATCGAGGAAGGATTGCGCGAAAACCCTCGCGACACCGAACTGCACATCGCGCTCAACAGTGCCCGTGCCCGCGCGATCACCGCGCTGCTGACCCAGGCCGACATGGACCGCACGCAACGTGATTTTGCTTCGGCGCGCATGGGCTACGGCCGGGTGCTGACCATCGAACCGAACAACCGTCGCGCCCAGGACGCCATGCGTCAGCTGGAACACATGCGCAGCCTCGATGAAAAACTCGAACTGGCCCGTGGTGACCTGCGTCGGGGCGACATCTACGGGGCCGAGCGCCAGGTGCGGCAGATCCTCGAACTGGACCCGAACAACGAGGGCGCGCTGGAACTGCAAGGCAATATTCGACTGGTGCAAAGCCGCAACGTGGTGCCTTACCCGCAACTGCGTACCCGCCTCGACAAACCGGTGACCCTGGAATTTCGCGACGCCAACCTGAAAACCATTTTCGAAGTGCTGTCCCAGGTGGCCGGTTTGAATTTCATCTTCGACAAAGACCTGCGCCCGGACATGAAAGCCACGATATTCGTGCGTGACGTGCGCATCGAAGACGCGGTGGAGCTGCTGCTGCAACAGAACCAGCTGCATCAGAAAGTGGTCAACGAAAACACCTTGCTGATCTACCCGGACTCGCCGCAGAAGCTCAAGGATTATCAAGAGCTGGTGATGCGCACCTTCTACCTGACCAGCATCGATGCCAACACCGCACTGAACATGATCAAGACCATGCTCAAGACCCGCGACGTGTTCGTCGATGAACGCCTCAACACCCTGACCATGCGTGACACCGGTGACGCGATCCGCATGGCCGAGAAACTCCTGCAATCGCAGGATCAGTCCAACCCGGAAGTGGTGCTGGAAGTGGAAGTGATGGAAGTCGCCACCCAGCGGATTCTCGACCTTGGCCTGCAATGGCCGAACACCTTCGGTGTGGTCAACAGCGACGGCTCGGCGGTGACCATTCTTGATCAACTCAAGGGCATCAACTCCAGTCGCATCACCATCTCGCCCTCGCCACAAGCCAAGATCAATGCCCAGGACAAGGACATCAACACTCTGGCCAGCCCGGTCATCCGCGTCAGCAACCGTGAGCAGGCGCGTATCCACATCGGTCAGCGCGTACCGATCATCAGCGCCACTTCGGTGCCTTCGACCCAGGGGCCGGTGATCACCGAAAGCGTGACTTATCTCGACGTCGGTTTGAAACTGGAAGTGCAGCCGACCGTGCACCTGAACAACGAAGTGGCGATCAAGGTCGCGCTGGAGGTGAGTAACGCCACCCCACTGGAACCGACCCGCCAGGGCACGATTCCGGTCCAGGTCGATACCCGTAACGCGCAGACCACACTGCGTCTGCACGACGGCGAAACCCAGATCCTCGCCGGCCTGATGCGCAACGACCATGGCAGCACCGGCAACAAGATACCTGGCCTGGGTGACATTCCTGGCCTGGGCCGGTTGTTCGGCAGCAATAAGGACGACGTCAGCAAATCCGAACTGGTGCTCTCGATCACCCCGCGGATCGTGCGCAACCTGCCTTACCAGAGCCCGTCGGACATGGAATTCGCTACCGGCACCGAAACCAGCATGCACATCCAGGCACCCGACCGTCGGATGGAAGCCGCGATCCAGCCTGAGCGTATCGATCGGCCGGTGGCGTCCAACGTCACCACGCAAGTCACCGTCGGGAAGCCTTGATCATGAACGCCTCGCAACGCGGTTTTACCTTGATCGAAGTCGTGGTGACGCTGTCCCTGATCGGCCTGCTGGCCGGCATGGCCGCGCCGCTGACCGAGACCGTGGTGCGCCGGGGCAAAGAGCAGGAACTGCGTACTTCGCTGTACCAGATCCGCGATGCCATCGATGCCTACAAGCGTGCATTCGACGCCGGTTACATCGAGAAATCGCTGAACAGCAGCGGCTACCCGCCAAACCTGCAAGTACTGGTCGAAGGCGTACGGGACGTGCGCAGCGCCAAGGGGGCCAAGTTCTATTTCCTGCGGCGCGTGCCCCACGACCCGCTGGCGCCGGTCAAGCGTGACGACGAAGGCGGCTGGGGCGTGCGCTCCTACGACAGCACGGCTGAAAACCCGCGTGAAGGTGAAGACGTCTTCGACGTTTATTCCAAGGCCCGGGGCAAGGGTCTCAACGGCATCGCGTACCGGGAGTGGTGAGCATATGCGCCGGCAAAAGGGTTTTACCCTGCTCGAACTGATGGTGGTCATGGCAATCATCGCGACGCTGATGACCATCGCCTTGCCCCGTTATTTCAACAGCCTGGAGGCCTCGAAAGAGACCACCTTGCGCCAGAGCCTGTCGGCCATGCGTGAGGCACTGGATCAGTACTACGGCGACACCGGGCGTTATCCCGATTCCATCGATCAACTGGTCGAGCAGCGTTACCTGCGCAATTCACCGATGGACCCGATTGCCGAGCGCAAAGATGCCTGGGTCATGGTTGCACCGCCTGACGGCGTGGCCGGCGGCGTCGCCGATATCAAGAGCGGTTCCACAGGGAGGGCGCGTGATGGCAGCCTTTATTCCGAGTGGTAAGCCGGCGTCAGAAGACGGCTTCACCTACCTGGGTGTGCTGTTCCTGATCATGGTGATGGGCATGGGCCTGGCCAGTGCCGGCGAGTTGTGGTCCACCGCTTCACGCCGTGACCGCGAGCGCCAGTTGCTGTGGGTCGGTACCCAGTACGCCCAGGCGCTGCGCAGCTATTACCGCAGCTCGCCAGGCCTGGCGCAGTACCCGAAAGAACTCGCCGACCTGTTGCAGGACGAGCGTTTTCCCGGTGCCAAACACCACATCCGCCAGCTGTATCCCGACCCGATTGGCGGCGGCGAATGGTTCCTGATGCGCGGCTTCGACGGACGCATCACCGGCATCAGCAGCCCGTCCACGGACAAGCCGCTCAAGCAGGCGGATTTTCCCGCGCAATGGTCGGATTTCAACGGCATGGCCAGTTACAAGGACTGGCAGTTCGTGGCCGAGAAAGCCTTTATCGACGGCGCTTCCGGCCCGGCCAAAGGCTTGTCGCAACAGCCACAGGCGGCGCAGCCATGAACAGATTCTGCCTGGCGTTCATCCTGGTGCTGTGCACCTCTGCGGCTTCGGCCAGCGAAGAGGACGAGATGCTCGGTTTCATCATCGACGACACGATCTCGCACATCGGCCACGACTTTTATTACTCGTTCAGTGAACGCCTGCGCGCCACCAGCCCGATGGATTTCAACCTGGTGGTTCGCGAACGACCATCGGCTCGCTGGGGCAGCCTGGTGACCGTGGAATTTCAACAGCGTTTGGTCTATCGGCGCTTCCTGCCGCCGAACACCGTGGAGCTCAAGGACGAGGCCTATGACGCCGCCGACTGGGTACGCGGGCAGATTGTCCAGCGCAAGCTGGAAGCCTTGTTGCAGGACACAACGGACCTTGAGAGGGACGAACTATGAAAACGAAAACGTTCTTGCAGCGCACCGGTTTGTGCTTGCTCGGCCTCGGCAGTCATGGTCTGGTCCAGGCCACGGAGCTGGTCTACACGCCGATCAATCCATCGTTTGGCGGCAACCCGTTGAATGGCACCTGGCTGCTCAACAACGCCCAGGCGCAGAACGACTATGACGACCCTGACTTGAAGGACCGCGCCGCCCTGACCGGCACTTCGGCCCTGGAACGCTTCAGCAGCCAGTTGCAATCGCGATTGCTGGGGCAACTGCTGGACAACATCTCCACCGGCAATACCGGAAGCCTGTCCACGGACGCTTTCATCGTCAACGTCCTCGACGACTCGGGGCAACTGACGATTGAAGTGACCGACCGAGCGACCGGTGAAGTGTCTGAAATCAAGGTTAATGGCCTGGCCCCTTGACGGGCATTTGGGCTGATGGGGAGCGACGGATATGAAAAAGATAATTTTGCTAGGGATGCTGTTGGCAGCACTTCAAGGCTGCAGCCTGCGCGAGCCGGTCGGCGCCGAGCAGGACACCGAAACGCCGACCCTGACACCCCGGGCGTCGACCTATTACGACTTGATCAACATGCCGCGGCCCAAGGGCCGGCTGATGGCGGTGGTGTATGGTTTCCGTGACCAGACCGGACAATACAAGCCGACCCCTGCCAGCTCGTTTTCCACCAGCGTCACCCAGGGCGCGGCGAGCATGCTGATGGACGCCATGCAGGCCAGCGGCTGGTTCGTGGTGCTGGAACGGGAAGGGCTGCAGAACCTGCTGACCGAACGCAAGATCATCCGCGCGTCGCAGAAAAAGCCGAACACACCCGTGAACATCCAGGCTGAACTGCCACCGCTGCAAGCGGCGAACATGATGCTCGAAGGCGGGATCATCGCCTACGACACCAACGTCAAGAGCGGCGGGGAAGGCGCGCGCTACCTGGGCATCGACATTTCCCGCGAGTATCGGGTGGATCAGGTGACCGTGAACCTGCGGGCGGTGGACGTACGCAGCGGGCAGATACTGGCCAACGTGATGACCAGCAAGACCATCTACTCCGTGGGCCGCAGTGCCGGCGTGTTCAAGTTCATCGAGTTCAAGAAACTGCTCGAGGCCGAGGTCGGCTATACCACCAACGAACCGGCGCAACTGTGTGTGCTGTCGGCGATCGAATCGGCGGTGGGGCATTTGCTGGCGCAGGGTATCGAGCGGCGTTTGTGGCAGGTTGCCGGGGATAACTCGCAGCCTGTGCAGAATGAGACGCTGGATCGTTATCTGACGCAGAACAGAGTGACGCCTGAGGGGGAGGGTTCGGACGAGTGAACCGAGGCGGTTTTGGGCGACCTCAGGAAATGGCCTTTGTCTGCCGGCCAAACCGCTCCCGATACACCGACGGCGGCACTCCGACGACACTGCGGAACGCCACCCGAAAACTTTCCACCGACCGATAACCACAGCGCAGGGCAATCTGCTCGGTAGTGTGGTCGGTGCTTTCCAGCAACTCACGCGCACGCCCCAACCGTTCATGTTGCAGCCACGTTTTCGGCGACTGCCCGCTGGCCTCGCTGAAGCGCCGCAAAAATGTGCGTTCACTCATGGCCGCTTCGCTGGCCAGGTCGCGCACTTCCAGAGGTTCATGCAGACGCTCGCGCGCCCACTGCATGACGCGGGAAAGATCGCTGCGTGGGGTCGGGCTGACCGGTGTCGGAATGAACTGCGCCTGGCCACCGCTGCGTTGCGGTGACATCACCAGACGCCGCGCCACCGAGTTGGCCACCTGCGTGCCGAAATCCCGCGCCACCAGATGCAGGCAAGCATCGATGCCGGCTGCACTGCCGGCAGAGGTAATCAACTGGCCCGAGTCGACATACAGCACGTCCGGGTCCACCAGAATATCAGGGAAACGTTCCGCCAGTTCGCGGGTATAGCGCCAGTGGGTGGTGGCGCTACGCCCGTCGAGCAAACCGGTGGCAGCCAGCACGAAGACGCCCGAACAGATCGACAACAAACGTGCGCCCCGGGCGTGGGCCTGGCGCAGGGCGGCGAGTAGTGCGTCGGGCACGGCGGCGTTGCGGTCACGCCAGCCGGGAATGATGATGGTCCGCGCCTGCTCCAGCAATTCCAGGCCGCCATCGGCCAGCACTTGAATACCGCCCATGGCGCGCATGGGGCCTTGATCGACGGCTGCGATCTGATGGCTGTACCAAGGGAAATCGAACTCCGGCCGCGCGAGGCCGAAGATCTCCACGGCGATGCCGAACTCGAAGGTGCAGAGGCCGTCGTAGGCCAGAATCGCGACCAATCCAGGGGTGGGTTGCATTTGGCGGAAAGTTCCCGGTGAGTGTCTTGTGCGCCACTTTAGCCGCAAGTGACAGGCAGATAAAGTCTGTTCACCCCCCAAAACTCTGGAGCACAACCCATGACCAGCCTGGTCCGTGAAATTCCTGCAGCCCCCTCGGCGATTGCCCTGATGCACTTCAGCAATCGTCTGACCTTTGAAACCGATTGTTCCGACGTTCATGGCAGCCAGGCGGCTGGCGTGGTGGATTTTGTTCTGGTCGATGTGCGCGGCCCGCTGGCGTTCGAGCGGGGGCATGTGCCGGGGGCGATCAACATTCCGGGGCGACTGCTCAACGCCGGGCGCCTGGCGACTTACCCAAAAACCAGCCTGTTCGTGGTCTATTGTGCCGGCCCGCACTGCAACGGCGCGAACAAGGCGGCAGTGAAACTGGCGGCGCTGGGTTACCCGGTCAAGGAGATGATCGGCGGCGTGAGTGGCTGGCTGGATGAAGGTTTCGCGTTGAATGTGACGACGGCGCGCCCGGTGAGCGACGTAATCGGTTGCGAGTGTTGATCTTTTAAATAGCCATCCAGCCTCACCGCAACATCCTGGCCTTTTTCTGTATTTATTTGTCGCTTCGAAATAATTGACGTGGCTGAAGCCACCATAGACTGCCGGCCACTTCGGTCCTTGTCAGCCACACGCTGAGACCGAAAGTTGCCATTCGAAGCTGCCAATAAAAGCCTCCGCACACAGGAGTTATAAATGAAGAAGCTAGTGATGTTCGGTGCCCTGGCACTGTCGATGTTGTCCCTGACCGCCGTGGCCGAAGACGCCAAGCCGATCCGCATCGGTATCGAAGCCGGTTACCCGCCATTCTCGATGAAAACCCCTGACGGCAAGCTGACTGGCTTCGACGTCGACATCGGCGACGCGCTGTGCGAGCAGATGAAAGTGAAGTGCACCTGGGTCGAGCAAGAGTTCGACGGCCTGATCCCGGCGCTGAAGGTCAAGAAAATCGACGCGATCCTGTCGTCCATGACCATCACTGACGATCGCAAGAAGAACGTCGATTTCACCATCAAGTACTACCACACGCCAGCGCGCTTCGTGATGAAGGCAGGCACCGACATCAAGGATCCGCTGACCGAACTCAAAGGCAAGAAGGTGGGTGTACTGCGCGCCAGTACCCACGACCGCTTCGCCACCGAAGTGCTGGTGCCGGCCGGTATTGAGCTGGTGCGTTACGGTTCCCAGCAGGAAGCCAACCTGGACATGGTCTCCGGCCGTGTTGACGCGCTGCTGGCCGACTCGGTCAACCTGGACGACGGTTTCCTGAAGACCGACGCCGGTAAAGGTTTTGCCTTCGTCGGCCCGACCTATGAAGACGCCAAGTACTTTGGTGGCGGCGCCGGTATTGCGGTGCGCAAGGGTGATAAAGAGCTGGCGGACAAATTCAACACCGCCATCACTGAAATCCGCGCCAATGGCAAGTACAAGCAAGTGCAAGACAAGTACTTCGACTTTGACGTTTACGGCCATTAATACGCCGTAGAGAAAAGCGGCCCCGTTGACGCGGTGGCCACTTTTTTACGCGCTCTTTTTCGTGAAACGAGAAACCTGTGGGAGCCAGCTTGCTCCCACAGTGATCTCAATGGCTTTAATTCTGGAGTCCTGCCATGCAACGCATCGACCACTCACTGCCCTGGAGCCACCTCGGTACCGAGCGCACCCTCAGTGTGTTTCGTTATGGCGTGGGGGCTCGTAAGGTCTACATCCAGGCCAGCCTGCACGCAGACGAACTGCCGGGCATGCGCACGGCCTGGGAACTGAAAAAGCGCCTGGCTGAACTTGAGCGCCAGGGCCAACTGCAAGGCGTGATCGAACTGGTGCCGGTGGCCAACCCCATTGGGCTCGATCAGCACTTGCAAGGCAGTCACATGGGCCGCTTCGAACTGGGCAGCGGCAAGAATTTCAACCGTTCGTTCGTCGAACTCAGTGCACCGGTGGCGCAGCTGATCGGTGATCGCCTGGGCAGTGATGCCGAGGCGAACATCGCACTGATCCGCCAGACCATGGGCCAGGTGCTCGATGGTTTGCCGGCGCCGGCTTCACAGCTCGAAGCCCTGCATCGTCTGTTGCTGCGCCATGCCTGCGATGCTGACATCACCCTCGATCTGCATTGCGATTTCGAGGCGGCCATTCATGTGTATGCGCTGCCCCAACACTGGCCGCAGTGGCAATCCCTGGCCGCACGTTTGAAGGCGGGCGTAGCGTTGCTGTGCGAGGACTCCGGCGGCAGTTCATTCGACGAGTCTTGTTCTTCGCCATGGTTGCGCCTGGCCCGAGCGTTCCCTGAGGCGGCGATTCCACCGGCAAACCTGGCGACCACCCTGGAGCTGGGCAGCATGGGCGACACTCGGGTTGAGCAGGCGCAAGCCAATTGTGAGGCGATTCTGGGCTTTCTCGCCGAACAAGGCTTCATCCAGGGTCAATGGCCGGCGGCGCCGGGCGAGTGCTGTGAAGGCATGCCGTTTGAAGGCACCGAGTACCTGTTCGCACCGCATCACGGGGTGGTCAGTTTCCTGCGCGAGGCCGGAGAATGGGTGGAGAAGGGTGATGCACTGTTTGAAGTGGTTGACCCGTTGAACGATAAAGTCACCACCGTGCGCGCAGGCACCCGTGGTGTGTTGTTTGCCATTGATCGCGGGCGTTATACGCAACCGGGGACGTGGCAGGCGAAAGTGGCGGGGCGGGAGCCGATTCGGGCGGGCAAGCTGATCAACGATTGAGCAGGATGTTCGTGGGGGCCACAAAAGGCCTCATCGCCACACCCGGGATGCTTCGGCCTGCTTCACAGTGTTAGGCTCTTCCTCGAATCCTGCGCACTGTGAAGGAAGGCTTATGTTGAAGATTCTCGCTCTGCTCACGCTGCTGGCATCCGCCGCTGTTCACGCTCAAACCCCGCTGCAAACCGATCTGCCGCTCAAATACCTGGCGCAGGCCACCCCCGAATCCCGCGATCAACCCCTGGTGATTTTCCTCCACGGTTACGGCAGTAACGAGCAGGATCTGTTTGGCATCAAGGATGAATTGCCCAAGCAATACACCTACCTGTCGGTGCGGGCGCCGAGGGTGATGCAGGAAGGCAGCTATCAGTGGTTTCGCAAGAAAGGTGAGGGTGCCTACAACGGCGAGACTGATGATCTGAAGTCCAGCGGCCAGGTGTTGCTGGATTTCGTCAGCAAGGCGACAGAGAAATATCACACACAACCGGAGAAGGTGTTCCTGGTGGGGTTCAGCCAGGGCGCGATCATGTCTTATGAGGTGGCCCTGCGCCATCCCGATACCGTGGGCGGGATTGCCGCGTTGAGCGGGCGGATTCTGCCGGTGCTCCGGTCTGAATTGATACCGGATGAAAAGCGTCAGTCGCTGGCGATTTTCATCGGTCATGGCACGGCGGACAAAAGCCTGCCTTATAGCGACGGCACCGAAGCCAACAGCCTGTTGCAGAGCATTTCACTCGAGCCCGAGTTTCACGCCTACCAGGGTGTCGGTCATAGCATCAGTGCCGAAGAGGTTCAGGATCTGAACGCCTGGCTGCAGCGCCTCAACCCCTGATACTTACTTGCCGCTGACGATCTGCTTGATCAGTGTTTCGTGGGCGGCCATGTCACCCGGGCGGGAAATGACCTGAACCACGGTCATGCGGCTGCCGGACGCAGCCATCAGAGTGGTATTGAGGGTCTGGCCGCCGCCCTGGGTGGCGGTGCTGTCCACCTGACGCAGGCCCAGGCCAGTGCTCTTCAGGGTCAGGCTTTTCTCACTCAGCTTGTTGTAATCCGGTAGCGCCTTGCGTTGTGCCGAGTCGAAATCGGCCGCCGTGCCGTCCAGAAATTCGCCGTCGTTATCCTTGACCTTGACGCCTTCTGGCAGGTTGTTTTCTGCGGCGATCACCACTGTTTTGGTGGCTTCGTTGGCGTACATGGTGCCGCTTGCGCCGGTAGGGCTGGTTGGCAGCGCATTGGCGACGAAACCCTTGGGCAGGGTGAAAGTGAACTTGCCGCCAAGCATCGAGACCTTCTGCGTCTGCGCCGCGTCTTTGGCGGGCGCCTTGGCCGCCTGCGCACTCAAAGCCCCCAGGCTGGCAGCCGCTGCCAGCAACAGGACAACGGCTTTTTTACTCAACAGTGACATTCGAAATCTCCGGGGATGGTCGCGCGATGGGGGGCGATCATCCCATGGAGGTTGTGAGGCATTCCAGTGCGGGGTAACGGACGGTCGCGTGGTTTGAACTGAGGCCGATGATGGGCGAGCCCGTTCGATTGACGTACGGGGCCGTTGCTCTACTCGTTTGAAATTGTTGAAGGAGTGGCGCTGTGCACCGGTTTTGCCAGCAGGCGCCGGGTGACCCCGAGCATGGCCACCGAGACGGCGACACCGAGGCCGAAGCCGATCATGCCCATGCTGGGCAAGGTCAATGTCACCACCAGGCAGAACGCCGAAAACGAATACATGCCGGTGGTCGTCGCCCGCAGCAGCACGGCGGTAAATGCCGGGCCGCGGGTTTGTTGGGAGAACACCGCCATCACACTGCCCAGCACCGGGAAGACTGCGAGCAGGCCGCTCCAGCGGTCGCCGACGGTGCTGGCCAACCAGGTAACAGCAAGGGTCAGCAGGGCGCCGGCGACCATGCGCAACAGCAATTTGTCGGACTTCGGTGCCGGGCCGGCAAGGACCGGCTGCACGGCAGGAAACAGGTAAGGCGCGGCCAAAAGAGCGGTCGTGGCGGCGAGCACTGATAACAGCAGCGACGGCGTCATCAGTGACAACACCACGGCAATCACAGCCCAGACTATTAATGAAACCGTCAATGCCAGCGGCCATCCCGTGCGTTGGCAGACCTGCGCGTAGGTCACGCAAAAGGCAATCATGGCGAACATGGCCGACAGGGCTGCCATGGCCGATTGGGCGGCGAATGCCTCGCCTTGTTCAATGGCGAGGAAAAACAGGATCGGCCCGACCACCACCGGCAACCCGGACAACCAACCCGCCACGCTGGGTCCCCAGCGTTTTCCGGCCAGGGATATCAGCAGCAGGAAACCCGGAATCACCAGCAGTTTGAGGATCAACACGCGCACATCTCCATCGGTGTGAGGTAGCAACGGTAACATTGCAGTGATGAGATTGCGCTATATATTCTGTGATTTTGTATACAAAAATATCACCAGTTTTCTGCAATTGGCTCAAGCGTTTTTCGCCATCTGGCTCGATCCGCGCGCCCGGCAACCCGAACTGCGCCAGCAGTTGCTGGGCATCGCCCCATAAAGTTTGCGATGATCTACCGGCAACCCTGCGCCTTCCCACCTGTTGATGGATCATCGTGTGAAATTCAGTTTGCCCAAAATCGGCACAGCGCCGTTTTGCCCGCCGGAAGTGGCGGGTTCCGTCGCCGTGGACCCCGGCGCGTCATTCTTCAAGCGGGTTCTACGCTTTGCCGGTCCCGGCTTGCTGGTGTCCATCGGTTACATGGACCCGGGCAACTGGGCCACCGCCATCGAGGCCGGATCACGGTTTGGCTACAGCCTGTTGTTCGTGGTGCTGTTGGCGAGCCTGGCGGGGATGGTGGTGCAATGCCTGTGCTCGCGACTGGGCATTGCCACCGGGCGTGACCTGGCGCAATTGTGCCGCGAGCGCTACAGCAAACGGACCGCACGCACCCAATGGGTATTGGCGGAAATCTCGATCATCGCCACCGACCTTGCCGAGGTGCTCGGTTGTGCCCTGGCGTTCCATTTATTGCTGGGCTGTTCGCTGACCTTCGGTATCGCCCTCACGGCCTTCGACACCTTGCTGGTGCTGGCCTTGCAAAACCGCGGTTTCCGTCGACTTGAAGCGATCATGCTGGTGCTGGTGGCAACCATCGGCGCCTGTTTTTTTGTCGAGTTGCTGTTGATCAAACCGTACTGGCCAGAGGTCGCCCAAGGCTTCAAGCCATCGTTGTCGGCCATCAGTGATGCCGCGCCGTTGTACCTGGCCATCGGCATCCTTGGGGCCACGGTGATGCCGCACAACCTGTACCTGCACACCTCGATTGTGCAGACCCGGTTGATCGGCAAGGACCTGGCCAGCAAGCAGGATGCGGTGAAGCTGGCACGCATCGACACCATCGGCTCGCTGGCATTGGCGCTGATGGTCAACGCGGCGATTCTGATCCTCGCGGCGGCGGCCTTTCACCAGACAGGGCATAGCGATGTGGTGGACATCCAGGACGCCTATCACTTGCTCGATCCCTTGGTGGGCGGGGCGTTGGCCAGTGTGCTGTTCGGCGTCGCACTGTTGGCTTCAGGGCAGAGTTCGACCTTCACCGGCACCATCGCCGGCCAGGTGATCATGGAGGGTTTCCTGAACCTGCGCCTGCCGTGCTGGCAACGACGTTTGATTACCCGCGGACTGGCGCTGATCCCGGCATTCATCGGCGTCTGGCTGATGGGCGACGATGCGATCGGCAAGTTGCTGGTGTTGAGTCAGGTGGTGTTGAGTTTGCAGCTGCCGTTTGCGTTGTATCCGCTGATTCGCATGACCAATGACCGCCAGTTGATGGGACCGTTGGTGAACAGGCAGACAACGCGGGTGTTGGCGTGGGGGTTGTTTGTGCTGATCAGTGGGGCGAATAGCTGGTTGATTCTGCAGTTTCTGGGGTGAATGTTCTGGCCTCATCGCAAGCGCGCGGACCCGGCAAAAAGAACCCGGTCTGAAGCGCGGGGACAACCCTGTAGGAGCCGGCTTGCTGGGGATCGCGGTGCATCTGTCAACAATGATGTCGACTGACATGCCGCTATCGCCAGCAAGCCGGCTCCTACAAAGATGCCATCTCGCCACGGAACCGGGGGGTGTTACCAGACTGCAGCGGTTCTTCGTGGGTCCCCGCGCAGCCTGTTGAACGCTTTAAGCTCGTTCGAGCGCCAAGGCCACGCCCTGGCCACCACCGATGCACAGGGTGGCGAGGCCTTTCTTGGCGTCACGCTTGAGCATTTCATGCAGCAGGGTGACCAGCACGCGGCAACCCGAGGCACCGATCGGGTGGCCGAGGGCGATGGCGCCGCCGTTGACGTTGACCTTGTTCAAGTCCCATTCCAGGTCCTTGGCCACGGCCAGCGATTGCGCGGCGAAGGCTTCGTTGGCTTCGATCAGGTCCAGTTGATCGATGGACCAACCGGCCTTGTCCAGGCAACGGCGAGTGGCCGACACCGGGCCGATGCCCATGATTGCCGGGTCGACGCCTGCGTTGGCGTAAGCGGCGATTTTCGCCAGTACCGGCAGGCCCAGGGCCTTGGCTTTCTGCGCACTCATCAGGATCACGGCCGCCGCGCCGTCATTCAGCGAAGAGGCGTTGCCGGCGGTCACCGAACCGTCCTTCTTGAAGGCGGCTTTGAGTTTGCCCAGGGATTCGGCAGTGGTGCCAGCCCGTGGTTGCTCGTCGGTGGCGAAGGACAGCGGATCGCCCTTGCGCTGCGGGATCAGGATCGGGGTGATTTCATCGACGAAGCGCCCGGCTTCGATGGCGGCCACGGCTTTGTGCTGCGAGGCGGCGGCGAAGGCGTCCTGCTGCTCACGGCTCAGGCTGTATTTCTCGGCCAGATTCTCGGCGGTGATGCCCATGTGGTAATCGTTGAACGCATCCCACAGGCCGTCGCTGATCATGGTGTCGACGATTTGCGCGTGACCCATGCGCAGACCGGTGCGCGCACCGGGCATGACGTAGTTGGACAGGCTCATGTTTTCCTGGCCGCCGGCAATGATCACCTCGGCGTCGCCGCAGCGAATCGCCTGGGCGCCCAGATGCAGGGCTTTCAGCCCCGAGCCGCAGACCTTGTTAAGGGTCATGGCCGGTACGGCGAAGGGCAGGCCGGCCTTGATCGAGGCCTGGCGCGCAGGGTTCTGCCCGGCGCCGGCGGTCAACACCTGGCCCATGATCACTTCATCGACCTGCGCAGGGTCGAGCCCGGTTTGTGCCAGTAGCTGGCGGATAACGGCCGCGCCCAGGTCGACGGCGGACACATTGGCCAGCGAACCCTGGAAACTGCCGATCGCGGTGCGCGTGGCGGCAACAATGACGACTTCTTGCATGGAATGATTCCTCACTGGGCAGCGAACTGCATTTCCGGCACGTGGTCCGGCACGATCAGTTTACCGGCAGTCTTGGCGACGATCTCTTCGACGCTGACACCCGGTGCGCGCTCTTTCAGAATGAACGCGCCGTTTTCGATTTCCAGGTAAGCCAGATCGGTCAGCACACGCTTGATGCAACCGGCACCGGTCAGCGGCAGGCTGCACTTGGACAAGAGCTTGGACTCACCGTCCTTGGACGCATGGGTCATGATGACAATGATGTTGTCGGCGCCGGCCACCAGATCCATCGCGCCGCCCATGCCCTTGACCAGTTTGCCCGGGATCATCCACGAGGCGATGTTGCCTTCGACGTCGACTTCAAATGCGCCCAACACGGTCAGGTCGACATGGCCACCGCGGATCATCGCGAAGGATTCGGCCGAGGAGAAGATCGAAGCGCCGATACGGGCGGTCACGGTTTGTTTGCCGGCGTTGATCATGTCGGCATCGATGGTTTCTTCTGTCGGGAACGGACCCATGCCCAGCAGGCCGTTTTCCGACTGCAGCATGACTTCCATGCCTTCGGGGATGTAGTTGGCGACCAGGGTCGGAATGCCGATGCCCAGGTTCACGTAAAAGCCGTCCTGCATTTCGCGGGCGACGCGTTGAGCCATTTGTTCGCGGGAAAGTGCCATTGTTGTTATTCCTTCATTCGGTCCGGGGGCAGGGGATCACTTACGCACGGTGCGCTGTTCGATGCGCTTCTCGAACGTGCCGCAAATGACCCGGTCGACGTAGATGCCAGGGGTGTGGATCTGCGACGGGTCCAGCTCGCCGGGTTCGACGATTTCTTCGACTTCGACCACGGTGATCTTGCCGGCGGTGGCCGCCAGCGGGTTGAAGTTCTGGGCGGTGTGGCGATAGATCACGTTACCGAAATGGTCGGCTTTCCAGCCTTTGACAATGGCAAAGTCACCGGTGATGGACTCTTCCATCAGGTACTTGCGGCCATTGAATTCGCGTACTTCCTTGCCTTCGGCCACCGGGGTGCCGACGCCGGTGGCGGTGAAGAAAGCCGGGATGCCGGCGCCGCCTGCGCGCATTTTTTCGGCGAGGGTGCCTTGCGGGGTCAGGATGACTTCGATTTCGCCCTTGAGCAGTTGCTCTTCGAACAACTTGTTTTCGCCGACGTAGGAGGCGACGACTTTGCTGATCTGGCGGTCGGTCAGCAGCACGCCAAGGCCGAAACCGTCGACGCCGCAGTTGTTGGAAACCACGGTGAGGTCGCGAGTCCCCTTGCGCTTGATCTCGGCGATCAGGTTTTCCGGAATCCCGCACAGGCCGAAGCCGCCAGCGATCACGGTCATGCCGTCTTCAAGACCTGCCAGAGCTTCCTCGTAGGAACTCACACGCTTGTCGAAACCTGCCATATGCACCTCTTTTATTCTTTGTGGGCGGCTGGCTAGCCGAATGGGGTTGAGTGTCGCGCTGTGAGATTAATTTGTTAAGTTGATTTTTGATGTTGATTGATAGATAAATCTCAATAATGCACCGCTTTGGAGGCAACGATTATGACAGTCAAGCAGATCCGCGCCTTCCTGGCCGTGGCCCAGAGCCTGAGTTTCGCCGTGGCCTGCGAGCGCCTGCACCTTTCGCAATCGGCCTTGAGCCTGACGATCAAGGCGTTGGAGGAGGGGCTGGGCGGTCGGCTGTTCACGCGCAACACACGTAACGTGGCGTTGACTGCCGAGGGTGAGTCCCTGGTGCCGCTGGCGCGCCGCTTGATTGCCGATTGGGACAATGCCGAGGACGAATTGCGCCAACGGTTTACCCTTCAGCGCGGTCGCGTGACCCTGGCCGCCATGCCATCGTTTGCCGGCAACCTGCTGCCGCCGATCCTCAAGACATTCCGCGCCCGGTATCCGAAAGTCAACGTCACGGTCAACGATGTGATCAATGAGCAAGTGCTGGAAATGGTCCGGGACCGCCAGGTGGAATTGGGCGTGGCATTCGAGCCGACCCAGAGTTCGTCGCTGCAATTCACGCCGTTGTACATCGACCGTTTTGTCGCGGTGGTGCCCCATGATTCGCCGCTGGTGGAGCGGGATGAAATCGACTGGCAGACGTTGCTCAAGGAGCCGTTCATCACCTTGCAACGCCCATCGACGGTGCGGGTGATGCTGGAGGAACACTTGCAGGCACGGGGCATGAAGCTGCCGGTGGAGTTCGAGAGCCATCAACTGGCGACGGTCGGGCGGATGGTCGCCAGCGGGTTGGGCGTGAGCGCGGTGCCGGCGTTGTGTGCCGGACAGATGCGCGAGTTGGGTGCGCATTGCATCACGTTGGGTGATCCGGTGGTGGAGCGGGCGCTGGGCGTGCTGACCAATCCTGGGGGGGAACTGTCGGCGGCGGCGCAGGCGCTGTTCGATATTCTCAAGGAAGAAAGCCTGGGTCCACGTTTGGAGCCCGCGACAACCTTGCGGATGACCCCAATCCTGCAGGGTGGTTAATCAGGAGCAGAGGCGTTGGGCCAACAGGGGCAAAAGCTGCTCGCAGGACATCTCGATCTTCATATCCAGAATGTCATCCGCCCGCGTCTTGCCCAGGTTGATCGCCAGCAGCGGTTTGCCCTGATCCACTACCGCCCGACACAGGCGGAAGGCCGAGTACGCCATCAGCGAAGAGCCAACCACCAACAAACCCGCTGCTTTTTTTACCGATGCCATTGCTTTGGCGGCTGTTTCCTGGGCGACGTTCTCGCCAAAGAACACCACATCCGGCTTCATCCGCTCGCCGGCGCAATGCGGGCAATGCGGCACTTGAAAGCGAGCCTCGAACGCCGGGTCGAGCAGGGTGTCACCGTCCGGCGCCTGCACCGCGTCCACGCCCGCGAGGTATGGATTTTGGCATTCCATCAGACGCTGGATCGAATCCCGTTCGCTGCGCTTTCCGCAGTCCAGGCACAGCACCCGGTGCAGGCTGCCGTGCAGTTCAATGACGTCGTGGCTGCCGGCCTGATCGTGCAGGGTGTCGACGTTCTGGGTGATCAGCTCGCTGATCTGCCGGGTGTTCTGCAAACAGGCCAGTGTCTCGTGGGCCACGTTCGGCTGCGCCTGACGCACCCGCGGCCAGCCGAGCATCGCCCGAGCCCAATAACGTCGACGGGACTCCGGGGTGGAGAGAAATTCCTGATACATCATCGGTTGCCGGCCACGTCGCACACCCTGGTTGTCGCGATAGTCCGGAATGCCCGACGGAGTGCTGATGCCGGCGCCGGTCAGGACGACGAACGGCTTGTCGGCCATCAGGTGCTGGAGCCGGTCGAGTTGTTCGTGGATAAGGCTGTCGAGCATGTTCGGCACTCCGCATGGGCAACGAGTGCAAGCAGATTAGCATTTTGCCGCTAGCCCCTGTAGGAGCCGGCCTGCTGGCGATGGCGATCTTGCGGACGCCATCGCCAGCAAGCCGGCTCCTGCGGGTTTGGTGCTTACTTGCGTGCTTCGAGTATCAGGTTGAATGGGGTTTCGGTCGCCCGCCGGAAGGTGCTGAACCCCGCCTCGGTGAATACCTTGCGCAACCGCGCCTCACCCGCTTGCGCACCGAGACCGAGGCCCACTTCCTGGGACAGCGAATTGGGTGTGCAGATAAAGGTCGAGGCGGCGTAGAACAACCGGCCGACCGGGGTGATGTTGTCATCGAGCGCGTCATTGGCGAACGGTTCCACCAGCAGCACCGAGCCATCCGCTTTCAATGACGCGTATGCGTGTTTCGCCGCGCCTACCGGGTCGCCCATGTCGTGCAGGCAGTCGAAGTAGCAGATCAGGTCGTAGTCATCGCCGGGGTAGCCTTTCGCCGTGCCCTGGAAAAACCGCGCACGGCTGGACACGCCACCTTCTTCAGCGCGTTGGGTGGCCACGGTGACGGAGGGCGCGTGGTAATCGAAACCGACGAACTGCGAATTGGGAAACGCCTGAGCCATGATCACCGTCGACGCGCCATGGCCGCAGCCGATGTCCGCGACCTTGGCGCCTTCCTCCAGTTTGGCCACTACGCCGCTGAGGGCCGGCAGCCACTCGGCGATCAGGTGAGCTTTGTAGCCGGGGCGGAAGAACCGTTCGGTGCCACTGAACATGCACGGATGGTGATCGCCCCAGGGCAGGGCGCCGTCGCCGCGCATGGCGTTGACCAGTTTGTCCTTGTCGTGGAAGAACGAAGCAACCACCCCGATACCGCCGGCGATGTACACCGGTGAGTCTTCGATGGCCAATGCCAGGGCTTGTTCTTCAGGCAGGCGGAACTGGCCGTCGCGGTGTTCCATGTAGCCGGAAGCGGCGTGGGCGCTGAGCCATTCGCGCACCAGGCGGGGGTTGCAGCCGGTTTTGCCGGCGAGTGTTTCAGGGCTGATCGGCTGGCTGTCGGCCATGGCCCGGTACAGGCCGAGTTCTTCGCCGAGGATGACGTTGGCGAGCATCGCCGCGCCGCCCATGTCATTCACCAGTTTGCCCATGAAGTCGTTGAGTCTGGCCTCGTCCATCACGTGTGCTCCTTCAGAAAGGATCACGGTCCAGAGGCTTCGTTTGCCTGGGCATACGCCTCTGGGCGGTGGTCGTGGGAATGGACAGGACATCGGGATGCCCTGTGTGGATTAAGTTTAGTTCGACACGCAACCCTGTGGGAGCGGGCTTGCCCGCGATAAGGTCGGCAGATCCAGCACATTTTTTGTCTGACATACCGCTATCGCTGGCAAGCCAGCTCCCACAGGTTTTTGGTAAGCAGGACCTGCGCCTGTATCCCACTGTATCTAACCGGCCTCTCGATACAGTCCCCCGCAATTCATGGCCACCGCCGAACACAGACCAGATACAAACCTGCGCTGAACTGTGAAGACCGCAGACGCCTGCAAACGCGCGTCAACGCCACTTCCAGGTCGTCGCATCAGGCGGCCGTTCGCTCCTGACCCTGTAGGGGACCACAATGACAACACTTGCGCCTGAATCCACTCTCAACGCTACGCCGGTCAATCGCCTGCGGGTCGATCACTACACCAACGGCATCATCGGCCCGAGTCAGCCGATGCTTGGGCCACTGGCCGACGGCGGTACCCTGATAACCGGTACACCGCCGGGCTGTTGGGGGCCGATGATCACGCCAGCGTTTGAAGGTGGCCATGAAGTGACGCAACCGGTAGCCATCGTCGGCGCGGAAATCGGCGATGCCGTGGCGATCAAGATCAAAAGCATGCGCGTGACGTCACTGGCAACGTCCTCCGGCGTGATGAAGTTCGTTGAAGGGCGCTACAACGGCGATCCGTTCGTCGCCAAATTTTGTTCCAAATGCGGCACCGAGCATCCGGCCAGCCATGTCGAAGGCATTGGCGAAGACGCCATTCGCTGCAACAACTGCAATGCCGAAGTCAGCGCGTTTCGCTTCAGTCACGGCTATGTGATCGTGTTCGATGCGCAGCACCAGGTCAGCCTGACGGTCAACCAGGACATCGCCAATCAACTGGCCGGCAACGCCTCGCAAATGTCGGCCCTGCCGGCGTTCGCCGCGCAGCACTCGATCCTTTCCCTGGCCCGTGCCGATATTCCCGGCGTCGCGGCGCACATGCGGCCGTTCCTCGGCAACATCGGCACTTTGCCGTCCCGTGACCTTCCCGATTCGCACAACTGCGCTGATTTCGGCCAATACCTGATCAACGCACCACACCGTTTCGGCATGTCCCGCGAAGAACTGCACGCGGCCAAGACCGACGGCCACATGGACACCAATTCGATCCGCGAAGGCTGCGTATTGATCTGCCCGGTGAAAGTACCGGGTGCCGGGGTGTACATGGGCGACATGCACGCCCAGCAGGGCAACGGCGAAATCGCCGGGCACGCCACCGATTGCTCCGGGGAAACCGAAGTGGTGGTGCAGGTGGTGAAAAACCTGACACTGGAAGGGCCGATCCTCCTGCAAAACCTCGATGACCTGCCACCGATGGCGCGCCCGATGAATGCCGAACAACGGGCCAAAGTCCGCGAGCTGGGCGAGCGGTGGGGGCAGCATGAGATCGAGCAGAGCGGCCCGATCACCTTCCTCGGCAGCGGCGAAAACCTCAACCTGGCGGTAGAGAACGGCCTGCAACGCGCCGCTTCCGTCACCGGTCTGCCGTACGACGAAGTGCTCAACCGCGCCACTATCACCGGTTCCATCGACATCAGTCGCCTGCCGGGCACCGTGCGTGTGACGTTCCTGTGCCCGATGGACGTGCTGGATCGCATCGGCATAGGCCATCTGGTGCGCGAAAAGTACGACCTGGCGTAACCCTGCCCGGCGGGTTTGTATTCGAACGTGTACAGACCCGCTGGCGATACACGCTGTGCCGTTTTCCGTCAGTGCGCAACACAGTCCCGATACACCACTTCGATTAACTGTGATGACGCACTGACAACCTTTGAGACCGACATCATGAAAACCCCCACCACATACGCCAAGGCCAGCGCCGGGCTAGGCTTGCGTCGCGGTTTAATGAAGGACCTGCTGGCCGCCCCGACCGGCCATTTCGACTTTCTCGAAGTCGCGCCCGAGAACTGGATCGGCATTGGCGGCGCCCACGGCGCGGCGTTGCGAACCCTTGCCGAGCGTTATCCGTTGTCCTGTCACGGCCTGTCGCTGTCCCTGGGCGGGCCGTCGCCGCTGGACGTCGGATTTCTGCAAGAGGTGCGGGGTTTCCTCGATCACTACAACGTGCCGCTGTACAGCGAGCACCTGAGTTACTGCAGCGATGACGGTCATCTCTACGACCTGTTGCCGTTGCCCTTCACCGAAGAGGCGGTGCATCACGTCGCCGCGCGCATCCGCCAGGCTCAGGACATCCTCGGTCGACGCCTGGCGGTGGAAAACGTCTCCTACTACGCCGCGCCACAGCAGGACATGGACGAAGTAACGTTCACCAACGCGGTACTGCGCGAGGCCGATTGCGACCTGTTGCTGGACGTCAACAACGTCTACGTCAATTCGATCAACCATGGTTTTGACCCGCAGACGTTCCTCGCTGGCATCGATTCGAACCGCGTGGTGGCGATGCACATCGCCGGGCATTTCGATGAGTCCGATACCTTGAAGATCGACACCCACGGTGCATCGGTCAAACCGGCGGTGTGGTCGTTGCTGAGTGAGGCCTACGCCCGTTTCGGCGCGCAACCGACCCTGCTGGAGCGGGATTTCAATTTTCCGGCGTTTTCCGAACTGGTTGCCGAACTGGACACCATCCGCCGGTTGCAGAACGAGGGGGTGAACCGTGGCTAAGCGCTCGTTGCACGAACAGCAAAACAGCATGGGCCTGTACCTGCGCGATCCCGACCACTGCGCGCCGCCGCCCGAGATGGACCCGGCGCGGGCGCAGGTTTACCGCGACCTGGTGTTCGCCAACCTGTCGTCGTTGATCAGTGGGACTTTTCCGGTGCTGGTGAGCATTCTCGGCGACCAACAGTGGCGGGCACTGGTGCGAATCTTCCTGCGCGACTACCGCGCCCACACGCCAAAATTCGGTGAAATCGCCGAGGAGTTCGTCGAGTTTCTTGCGTCTGAACCTGCGGGGCTGGTCGATGGATCGTGGCCGCCGTTCATGGTCGAACTGGCGCACTACGAGTGGGTGGAAATGGCCCTGCAACAGTCCGAGGCCGAGCCGTTGCCCCCTGGCGATAGCGCGTCGTTGCTGGATCGTCCGTTGCAGGTTTCACCCTTGGCGTGGCCGTTGGCCTATGCCTGGCCGGTGCAATTGCTGGGGCGGGATTTTCAGCCCGACGTGGCCCCGGATCAGCCGACGTTGTTACTGGTGCGTCGTGACCTGGATTTCAGTGTGAAATTTTCCGGCTTGAGCCCGTTGGCGTTTCGGTTGTTGCAGCGTATCGAGGAGATTCCCGGGCTGACCGGGCGAGCGCAGCTGCAGGGGGTGGCGGTGGAGGCGGGGATGACCGGCTCAGCGGAGTTTTTCGATAACGGTTTGGCGTTGTTGCGGCAGCTGTATGAACAACGTGTGGTGGGATATACCTGAAGATCCCGCAGGCGACGTAGGGGCTGATCCCTACGCCGCGTTTTCGTTTTAGCGAATCGCCCTACAGCAACCTCATCCTTCCCTGACTTCTTTCCCCGCTTAACCCACGCAAAGTCCATCGCGCCCAATTTCCTGCGCGAAGGATTGCTTATGTTCGACCCGGTTTTTTATGTGGCTCCTGATGTTTCGGTGGGCTGATGGATCACATCGCCCGCATTGAGCACGAGCTCGACAGCTTCCCGGACACCCTGACGCTCTATCGCCAGCAGCTGGCACGCTGGTTTGCCGAGACCGCCGACAAGGTCAGCCACGCCACCGACATGCCTTCGCTGATGGGCATGGAGCGGGTGATCAAGCTGGGTAACACCAGCACCGTAGTCAGCAGCGCTGATGACGACTTTTTTTCGTCGGTTGCGCAGTGTCCGCAGGGCGGGATTCTGCACATCGAGAGCAAGTTCGAGTCGGTCCATGACATTCCGCTGGGGAACATTCAGGTCGATGTGATCGCCGTTGATGGCGGTGAAACGAAGACGCTCACGCTGGATGAAAACGGCCGAGGCCAGTTCAAGGGCGAGGCCGGCAAGTTCTACCGCGTGCGAGTGCAGAGCGAGGTCACGCCGCAGCAGGTTGATGAGCTTTTTCAATCCTACGACGGGCTGACGCAGACGCTGGAGCACTGGCTGCGCAGCGAGTGGCAAAGGTTCAAGCCGCAGTGGTCGCAACAGTCGGCCTCGGCGTCATTGGCAGCCGTGGGCAATGGCATGTTGGCCGGGAGCTGGGCGGCAATCGAGGCTGTCTGGGATGGCCTCGGCGAGCTGAGCGACATTCTGAAAAATCCCCGGGCTTACGCCGACAAACTCGGCGCCAGCGCAGGCGAGTTGGCGGCGCTGGCCGACAGCGCCCCCGACCTGATCGAAAAGGCCATGTTGCTGGCCAGCGATGAAGCGGCGTTGTGCCTGTTGTTGCGTACCGCGACGTTGTGGCTCGAGGCGTTGCCGCCAACCTACATCGCAGGCTCCTCGGCGGAGGCCATTTCCAGGGTTGTGGTCGGCGTGGTCATCGACCTGCTGATCGGCATCGTGCTGAGCATGGTGGGCATCGGTATCGCATGGCTGAGTGTGCGCCTGATGAAGTACGGCGCGCAGCTGTGTCAGGCCGTCATGGGTTTTGTGAAGGCGATGGTCGCGATCATCAATACCTTCATGGGGCATGTCGATCGCTACAAAAAAGTGGCCGCACGGGGTGTCGCGGCAGGCCTGAAGAAAGGCCGGATGGAGTTGCGCTGGAAGGGCCGTAACAACACCTCGCTGAAAAAACACGAGCCTTTCGATGACGCCCCGGCCCAGGCAAAAAACCCCAACGGCGACAGCGCCGATTCCGCCGAGCGCACCGCCACCCACGGCTGCCCGGTGTCGCTGGTCACCGGCGAAGAACTGCTGACCCTGACCGATGGTGTTCTGGATGGTGTGCTGCCATTCGAATTCACCCGCCTGTATCGCACCAGCGCCGTTGAACTCGACAGCGGCCTCGGCTTTGGCTGGAGCCATTCACTGGCCCAGCGCCTGGAAATCGATGGCGAATCCGTGGTGTGGATCGACGCGGAAAACCGGCGCACGCCGTTTCCGTTGCCGAGCGTGGCGCGGCCGGCGATCCACAACAGTTTGTCGCGGGCGGCGATTTATCTGGGGGATGAGCCGGACGAACTGATCGTCGCGCTGGCGGGTGAGTCGGCGCGGTTTTATCACTTTCGTGATGGCGGCCTCAGCGCGATCAGCGATGCCTACGGCAATCGTCTGGGCGTACAGCGCGACGTGTCCGGACGCATTCAACGGCTCGATAACGGCGCCGGTCGCTGCTTGTTGTTGCGCTACGACCGTCAGCACCTGATCGCTGTCGACTATCAGCGTTTTCACCCGACCGACGAGGGCTGGCGCACCGAGCAGACGCTGGTCAGCTACCGCTACGACGCCCGCTGGCGGCTGATCGAAGCGAGTAATGCGGCGGATGAAAGCGAGCGCTACGACTACGACGAACAGCACGTCATCCTGCAGCGGCAACTGGCCGGTGGCGCGAGTTTTTACTGGGAGTGGGAACGGTCGGGTAAAGCGGTGCGCTGCCTGCGGCATTGGGCGTCGTTTGCGCAGATGGACACGCGCTACACCTGGGACGACGACGGCGGTGTGGTGCTCAAGCATGCCGACGGCAGCGAGGAAACCTACGTCCACGACGACCGCGCGCGATTGGTGTGCCGGATAGCGGCCGACGGCGGCGAGCAGCGCAAAACCTATGACGATCAGGGCCGCTTGCTCGCCGAGCAGGACGCCCTCGGCGCCGTCACCGAATACCGCTACGACGAGCTCGGACGGCTGATCGCGCTGATTCCGCCGGAAGGCGAGCCAACGTCCTACGAGTACCGCAACGGTTTCCTGCACGCCCGCTATCGCGGTCAGGCCAAGTGGACGTATCGGCGCAATGCCCAGGGCGACGTCACCTGGCTGATCGACCCGGATGGCCAGAGCACCTATCACGAGTACGACGCCCAAGGTCGGCTGCTGGCGATTCGTTATCCGGATCACAGCCGCCATCTGTTCGAGTGGAATAGCCACGGCCAACTGCTCGCGGAAACCTTGCCCGACGGCGGACGGCGGCAGTTTTCCTACGATGCGTTGGGGCGACGGACGACGGTTCAGGACGAACACGGCGCGGTCACGGGTTATGAGTGGGATGCGCTTGGCCGACTGCTGCAGACGACCTTTCCGACGGGGGGCCGTCGCCGTTTCAGCTACAACGCCTACGGCCAGGTCACCGCCGAAACCGATGAACTGGGGCGGGTCACGCGTTTTGAGTACGCCGACGATCTGCACCTGGTCAGCCGGCGGATCAACCCCGACGGCAGCGAGCTGAAGTACCGCTACGACCACGCTCAACTGTTGCTCACCGAGATTGAAAACGAAGTCGGCGAGCGCTATCGGCTGGACTACACGCCCACCGGCTTGATCCGCCAAGAGGTGGGGTTCGACGGCCGGCGCACGGCGTACGCCTACGACCTCAACGGCCAGTTGCTGGAAAAAACCGAGTTCGGTGATGACGGCTCGCAGCGCATCACCGCTTACCTGCGTGATGCGGCCGGACGCCTGTTGGTCAAGACCCTGCCCGACGGCTGCAAGGTCGACTACCGCTACGACGGGCTGGGGCGACTGGTCAGCGTCGACGACGGACAGGATCACCCGCTAGAGTTCGAATACGACGCCCATGACCGGCTGATCACCGAGCACCAGGGCTGGGGCACGTTGCGGTACGGCTATGACGCCTGCGGCCAGCTCCAGCACTTGCGGCTGCCGGACAACAGTCGTCTTGAATATCACCGCGCGCAAGGCGGGGCGTTGACGGCCATTGACCTCAACGGTTCGCGGCTGAGCAGTCATCAATTTGAGTTCGGAAGGGAACGCCAGCGCCAACAAGGCCTGCTGCACAGCGACTTTGCCTACGACGAGCAGGGCCGTTTGCACGCCTACGCCGTCCGGCAAGCCGAGCGTCCGCTGTACCGCCGCGATTATGCCTACAGCGCCAACGGCAACCTCGCACAAGTCAACGACACCCGTCACGGCGAGCGCCACTACCAGTACGACCCGCTCGACCGCCTGACCGGCGTTCGCCACGCCCGCGATCAAGACCCGGAAAACTTCAGCCACGACCCGGCCGGCAACCTGCTGATCCACGACCGCCCCGGCCCCTGGCACCTCAAGGGCAACCGCCTGCTGCGCCACGCCGACCGGCATTACGACTACGACGCCTACGGCAACCTGATCCGCGAACGCCGCGGCCAGGCC
>NZ_JAMDHB010000017.1:0-343101 GCF_028656895.1 Pseudomonas sp. TNT2022 ID1044 | reverse complement strand
ACTCCACAAGCACCCACACGATTTGCTTGATTCAGTTGTTAAAGAGCGGTTGGTTAAGATCTTTCGTCTCAACCGAGGCGCGCATTCTACAGCAACCTCATTTGCTGTCAAGTGGTTATTTTCAGAAGTTTTCAAGGATTTCCTTAACAACTTCAACCACTTGCGCTTTCGATCTCTCGTCAGCGGGAGGCGAATTCTACAGCGTTACACGCTGCTGTCAACACCTCTTTTTCAACTTCCTTCTGGCTTCGATGAACTGAAGCAACCTGCTGCCGAAAAGTGCGTAACTCGTTGTTTACCAAGGAGTTTTCCGTTTCGACTGCGCCGGAAGTGGGGCGAATTATAGACATCTGAAATCTGCCGTCAAGCATTGATTTGGGTTTTCTATGAATTAAGGACTAGATGCGAGATTCACTCCTGCGCTCTATATAAAAGAGGACTCGCCAACAGAGAGAGGGACGGATGCCTGACGACGGTCAGCCCAGGAGGAGAGCCAGAAGCATTAAAAGAAGTGGTGTCCCAGGGCAGGTTCGAACTGCCAACCTTCCCCTTAGGAGGGGGATGCTCTATCCAATTGAGCTACTGAGACACAAGTGCCCGCGAGGATACGCGTGGCGATGGACGGCGAGCATGGTAACGACCACGCCCGCCTTTGTCATGTCGTCCTTTTGCTTTTTAAGTGTAGGCATATGCCATCTATATAGCATGAAGCATCCTAACAGGGACTCGCCCCGCCTCTGGCAGCACCACAGCACATCAAGAAGACAGCATCTAGCGGAGCTCTAAAGAGTACCGAGCAGCACCAAATTGCTGACGGCAAATCCCCCCGCACCGTCAAAAATCAACCTGCCACCCATCCTAAACAGCCTTCAACAGCCCCTACCCTCTAGCAAATCGGCCATTTGCCACTATCCTGTAAAGGTAAGGAACAGTGATCGAATTCGGCGGCTCTGCCCACACGTGCCTGGACACCCACGCTCAGGCAGAAGACGCGATCAGCGATACGGACCGGGCAACTTTCCAACCAGTCCGCATTTCTGACAATTGGTGCTGGCAGAACGCCTTTATCCAGTTCAATATTTGTCACAGAATTGACGCCAATGATCTGGCTGCTTTGAGGCATGATGCGGGCCTCTATCAATTCAGGTTGAACATTTGGCTGCATCGCTTGTCCTAACTGACATCCTGCGGCCTATCCCGAGAACCGCTCCCCTGAACTAACCGGTTAAATATATGCGCCCATTGAAACAGGCAATTTATTCCAGCCGTACGGCTGACAAGTTCGTCGTACGTCTGCCAGACGGAATGCGTGAACGCATTGCCGAGGTGGCTCGCAATCATCATCGCAGCATGAACTCCGAAATCATCGCACGCCTTGAGCAGAGCCTGATTCAGGAAGGTGCACTGGGCGAAGAATTGAGCATGCGCCTGGACAGCCCAGAGCTTTCTTTGCACGAACGTGAACTATTGCAGCGCTTCCGCCAGCTCTCCCACCGCCAGCAAAACGCTCTCGTTTCGCTGATTGCTCATGACGCCGAAATGGCCGCAGACGCCTCCTGAGTAATCCAGAAAATCCAAGCCAGCTTAATCGCTGGCTTTTTTTTGCCTGAAATTCAGGTAAAAAAAACCCGCCAGTTGGCGGGCTTGAAAGCAGAAAAACTAGAGCAGGAAAATCGTCGCCAACCCAAGGAAAATGAAGAAGCCACCACTGTCGGTCATGGCGGTAATCATTACGCTGGCCCCCATCGCCGGGTCGCGCCCCAGTCGCGCCAGCGTCATCGGAATCAAAACCCCCATTAACGCGGCAAGCAGCAGGTTAAGCGTCATGGCGGCCGTCATCACCACCCCCAAAGACCAACTGCCATAAAGCAGATAAGCGACAACGCCAATGACCCCACCCCAGACCACGCCATTGATCAGTGCAACCGCCAGCTCCTTGCGCATCAGCCGCGAAGTATTGCCGGTACTCACCTGGTCCAACGCCATGGCGCGAACAATCATGGTGATGGTCTGATTCCCAGAATTACCACCAATGCCCGCCACAATCGGCATCAATGCCGCCAGTGCTACCAACTTCTCGATGGAACCCTCGAACAGGCCGATCACTCGGGATGCAACGAAAGCGGTGATCAAGTTAACTGCCAGCCAGGCCCAACGGTTACGCAGGGACTTCCAGACTGACGCAAAAATATCTTCTTCTTCACGCAGACCCGCCATGTTGAGAACTTCGCTTTCGCTCTCTTCACGAATCAGGTCGACCATCTCGTCGATGGTCAGTCGGCCAATCAGCTTGCCGTTCTTGTCTACGACGGGCGCTGAAATCAAGTCATAACGCTCAAACGCCTGGGCAGCATCGTAAGCATCCTCATCCGGGTGAAAGCTTACCGGATCACTCGCCATGACCTCGGAAACCTGCTTGTCCGGATCGTTGACCAGCAAACGCTTGATCGGCAAAACGCCCTTGAGGACACCGTCGTAATCAACAACAAACAGCTTGTCGGTGTGGCCTGGCAGTTCTTTGAGCCGACGCAGGTAACGCAGCACCACTTCGAGACTGACGTCCTCACGGATCGTCACCATCTCGAAGTCCATCAGTGCGCCGACCTGCTCCTCATCATAGGAAAGGGCGGAACGCACACGCTCGCGCTGCTGGTTGTCCAGGGTCTCCATCAGCTCATGGACGACGTCTCGTGGCAACTCGGAAGCCAGGTCAGCAAGTTCGTCGGCGTCCATGTCCTTGGCCGCAGCCAGGAGCTCATGATCGTCCATGTCGGCGATCAGGGTTTCACGTACCGAATCAGATACTTCGAGAAGAATGTCGCCGTCGCGATCTGCTTTAACCAGTTGCCAAAGCGTCAGACGATCGTCCAGCGGCAGAGCTTCAAGGATGTAGGCAACGTCGGCGGAGTGCAGGTCATCGAGTTTGCGTTGCAACTCGACGAGATTCTGCCGGTGAACCAGATTTTCGACCCGATCGTGATTCGGGCCTTCCTGGCGGTGAGTCAGGTCTTCAACCACTCGCTGACGCTGCAACAGCTCAACAACTTGAGCGAGGCGGTCCTGCAAGCTTTCTTGTGTTTTCTTTACTTCAACTTCAGACATAGGCGAACTCCACTCCCAGCAGCGGGGCGCGCCGGAAGGATCAATCAGTCAATTCATGATTGGAAAAACGGGGTGTTAAGTAACTACTGGGTAAGTCCATGGAAGTATTCCAAAAGCCCCGGCGGGGCTGACGGGCGCAATGATACACCGCTTGACGGTTTGAAATGTTAAAAAATCGCGGCTGAAACAAGCGCTTGCAAGACAATCTTGAGCACTCTCCTAATCCTTCAAACTAGACGACGCATCCTGAAAAGAAAACACACTCCTCGAGCAAAAGGTGACGTCTACGCTGAAAAGAAATCGTCATGGAGGACGCTTGATGCCAGCTTACCTGCGCTATTTCTTATTGATCACTCTGCTCTGCCGATCGCCCTGGGCAATTGCCACCACCATTCATAGGTGCGAAGCAACCAACGGGCACATTACTTTCACCACCCATAGCTGCTCTCCCGACGAAAGCCGCTCGATACAGGATGTTCGCACGTACACACCGAACAATGACCCCATCACCCTCATGCCGGGGCCTGAGACCCGCCAGATCCCGGACAGGAATATCAAAAGAAGTGAACCTACCATTGTCGGCAAGAGCGAAGACGGATGCGGAAATCTGATCAGCGCCCGAGAGCGACGCGAAGCAATCATCAATCAACGGGTGGTCGCCGGCATGAGCCAGCAGGATGTCGAAAGCGCGCTAGGCAAGCCAGACAAGATCAGTATTCGCAATTCGAGTACAAGCTATCGCTATGAAACCAAGCGAGGCCGTAGCGCGCATATCGAATTCGATGAAAGAGGATGTACGAAAGGAAAAGCCAAATCCCAGACGGCAAAAAGCCCGCATTAAATGCGGGCTTTCTGTTGTATGGTGCACTCGACAGGATTCGAACCTGTGACCGCTCGGTTCGTAGCCGAGTACTCTATCCAGCTGAGCTACGAGTGCATTTGTGTTTTTATACCAGATCACAACTGGTTGAAGCCAAGCTATTCACATTACTGCAAACAACTCTTAAATGGTGCACTCGACAGGATTCGAACCTGTGACCGCTCGGTTCGTAGCCGAGTACTCTATCCAGCTGAGCTACGAGTGCATTTGTTGCCGCGCATTATAGGCCGTTGAATCTGTTTGTAAAGCGCTTTTTTCTAGTAATTTCAACAACTTACCGAAGAAGCCAGATTACAACGTACTACGCAAATAATGGCGGAGAACGGGGGATTCGAACCCCCGACACCCTTTTGAGGTGTACTCCCTTAGCAGGGGAGCGCCTTCGGCCACTCGGCCAGCTCTCCGCAACACGGGGCGTATCTTAACCAACCTTTTCCCCGTTTGCAAACATAAAAAACGATAAAAATTAATGGCTTGGTTCTTCGTCCTTCTCTTTCTTGATGCGCAGGTAGATTTCCTCACGGTGTACCGCTACCTCTTTAGGGGCGTTCACACCAATACGCACTTGATTTCCTTTGACGCCGAGCACGGTCACGGTGATTTCGCCATCACCAATAATCAGGCTTTCTGCGCACCGACGAGTCAGAATCAACATACCTTTCTCCTCACGCCTTACATTTCAGGGACAACAGTCTGCAAAAAAACAGGCACTCGACCTACAACCCAAATCGGTTGCGACCTACATGCCTGAGTATTGACTAGCACGAGCAAAAGAACAGTCTCGGGGCCACGCCATTCAAAAAAACAAAAGGCGCGGTCAGACCGCGCCTTTTGGCAAACGCATCACTCGCCCTGGCGGGCCGGTGCGTCCAGTTCGAAAGCCGTGTGCAGAGCGCGCACAGCCAGTTCCAGGTATTTCTCTTCGATCACTACGGAGACTTTGATTTCCGAAGTCGAGATCATCTGGATGTTGATGCTTTCTTTGGCCAGCGCCTCGAACATCCGGCTGGCGACGCCCGCGTGGGAGCGCATGCCAACGCCGACGATCGACACCTTGGCGATCTTGGTGTCGCCGATGACTTCACGGGCACCGATCTCGGCAGCGGTCTTTTCCAGCACGGCTTGCGCCGCCTGGTAGTCGTTGCGGTGTACGGTGAAGGTGAAGTCGGTGGTGTTATCGTGCGCAACGTTCTGCACGATCATGTCCACTTCGATGTTCGCGGCACTGATCGGACCGAGAATCTTGAATGCAACGCCCGGGGTGTCTGGCACGCCACGGATGGTCAGCTTGGCTTCATCGCGGTTGAAAGCGATGCCGGAAATGATCGGCTGTTCCATGGTTTCCTCTTCATCAATAGTAATGAGGGTGCCCGGACCCTCCTTGAAGCTGTGCAGTACGCGCAGCGGAACGTTGTACTTGCCGGCGAATTCCACCGCCCGGATCTGCAGCACCTTGGAACCGAGGCTGGCCATTTCCAGCATCTCTTCAAAGGTGATCTTGTCCAGACGCTGGGCCACGGACACAACGCGCGGATCGGTTGTGTAGACGCCATCCACGTCGGTGTAGATCTGGCATTCGTCAGCCTTCAGGGCCGCCGCCAGCGCCACGCCGGTGGTATCGGAACCACCACGACCGAGCGTGGTGATATTGCCGTGCTCGTCGACGCCCTGGAAACCAGCGACAACCACCACACGACCGGCCTTCAGGTCACCGCGAATCTTCTGGTCATCAATCTGCAAGATACGCGCTTTATTGTGCGCACTGTCCGTCAGGATCCGAACCTGGTTACCGGTGTAGGACACCGCCGGCACACCGCGCTTGATCAACGCCATGGCCAACAGGGCAATCGTCACCTGCTCACCGGTGGAAACGATCACATCCAGCTCACGGGGAACCGGCTGATCTTCGCCACTGATTTGCTTGGCCAGATCGATCAGACGGTTGGTTTCGCCGCTCATTGCAGACAGCACAACCACCAGGTCATCGCCGGCTTCGCGGAATTTCTTAACCTTGTCGGCGACCTGCTCGATTCTCTCGACAGTGCCGACCGAGGTGCCTCCAAATTTCTGTACGATCAAAGCCATTTCAAAGCCGCCTCTGCCCGTGAAGGGCGCCCAAATAATCACTCAAACAGCGTTCCGGCCCGCCACTAGACTGCGGGCCGGAGGCGCTGCCTTATAAACCCTGCTCAACAAACGGAACGGTCAGCGCCAGTGCTGCGTCCAGAGCGCCGGCGTCTGTGCCGCCGCCTTGCGCCATGTCCGGACGACCACCGCCCTTCCCGCCCACTGCCGCAGCGGCTTGCTTCATCAAATCACCGGCTTTGAGTTGGCCAGTCAGGTCTTTGGTTACGCCTGCAACCAGAACGACCTTTTCCTCATGGACACTGCCGAGCAGGATCACTGCGCGGCCGAGTTTGTTTTTCAGCTGATCGACCAGCGCCAGCAGCGCCTTGCCGTCCTGACCGTCGAGACGCACGGAAAGTACCTTCACGCCTTTGACATCCAGAGCGGACGCCGACAGATCATCGCCCGCCGCGCTGGCTGCCTTGGCCTGCAACTGCTCGAGTTGCTTCTCCAGCAGACGGTTGCGCTCCAGCACAGCCGACAGCTTGTCGATCAGGTTGTCGCGGCTGCCCTTGACCAGGTTGGCCGCTTCCTTGAGTTGTTCTTCCGCCGCGTTCAAGTAAGCCAGTGCCGCAGCGCCGGTAACCGCCTCGATACGACGCACACCCGACGCCACACCGCCTTCGCTGATGATCTTCAGCAGGCCGATGTCGCCGGTGCGGTTGGCGTGGATACCGCCACACAGTTCGACGGAGAAGTCGCCACCCATGCTCAGCACGCGCACGTTGTCGCCGTACTTCTCGCCGAACAGCGCCATGGCGCCCTTCTGCTTGGCGGTTTCGATGTCGGTTTCTTCGGTTTCAACGGCGGAGTTCTTGCGGATCTCGGCGTTGACGATATCTTCCAGCGCTTTGAGCTGTTCAGGCTTGATCGCTTCGAAGTGGCTGAAGTCGAAACGCAGGCGCTGGCTATCGACCAACGAACCTTTCTGCTGAACGTGCTCGCCCAGTACCTGACGCAATGCTGCGTGCAGCAAGTGGGTGGCCGAATGGTTCAACGAAGTCGCGTGACGCACCTCGGCATCCACGTGGGTTTCCACTGGAGCGCCGATGGTCAGGCTGCCGGAATCCAGAACGCCGTGGTGCAGGAACGCACCGCCGGTCTTGGTGGTGTCACGTACGTCGAAACGCGCATTACCCGCCTGGAGATAGCCGCAATCGCCGATCTGGCCGCCGGATTCAGCGTAGAACGGCGTCTGGTTGAGAACAATCACCGCCTCTTCGCCTTCATTCAAGACGTCGACCGACTGGCCATCTTTATAGATAGCGACGATTTTCGCCGAACCACTGGTGTCTGCGTAACCGGTGAACTCGGTGGCCACATCAACCTTGACCAGCGTGTTGTAGTCCAGGCCGAACGAGCTGGCCGAACGCGCGCGAACACGCTGGGCTTCCATCTCACGCTCGAAACCGGCTTCGTCGACGGTCAGGTTGCGCTCGCGCGCGATGTCGGCGGTGAGGTCCATCGGGAAACCGTAGGTGTCGTAGAGTTTGAACACCACGTCGCCTGGCACCACGGTGCCTTTGAGCTCCAGCAAATCCTGCTCGAGAATCTTCAGGCCGTGCTCCAGTGTCTTGGAGAACTGCTCTTCTTCGGCCTTGAGCACGCGTTCGATGTTGCTCTGCTGCTTCTTCAATTCCGGGAAGGCTTCGCCCATCTCGGCGACCAGTGCCGCGACGATCTTGTAGAAGAAGCTACCGGTGGCGCCCAGCTTGTTACCGTGACGGCAGGCGCGACGGATGATCCGGCGCAGTACGTAACCGCGACCTTCGTTGGACGGCAGCACGCCGTCCGCGATCAGGAAACCGCACGAGCGGATGTGGTCGGAAACCACTTTCAGCGAAGACTGATCGCCATTTTCGCAGCCGATCGCCTCGGCCGAGGCACTCAGCAGATTCTTGAACAGGTCGATTTCGTAGTTGGAGTTGACGTGCTGCATCACCGCACTGATCCGTTCCAGGCCCATGCCGGTGTCGACCGACGGCGCTGGCAGCGGATGCAACACGCCATCGGCGGTGCGGTTGAACTGCATGAACACGTTGTTCCAGATCTCGATATAACGGTCGCCGTCTTCTTCCGGCGAGCCCGGTGGGCCGCCCCAGATGTGGTCGCCGTGATCGTAGAAAATCTCGGTGCATGGGCCGCAAGGACCGGTATCGCCCATGGTCCAGAAGTTGTCGGAGGCGTATGGCGCGCCCTTGTTGTCGCCGATGCGAATCATGCGCTCGACCGGCACACCGATCTCTTTGGTCCAGATGTCATACGCTTCGTCGTCGGAGGCATAGACGGTGACCCAGAGTTTTTCCTTTGGCAGTTTCAGAACGCCAGTCAGGAAGGTCCAGGCGAAGGTAATCGCATCGTGCTTGAAATAGTCACCGAAACTGAAGTTACCCAGCATCTCGAAGAAGGTGTGGTGACGAGCGGTATAACCGACGTTTTCCAGGTCGCTGTTCTTGCCACCGGCACGCACGCATTTCTGGCTGCTGGTCGCGCGGGTGTACGCACGTTTTTCCTGGCCCAGGAAGCAGTCCTTGAACTGGTTCATCCCCGCGTTAGTGAACAGCAGGGTTGGGTCGTTGCCCGGAATCAAAGAGCTGGAGGCTACACGGGTGTGGCCTTGCTCTTCGAAGAAGCGAAGGAAGGCTTCACGGATTTCTGCGCTTTTCATTAGGTTCTTCCACGGAGGCTGCGGCCAAAGGCCTGTTCGAAACGTCAACAGACGAAGCGACGGCAAAGGGCCGCATTATATCGGCCCTGCGCGCGGGGTACAGCGTGTTTATACGATAGAAACAGTCAATTGGAGCGCTAACGCTATCACTTGCGCGAAAAGTCGACGAATGTCGCGACGACCTGCTCGATTTGCCCCCGGCTGACGTCCATGTGCGTGACCATGCGCAGACGAGCGGCGGCACTGAGTTTGATACCTCGCTCAGCAGCGAAGGCCTTGATCGCCTCGGCCTTGTCACCCATAGAGACGTACACCATGTTGGTCTGAACCGGCTCGACTTCATAACCCGCCGCGCGCAAACCTTCGGCCAGCAGTTGCGCATTAGCGTGGTCGTCAGCCAGCCGTTGAACGTTATTGTCCAGTGCGTACAGGCCCGCCGCCGCCAGAATCCCGGCCTGGCGCATGCCGCCGCCAACCATTTTGCGCAGACGCCGCGCTTTGCCGATCAACTCGGCCGAGCCGCACAGCACCGAACCGACCGGCGCGCCCAACCCCTTGGAAAGGCAGACGGAGACGGAATCGAAATGCTGGGTGATTTCCCGGGCATCAACCCCGAGCTTGACCGCTGCGTTGTACAGCCGCGCGCCGTCCAGGTGAAGTTGCAGCCCGTGTTCACGGGTAAAACTGCGCGCCCGGGCCAGGTACTCCAGAGGCAGGACTTTGCCCTGCATGGTGTTTTCCAGCGCCAGAAGGCGGGTGCGGGCAAAGTGGAAATCGTCCGGTTTGATCGCGGCGGCGACCTGCGCCAGGTCCAGCGAGCCATCGGCCTGCACTTCCAGTGGCTGCGGCTGGATCGAGCCCAGCACGGCCGCGCCGCCACCTTCGTACTTATAGGTATGCGCCTGCTGGCCGACGATGTATTCGTCGCCGCGTTCGCAATGGGCCATCAAACCCAACAGATTGCTCATGGTGCCGGTCGGCACAAACAGCGCTGCGGCAAAACCGAGTCGGTTGGCCAGCTCCGCTTCCAGATGATTGACCGTCGGATCTTCACCATAAACGTCATCCCCCGTGGCGGCGGTGGCCATCGCGTCGAGCATGCCGGCGGTAGGTTGGGTGACGGTGTCGCTGCGAAGATCGATAACGCTCATGAATCTGGCCTCGGTAAGCAGGGGGAATCCCTTTCAGAAAGAATTACTGCGGTCAGGCCGATGAATATTCAACCCTTGCGCAAGGATAATGCCCATTAATACAGCGAAATACTCGATCACAATCATCTGAAAGCATCAATGCGCTTGTAGGAAATATGTGTTAAAAACGCTGCGCCGCCAGACTTTCTGGTGGCAAAAACGTTCTCAGGGCGGGGTGCAACTCCCCACCGGCGGTAATTGCGCGCAATGCGCATAGCCCGCGAGCGCTTGGCGACAACACGCTTCGGCGGTGATTGGCGGCAAGGTCAGCAGACCCGGTGTGATCCCGGGGCCGACGGTCATAGTCCGGATGAAGAGAGAACGGGATTGGCGCCAAAGGACTGTCCGCAGGCATTCGTGCCGGCGTGCATACCCTTAAATCCCATTCGATTCATATGCCCTGTTTTTTTCTCAAACAGGAGTCAGAACATGCAACCCACCGCAATCGACAGCAAAAGCAAAAACCATCAGGGCGAGCGCGTCGCGTTCATCCAGGCCTGCTGGCACAAGGAAATCGTTGATCAGAGCCGTAAAGGCTTCGTCGCTGAAATGATTGCCCTGGGTTATCAGGAATCCGACATCGACTTTTTCGAAGTCGGCGGTGCCTTTGAAATGCCTCTGCACGCCAAGTTGCTGGCCAAGACCGGTCGTTATGCCGGCATCGTCGCCGCAGCCCTCGTTGTGGACGGCGGTATCTACCGTCACGAGTTCGTCGCCCAGTCAGTGGTCAGCGGTTTGATGCAGGTTCAACTGGAAACCGAAGTACCGGTGTTCTCTGTGTCCCTGACCCCGCACCACTTCCATGCCGGCGAAGAACTGCATCATAAGTTCTTCTTCGATCACTTCGTGCACAAAGGCCAGGAAGCGGCGAAGGCCTGCGCGGATACGCTGAGCAAGATTCGTGCGTTGCGTCGCACCGAGCCGCGTGCGGTAGCCGTCTAAGCACAAAACCTGTAGGAGCCGGCTCGCTGGCGATAGCGTTGGGTCAGTCAACGGTTCGTTAACTGGCAGTACGCAATCGCCAGCAAGCCGGCTCCTGCTGAGGCTGAGTGTCAGGCCAGGTTTTCGTCGGTGGTCGGCACGATCAGGATGCCGGCGCGCAGGCCGTTCTTCACCTTGGGGTTCGGGAAGATGATCCGGGCGCCCTCTTCTTCGATGATCCAGCGGGTGTTGGCGATGTCTTCCGCCAGCAGGTAACCCACTTCCAGTTCCGAAAAATTCTCGATATCCACCGGCAGGTTCAGGCGGAAGCTGTCGCTGTGCTTGATGATTTCCCGCGCCACACTGAACAGTTGCAAACCGTCCAGTGATGCTTCGGTCAATTCCGGTTCGGTGCCTTCAATGATTTGTTTGAGGCGGGTCTCCAGCAACGACACATTGACCCCGTCGTTCTGCCCGAACGGCCGCGCCTTGCCCAACTCCAGCGTGAAGGCTTCGGCCCCGAGCTTGTCGTAGGTGTAGGAACTGAAAACGATGGACGGTTTGTTTTGCAGCAGTACCGCCTCCATACCCGATGCGCGCAAGCGAGCGAGTTCCTGACGCGAATGCTGGCGATCTTCCTTCCACGGGTACAAGGCGAATTGCTCGATTTTCGAACCACGAATGGCGGTGTGCAGGTCGTAGTGCAGACGCTGGCGATCCGGCAGGCTGAAGAAACTCGCCGCCAGCCGCTCAAGCTCACAAGCGCGCAGTGCTTCAGAGCCGCTGCTTTGTTCGTGACGACCGTTGAACAGCCGATTGACGTCCTGCTCGACGAAACGCTCGCCTTTGCGAATCGCTTCGGGGTTGCCGAACAGGAACAGAATACGTGCGCGCGGCTTCAGGTCGCCGCGGGCAATGTCGTGCAACAGGCGATCGAGCAACTCGATCGGCGCTGTTTCGTTGCCATGGATCCCCGCTGACAGCAGCAGGTCCAGGCCGTTGTCGCGCGCTTCAGGTGGCCGGACTTCGAGCGCCCCTTCGCTCAACCAGCGCATGCGCACGCCTTCGACAGTCAGTTGAGTCTTCTCCGCCGGTTCACGGCCGGCGAGGGTCAGTTCAAGCAGTTTGCCGAGGGCGAGCATAGAGCGGTTTCCTTAGTGGTCGTGATTGCAATCCGGGCCGTGCACGTGATCCTCGTCGTCGCCGAGTTCAGCCGGTTCCATTTCCAGTTGCAGACTTACCAGATTAGTCGCCAATGGGCGCAACAGCAGGTTGGCGTATTCGGCGTCGCCTTCTTCGACGTCCACACCGATCAGCAGTTGGCCTCGGCCGTCTTGCTGGATCCACAGCTCTTTGCCTTGCCACAGGACCGCGACGCGGGTGCAGGAGGTTTCCAGTTGCGTACCGTCGGTGTCTTCAAGGATCAGCTGCAGGGTATCGCTCATGTTTTTACGCTCTCGGTTGAGATGAAGCAGCGCGCTGTCGTGCACAACAACGCGCCGTCGATCAATTGATCTGGAATGGATAAACCGCGCCCAGTTTAAGGATTTGCGTCAGTTCATCCAGTGCCGTCCGGCACTCAAGCAGCAATTGCGGGTCCGCCAGATCGTTTTCGGTCATGCGGTCGCGGTAGTGCTTCTCGACCCATTCGGTCAGAGTGCCGTACAACGGCGCCGTCATGATAACGCCTGGGTTGACGGCCGCCAGTTCGGTTTCGTTGAGCGCGACGCGCAGCCTCAGGCAAGCAGGGCCACCGCCGTTTTGCATGCTTTGCTTGAGATCGAAAACTTTCACCTCACGAATCAGGCCGCCGGAGCTGGTCAAACCCTGCAAATACTGCCAGACACGCTCGTTGCCACGGCATTCTTCCGGGACGATCAAGAGCATGGAGCCGTCAGGACGCGACAGCAATTGGCTATTGAACAGGTAGGACCGAACCGCGTCTTCCACGGTTACCGCGGAACGCGGAACGCACACGGACTGAAATTTCCCACCGACTTTGGCGAGTTTGCTTTGCAGCTCAGCGAGCATCTGTTCGGTGTCGAGGAAGGCGTCCTCGTGATAGAACAGCACTTCACCGTTACCCACGGCAATCACATCATTGTGGAACACGCCCTGATCGATCACTGACGGGTTTTGCTGGGCATAGACCACACCGTCATTGCTCAAGCCGTGCAAACGCGCAACGGCCTGGGACGCTTCAAGGGTCTGGCGCGCCGGGTATTTCTGCGGTGCCGGGTAGCGGGTATCGAACGCGCTGCGGCCGAACACGAAGAACTCGACGCCGGCTTCGCCGTACTCACGGCAGAAGCGGGTGTGGTTGGCCGCGCCTTCGTCGCCGAACTGCGCCACGGCCGGCAACGCGGCGTGGTGAGCGAAGTGTTTCGGGTCGGCGAACATGGCCCCCAGCACGCGGCTGGTGGTCGGGTGTTCGATGCTGCGATGGTATTTGCAGTTGAGGTTGGCGGCGGTGAAATGCACGCGGCCGTCCGCGGTATCGGCGCTCGGGCTGACCGTGGCGGCGTTGGCCACCCACATGCTTGACGCCGAGCAGCTGGCAACCAGCAATGGCATGGCTTCTTTAGCGGCGCGTTCGATCACTTGCGCATCGGTGCCGCTGAAGCCCAGGCGACGCAGCGCGGCCACGTCCGGGCGTTCCTGCGGTGCCAGAACGCCTTGCTGGAAACCCATCTCCATCAGCGCTTTCATCTTCGCCAGGCCCTGCAGCGCAGCTTCTTTCGGATTGGAAGATTGCTGGCTGTTGCTCTGGGACGCGACGTTGCCGTAGGACAGGCCGCCGTAGTTATGGGTCGGCCCCACTAGACCGTCAAAATTGACTTCATAGGATTTCATCAGCGAGGCTCCACGAGAATCTGTTTTTTATAAGCATCAAGTAACTGTTCAGTACGACCGCGGCGCGGCCATCGCGGGCAAGCCCGCTCCCACAGATTCAGCGGTGTTCACATATTTTGTGTTCGACGCAGGACCTGTGGGAGCTGGCTTGCCAGCGATTGAAATCACGCCATTTTCACGCCAGGCGTGAGGGCCGCAGGCAACACCAGGCTCGGCGTTTCCAGCGAGGCCACCGGGTACGCGCAATAGTCCGCCGCGTAGTAGGCGCTGGCGCGGTGGTTGCCCGAGGCGCCAACGCCGCCGAACGGGGCGCTGCTCGCGGCACCGGTCAGTTGCTTGTTCCAGTTGACGATACCGGCACGGCTTTCCAGCCAGAATTGCTGGTAGCGCGCTTCGGAATCCGACAGCAAGCCAGCCGCCAGCCCGAACGCCGTGTCGTTGGCTTCGGCAATCGCCGCTTCAAAATCAGCGTAGCGGATCACTTGCAGCAGCGGACCAAACAGCTCTTCGTCAGGACGATCGGCGACGGCGGTCACGTCGATAATGCCGGGGGTCAGCAGCGCGGATTGAGCCTGTGGCTGCGTCATCGGCAACAGCGCCACGGCACCATTGGCCAGCAGATGTTCCTGCGCATCCATCAACGCTTTCGCAGCACCGAGGGACACCACCGAGCCCATGAACGGCGCCGGCTGTTGATCGAAAGCCCCGACTTCAATCGTCGAACTGACCGCCACCAGGCGCGCCAGCAACGAGTCGCCCCAGGCGCCTTGCGGCACCAGCAAACGGCGAGCACAGGTGCAGCGTTGACCGGCGGAAATGAACGCCGATTGAATGATGGTGTACACCGCGGCATCCAGGTCAGCGACCTGATCAACCACCAGCGGATTGTTGCCGCCCATTTCCAGCGCGAGAATCTTGTCCGGACGACCGGCGAATTGCTGGTGCAGGTGGTTGCCGGTGCGGCTGGAACCGGTGAAGAACAGACCGTCGATGCCCGGGTTCGCCGCCAGGGCGATCCCGGTTTCGCGGGCGCCTTGCAGCAGGTTCAACACGCCTGCAGGCAGACCGGCGTCGATCCAGCACTTGACCGTCAGCTCGGCGACTTTCGGCGTCAGTTCGCTTGGTTTGAACAGCACACTGTTACCGGCCAGCAGCGCCGGCACGATGTGACCGTTCGGCAAGTGACCAGGGAAATTGTAAGGACCGAATACAGCCACCACACCGTGGGGCTTGTGGCGCAATACGGCGGTGGCGTCGCCCAGCGGGCCGCTCTTCTCGCCGGTGCGCTCGCGGTAGCTCTGCACCGAGATCGCGATCTTGTTGACCATGCTGGTGACTTCGGTCGCGGCTTCCCACAGGGGTTTGCCGGTTTCTTCACCGATGGTGCGAGCGAGTTCGTCGGCGTTGTTTTTCAACGCGGCGGCAAAGGCTTCGAGCACCGAGATACGCTCTTCCAGCGTCCGACGCGCCCAACCCGGGAACGCCTGACGTGCGGCTTGCACGGCTGATTCCACTTGATCAACGGTGGCACCCGTGCCGGACCACAGCACTTGCTGGGTCACCGGATTGAGCGACTCAACGACTTCGCCCTGGCCTGCCAGCCATTCACCTGCAATGTATAGCGACTTCATTATTTCGACTCCCGAGCAGCAGACAACGCCACGGCGCGCACTTGATCGCCAGCGTTGAGTTGAAGACGTTTGGCGGTCTGCGGATCGACCACCAGAGTGCCGGCGGCGAGACGTGCGGGTGCAGCCGTGATCCGGCAGTCTTCGCGTTTGCGGTTGTGAATGATGAACGGCGTGGCGTCGTCACCCGGCGTGCCAACGGCCAGCACCAGTGCCTGGCTGTCGCGCACGGCGCGGATCTTGCCGGTTTCGCATTCGATGGCCGGGCCGGCGTCGAAGATGTCGACGTAACCCTGATAGCTGAAACCTTCGCTCTTGAGCATCGACAGCGCCGGCTCGGTGTCCGGGTGCACTTGGCCGATCACATTGCGCGCATCCGGCGACAGGAAGCAGGTGTACAGGGGGAATTTCGGCATCAGTTCGGCGATGAACGCCTTGTTGCCCACGCCGGTCAGGTAGTCAGCCTGGCTGAATTCCATTTTGAAGAAGTGCCGGCCCAGGCTTTCCCAGAATGGCGAACGCCCGGCTTCGTCGGACACGCCGCGCATCTCGGCAATGATCTTGTTGCCGAACAATTGCGGGAACTCGGCGATGAACAGCATCCGCGCCTTGGACAACATGCGACCGTTGAGGCCACTACGGAAATCGGCGTGGAGGAACAACGAGCACAACTCGGAGTTGCCGGTCAGGTCGTTGGCCAGGAACAGCGTCGGGATCTCGCGGTAGATGTTCAGCTCTTGCGAAGCGCTGACCGTCAGACCGACGCGGAAGTTGTACCAGGGCTCGCGCAGACCGACGGCGCCGGCGATGGCGGAAATACCCACCACGCGACCCTCGTCATCTTCGAGCACGAACAGGTAGTCCGCATCGCCCCGCCCGGCTTCGCCGCGGAAAGTCTTCTCGGCCCAGCCGACCCGATGGGCCAGACGTTCTTCGTTGGCCGGCAAAGTGGTCAGGCCGGTGCCGGTGCTACGGGCCAGGTCGATCAGTGCGGGTAAATCGCTGCTGCGTACGGGACGAACGATCATGCTATCTCCTCAAACGGGCCGCTTGCGCCACCCGTGAAACTCGCTGCTTTCTAAGCATTCTTTAACGCAGGCGTTAAACCGCCACCAGGCGCACGCTCGCACCCTCGCCTACGCCCAGGGCTTCGGCGGCTTCCAGATCCAGGGTCACGGGTTTGCCCGGCGCGTAATCGAGTTCGAGCAATACCGCGCGGTAATCCTGCAACTGGGCGTTGGCCACCAGGTACTGACGCCCGACACCTTTGGCCGGCTCACCGATTTTCACCGGCACCACGCGGCTCTGGGCGATCGAACGGATCCCCGAGACACGGGCATGCAGGGTCGGGCCACCATCGAAGATGTCGATGTAGTGATCGGTCTCGAAGCCTTCGCGCATCAGGATGTCGAAGGTGATCTGCGCCCGAGGGTGCACCTGGCCCATCGCTTCTTGCGCGGAGTCCGGCAGCAGCGGCACATAGATCGGGTAGTGCGGCATCAGTTCGGCGAGGAACGTACGGCTCTTCAAGCCACACAGGCGTTCAGCCTCGGCGTAGTTGAGGTCGAAGAAGTTGCGACCGATGGCATCCCAGAATGGCGAGTCGCCGTTTTCATCGCTGTAACCGACGATCTCGGTCACCACGGAATCGGCAAAACGCTCGGGATGGCTGGCGACGAACAGCAAGCGGCCACGGGAGTTGAGTTCGGCCCAAGGCGAACCCACCAGCTCGCGCTGCACATAGAAACTGGTCAGCAAGCTGTTGCCGGTCAGGTCGTGGCACTGCGAGAGCACGTGGATCTTGTTGTGGATCTTCAACTCGCGGGAGGCGTGCACGAACGTTTCGTTGCGGAAGCTGTAGAACGGCTCGGAGTAACCGGCCGATGCCACGATGGCCGAGCAACCGACCAGCTTGCCGGTGCTGCTGTCTTCGAGGACGAAGAAATAACTTTCCTCACCGTTGAAACTCACTTCGGCAGCAAACGAGGCTTCGCTCGCGGCGATCTTGTCGCTCAAGCGTTCAACGTCATCCGGCAAGGAAGTGACACCAATCGGGCTATCCGCAGCCAGACGCTGTACCTCGCCCAGATCAGCCATTTGCGCGGGGCGCATCACCAGCATGGTGTCACTCCTTATCGTAAAACTCTTATAGGAAAAAACACCGGATTCAACTTGAAACACCCTTTGTAGGAGCCGGCTTGCTGGCGATGGCGGCAGGTTGATCGCCGCAAGGCTTAAGGGCCTCATCGCCAGCAAGCCGGCTCCTACAGGGGTGTTGCGTCAGGATGGGTCCGGCACAAAAATTGGGTTCGACGCCTGAAAGGTCAGGCGTCGAAGGGTCTATCAGGCTTGCGTCAGTTTTGCAGCGGCGCGTTCGAAGCGGTCAAGACCGGCATCGATATCGGCGTCTTCCACCACCAGGCTCGGGGCGAAGCGCACCACGTCCGGGCCGGCTTGCAGGACCATCAGGCCTTCTCGCTCGGCGGCGTTGAAAATGTCCTTGGCCTTGCCTTTCCAGGCATCGCTCAGCACGCAACCGATCAGCAGACCCATACCGCGGACCTGGGTGAACAGGCCATATTTCTCGCCGATCTGCTCAAGGCGTGCCTTGAACTTGTCGTGCTTGGCGTTAACGCCGGCCAGCACTTCAGGGGTGTTGATCACGTCGATCACGGCTTCCGCAACGGCGCACGCCAGCGGGTTGCCGCCGTAAGTGGTGCCGTGGGTACCGACGACCAGGTGTTTGGCCAGGTCTTCAGTGGTCAGCATAGCCGCGATCGGGAAACCGCCGCCCAGGCTCTTGGCGCTGGTCAGGATGTCCGGGACCACGCCGTAATGCTGGTAGGCGAACAGGTGGCCAGTACGGCCCATGCCGGTTTGCACTTCGTCGAAGATCAGCAGCGCGTTGTTCGCGGTGCAGAGGTCGCGCGCGCCTTGCAGGTATTCGAGTTCAGCCGGGATCACACCGCTCTCACCCTGGATCGGCTCCAGGACAACAGCACAGGTCTTGTCGGAAATGGCGGCTTTCAGCGCGGCCAGATCGTTATAAGGCACATGGGTGATGCCGGTGATCTTCGGACCGAAGCCGTCGGAGTACTTCGACTGGCCACCGACGTTCACGGTGAATAGCGTACGGCCGTGGAAGCTGTTGAGTGCGGCGATGATTTCGTATTTCTCGCTGCCGAAACGGTCGAAACCGACACGACGGGCCAGCTTGAACGCGGCCTCGTTGGCTTCGGCGCCGGAGTTGCAGAAGAACGCGCGGTCGGCAAACGTGGCGTCGATCAGCTTATGAGCCAGGCGCAGGGCCGGCTCATTGGTGAACACGTTGGACACGTGCCACAGCTTGTTCGCCTGCTCGGTCAAGGCACCGACCAGCGCCGGGTGCGCGTGGCCCAATACGTTTACGGCAATCCCGCCGGCGAAGTCGATCAGCTCGCGACCAGACTGGTCCCAAACGCGGGAACCGGCACCACGCACTGGAATGAAAGCGGCAGGCGCGTAGTTGGGAACCATTACCTGGTCGAAATCGGCGCGTTGTACCGCAGCGTGCTCAACGGACATCGGAGTCTCCTGAAAAGGAACACTCGCCTGAAACTGGCGAGCGATGAGGGGATTGTAAGGACAGTTTTCAGCCCGGCCTTGCCGCCAAGCGACAACTTCTTATAGCGCAAACCCCGGATTTTCCCGGGTTTACGGCAATGCGACATATAGGGTCGCAAAGGCGCAGTTTAACTGGCGCAGAGCGTTTGCGGCAGGCTTGCTCCGTTGTAACCGAAGCTGATTCGACGAGTGCGGTAAATATGTACCGCACTTGATCCGGGTTCGCGCGCTTTCCTAGAGGCCTTATCAAACCTCAAAGATCACCTTGACCCTATGACGAACTCACAGACCACCCTGGCTTCCGATGTATTCAGGTCGGACGCGCACTATCAGCACTTGATCAATGTCGTTCCGCTCTGGTTGCGCCAGGCGACATCACAACGGCGTCAAGCGCTGAGCAACAGCACGCCAGGCATGCCGGCCAGCCTCAAGAGCGCCCCGGCCCATCAGCATGCGGAACTGGGCAAACTGATCTCCCGCCATGTAACAAGCCAGAACCGGGTCGATCAGATGATGGCGAATCTGCAGAATCCGGCCGAGTTCGCAGAACCTCTGCTCAAAGCTGAGCTCAAGACCCGTTTCGGCCTGGACCTGGACGTTCGCAACACCTGCCTTCGCCTGTACATCCCCGCCCACATCCCCTGGTTGCGCCTGAAATCAGGGGCGGCACGCATCTGGACGGTGTCATTGCTGGATGCGGTGTTGCACAACTTCGAAAGCGCCGAAACCGAAACCGACGCTTTCGAACCCGTTTCGACTTACATCACGCCGCCTTCCGCCAACGGGCAATTTCAGACCTTGCCGCAAGTCCTGGAAAAGATGTCCATCACAGCATTCACCCACCTGAGCCGGGAGCTGGACATCGGCAAGCGCTATAAAGAGTACCTGGAGGACAATCTTGGCATTAGTAACCCAGTGGCCTCGGCGCTACTGCGACCGAAAATCCATGACAGCCAGAAAACCGCGCTGACCGCCGCGTTGCAGATGGCGCAGATGCAAAAGCTGCTGGGCAGTGATGTCCACCCGCTGATTACTGGCCTGCTGGACAACTTGCCGTATCTACGTTTGCGCGGCCAGCCCTGGGGCTGTCATGAGCTGACGATCATGAATGCTCGCCTGACCGGCATCCTGTTGTTTGCACCGGACCTGGAAAGCGCACGGGAAACAGCCAGGGTAGTGGCGTACATTCCTGACGACCCCGAACATCCGATCAAGGAATACCCCTCGTCCGACGCCTTTGCCGAAGAGTTGGGCCGACGTCTGCGCACCCCCGACTATCAACAGTTTTTCAGCCGCTTCATCAATCATGAGGATCGCGGGCACTTCTTCGCCCAATTAACCTCCCAACTCGCACCCATCACCTGGCAACCGGTTCAGCCAGGCGATGCGCGCCCGACCTGGCGCGAGTCGCCCAACCCGCGCGTCGACCTGCGCATCGCCTCAACGCCGATCAAGGGGGACCTTTGGGATCATCTGTATCAATCCACCCTCAACAAAATACTCAACGACGCTCGGGTCATCGCGGTATCCACCGCAACGGTCGACCAGAAAGCCCGCTGGGCACTCTGGGACTCCTTCACCGATATCGCCTCGACCCTGCTGAACATCGCGGCCTTCATCGCCCTGCCGTTCGTACCGTTCCTGGGTGAGTTAATGCTTGCCTACATGGCTTACCAGTTGCTCGACGAAACCTTCGAGAGCGTCGTCGACTGGGCCGAAGGCCAGAGCCGCGAGGCATTCGGGCACTTGATGGGCGTCGTTGAGTCCGCCGTGCAATTGGGCACCCTGGCGGCGGGCGGTGTGATTGCGGCCGGGGAGTTTCGCGCGGCGCTGCCCAAGGACATCGTTGAGTTCATCGACCGTTTCAACTCAGTGAAACGACCGAACGGCGAAACCCGGTACTGGCAGCCGGACCTCAGCGTCTACGAAGATCTTGCTGTACTTCCTGCTGACTCGAAACCTGATGCCTTGGGGCTGCATCGGCACCAGGACAAAGTGTTGCTCCGCCTGGAAAACAAATGCTACGCCGTCAGCGCGGACCCGGTAACGGGTGAGCGTCGCATCGACCACCCTACCCGCGCTGATGCCTATAAACCCGTGCTCAAACACAATGCCGCCGGCGCCTGGCAAACCGAACTGGACCAGCCACTGAGCTGGGACCAGGCCACCCTGCTCCGACGAATCGGGCCAGACATGCAGCGCTTTTCCGAGATCGAACGCGAACGCATGCTAACCATCAGCGGCATTCACGAAAACGTCTTGCGCAAGATGCATATGAATGTCGGACCCGTGCCGCCGCTTTTGGCCGACACGATCAAGCGCTTCAAGATCGATCAGGACATTCAAACCTTCATCGAGCAAATCGGCAGCAACCAACCGGACATTTATCTGAAGGCCGACCCTGTTACCCAGCTCGAATTGCTCAACACCTACGGCTTCTGGCCGCAAACCCGAGGTGTACGACTGACAGATGCGCAAGGCCAGACACTTTGGCAAAGCCCCGCGCCGGATGTCCCCCGGCTGCCAATCGATGTGACACGCCTCAATAGCGGCGACCTGCTCAAAACCTTGCTGCTCGCCCTATCGGACGAAGAAGCAAGCGCGATGCTGGGCGAAGAGTTTGGCCTGCCTTCACCTGGCCTCGAAAGTCGTACGCGCAGCCTGCGCCAGACACTGACGCAACTGGCGCAGCGCAAACGCCAGAGCCTGTTCGAGCAGCGTTACCGCAAACTTGAACGCGGAGCTCTTCCAGCGGTACAAACCCTCATCGACGCAGAACCGGGCTTGCCCACCAGCGTCGCAGAAAGACTCATGGGCACGGCTAACGACGAGGAATTGCAACAGCTCAAGCAAGCACGCGTTTCCCCGCGACTCGCGGGTTTGAGCCAAGAGGCGAATCTGCAGGTGCGTGTCACACGCGCCTATGAAGGGCTGGAACTGACGTCGACCGAAAACAACCTCGACACCGATCGACTGGTGCTGCACTCCCTGGAAAAACTACCGGGCTGGACAGGACAGATTCGCCTGGAAATTCGTCATTACACCCACCAAGGCCCCCTGATCGACCATATTGGCAGCGTCGACGCCAAGGTCCGCAAGGTGCTGGTTCTCAGCGAAAAGGGCTCGTACCAGGCGTACGACGAGTCAGGTAACGAACTCAGCGGCTTGAGCACTCTGTATGCCAGCTTGCTAAATGCCTTGCCGGATGCTGAACGCGCCGAACTTAACCTGGCTGTTGGCGAGGGAGAAAAACTGAAACGACAGATCATCAGGCATGCCCTCAGTCGTGAAGAATCGGGATCGTTGTTGGCACAACAGCCGAATCTCAAACCGACCTATGACCCCAGCCTCATGCGTTTGCTCGGGGGCACAGATGGCTTTCACCGCAAGCCATTCGGCGCGCCCCCCTTGCAAGCGTACGCGCACCAATTGCTGCCACAACTGCCCCCCGCAGAGTTGCAAGCCTTCGTCGAACGCCTGCAACGCCAACCCGCTGGACCGCGCGCGGAATTGAGCAGACTGATCGCCGAGCACGCCAGCGTCAGCAATACACTGCAGCGCTGGCGCAGCGAAATACCCCAACTCATTCCGGACACCCAGACCAGACTCAGCGAGGAGCAATTGGTCATTCAGCGCCAGGCACGCCAGCATTTCGCGGACCAACTCCTGGGTGTATGGCGTGAACAGGCTTCACAACTCGGCCAGGAAACAAGGCCCCTGGAGTTTCGCTTTACGCAACCGATCATCGGCGAACTCCCGGTGTTGAACGTCGACTTCAGTCGATTGAAGAGCGTCTCCCTCGATGGTCATGTCGCCACACGCGGTGTGCATGAGTTTTTAAACCGCTTTTCAGATTTGCATCGCCTGGCTTTACGCAACTTTCAGCTCAATGAAATTCCCGAGATCGTCGTGAAGTCACCTGGTCTACGCCAATTGATTCTCCGAAATTGCGCGATCACCCTGAATCTACAAAGCCATGCAACCCTCTCGGCACTTGACCAACTGGTGTTGCTGGATCTGTATAAGAATCCGCTGGGACTGATGCCTGATGTGGAAAATCTTCCGCATCTGAACTACGTCGTTTTCTCGGAAACCGGCATTAACGCGATACCCAACGGCCTGCTGAGTCGCCCCCGACTTAGAACCGCGCTGCTCAATAACAATCACATCAGCGAATTGCCCGCCGCTCTTTTCGACCTGCCCAAAACCACCCGGGACGGCATCGACCTGGGCGGCAATCCACTCTCCGCCGCGGCCCGAGAGCGTATAAAAAGTCATTTCAATCGCACTCATCAGGACTTGGGTGTGCTTGCCGAACAGCCGGACATCCATCGAGTGCAGGCCTTGTACCCTGACATGGATCAGGAACAAGCGACTGAGTTCATCTACCAGTTACCCGGCACTCTGATCGATGGCAGGGCTGAGATTTCGCGCCTGGAAGGCGAGCTCACCACCCTGACGAATGACCTGGCTGCGTGGGCCGCCGATGTACCCGCCGTGCATCCGGTCACCGGCGAACCCTTCAACGCGCAACAGCTGCTGGACGAACATTCAATCCGGGATGAATTCAAAGCAAGGGTAGAAAGTTGCTGGCGTCGACAATCCAATCTGGCTCCGTTGAACCCTGAACCGCAGGCGAGGTACGAGCTGGATCTTCCTTTGATCATCACCGGTGATTTGCCCACCCTGCGTACGGACTTCAGCCACGTAGCGCAGCTATATCTGCAGAGCGATAGCGGCCTGTCTGGGGTGGGACGTTTTCTGGAACGCTTTCCGCGCCTGAATGGACTGACCATTCGCAACTACCGACTGGGGAACATCCCCGAAGCCACTTTCCGAATGGGTGAACTGACCACTTTGGCCCTGAGCGATTGCCAGCTGACCCTGACCCCGCAAGCGGTACTGGATCTCGCTCAAATGACGCGGCTCGACTACCTCGACCTTAGCGAAAACCCGCTCGGTCTGACGCCGGATCTGAGCCAGATGCCCCTGCTCAAAACGCTGTTATTAAACGAAACCGGCATCACCGAGCTTCCACCAGGGCTATTCCAGTTCACGGAGATGGAAACCGTTGACCTGCGTTCAAACCAAATCACCCACATTGCGGCCGACATCATGGAAATGCCCCGAGATATCGCCGAGGCGATCAATTTGCGCGGCAATCCCCTGTCCGAAGAAAGCATTCAACGGTTAATCGCCTATTTCCAGCAGACAAGCATCGACTTTGGCGTCGAAGCGGTGATCGATCAGGCGGAATTGGAAGTGTCGAGTTCTGGGGGTTCTGACGTGGACGAGTGAATGGCGCCGACATCGGAGCGCGGATTTAACTGCGTTCCGACGGCACCGACGACAACTCGAACGGACTGCTGCTGCGCCGCTGGTTGCGGTCTTCGCGCGGTGTGGCACCGAAGAAATTACGATAGGCGCTGGAGAAGTGTGGCCCCGAGGAGAAGCCGCACGACAGGCCGATCTGGATGATCGACTTGCTGGTTTGCATCAACATTTGCCGGGCCTTGTTCAAGCGCAGCTCCAGGTAGTACTGGCTCGGCACACGGTTGAGGTATTGCTTGAAAATCCGCTCCAGCTGGCGACGGGACACGCACACGTGCTGGGCAATTTCGTCGGTGGTCAGTGGCTCTTCAATGTTGGCTTCCATCAGCAACACCGCTTGGGTGAGCTTCGGATGGCTGGAACCGAGGCGGTTCTGCAACGGGATGCGCTGGCGTTCGCCACCCTCGCGAATGCGTTCGACCACCAGTTCTTCCGAGACCGCGCCGGCCAGTTCCGCACCGTGGTCACGAGCCAATACCGCCAACAGCAAATCGAGCACCGACATGCCGCCGCACGCGGTCAGGCGATCGCGATCCCAGTCGAACAGGTGGCTGGTGGCGATGACCTTCGGAAAACGCTCGGCGAAATCGTCCTGCCAGCGCCAGTGCACGGCGGCGCGATAGCCATCGAGCAAACCGAGTTGCGCCAACGGGTAGACACCGGCCGACAGACCGCCGATCACGCAACCGGCACGCACCAGCTGTTTGAGCGCACTGCTGAGCGCCGGCGCCAGGGTGGTCGGCGGCTCGTCAGCGAGCAGGAACAGTTTCTGGAAGTTCTCGAGCTTGCCGGGCCAGGCTTCACCGGGCAATTGCCACTCGCCTTCGACCGGTGGTTCGGCCTGCAGGAACGACAGTTCGTAAACGACGTCCGGATGCACACGCTGGGCAACGCGCAAGGCCTCCTCAGCCAGCGCAAGCGTCAGTGCTTTAGTGCTGGGCCAAATCAGGAAACCAATTCGATGGGCAGTCATGGCGGGCAATCCGAAACGAAGAACGGTGATGAAGGCATGGGCCAATGCTAGCCCGTAAATGAACGCAAATCTCAAAACCTGCAACGATCAAACCTGTAGGAGCCGGCTTGCTGGCGATAGCGGACTGTCTGTGCCAGATATGCAAGCTGACCGACTGCTATCGCCAGCAAGCCGGCTCCTACAAGGGATCGGGTCAGTCTCTAGACCGCGAAGCATGCACTATCGCGGTGCACAACGGCAGTCTTGATTACTTCAGGCTGCCGGACAGGAATTGCTGCAAGCGTTCGGATTGCGGGTTCACCAGCACTTCGCGCGGGTTGCCGCTTTCTTCGACCACACCTTTGTGCAGGAACACCAACTGGTTCGACACTTCGCGGGCAAAGCCCATTTCGTGGGTCACCACGACCATGGTCCGGCCTTCCTGAGCCAGGGCTTGCATGACCTTCAGCACGTCGCCGACCAGCTCCGGGTCGAGGGCCGAGGTCGGTTCGTCGAACAGCATCACTTCCGGTTCCATCGCCAGCGCACGGGCAATCGCCACGCGCTGCTGTTCGCCGCCGGACATGTGGCCCGGGTAAGCATCTTTACGATGGGCCACGCCGACCTTGTTCAGGTAGTGCTCGGCCTTTTCACGGGCTTCGGCCTTGGAAACGCCCAGCACATGCACCGGTGCTTCCATGATGTTTTCCAGCGCAGTCATGTGCGACCACAGGTTGAAATGCTGGAACACCATCGACAGGCGCGAACGCATGCGTTGCAGCTGTTTCGGGTCGGCGGCTTTCAACGCGCCGTCCTTGTTTGCCACCAGCTTCAACTCTTCATTGTTGAGCAGGATCTTGCCCGCGTGCGGCTGCTCCAGCAGGTTGATGCAACGCAGGAAAGTACTTTTGCCGGAGCCACTGGAGCCGATGATGCTGATCACATCGCCAGCCGCCGCTTTCAGGGACACGCCCTTGAGCACTTCGTGACTGCCATAGCGTTTATGCAGGTCTTGGACTTCAAGTTTGTACATGCGGTCGGTTCTCACAAAAACAGTCAGTCAGTCGTTGAGCAAGCGCCCGTGACGCAGCGCTTCGCGCCCCGCCACCTTGGCCAGCCAGAAACCGGGTTGGGCATAACGCAGCCGCTCAATGGCAAACAGCACCCCGGACGTACCAGCACATACCGTGCTGACCCGATCCGCCAGCGGATCGATCACTTCAAAAATCTCATCGCCCGCCTCAACCCATTCGCCGGGTTGACGCAGGAAACTCACCACGCCGGGATGCGGCGCGAACAACAATTCAGTGCCTTCGAACGGCAGGCCTTCGCACGCTTTCTGTGCAGGTTCCGGCCAGTCGCCGCTGATCAGCCCTTGCTCGGCGAGGAACGCCAGAATGCCTTCGGCATACGCTTCGGTTTCAGCACGGCCGGTGTCGGCCTGACCACCCAGTTCAAGGGTCGTCGCCAGGCACGCCAGTGGAATCTGCGCATCCGGAAACAGACGCGACAAGCGCAACCACGGCAGCGAACAGGCTTCGTCGAAGGAGCTGCCGCCGGAATCTTCCGCCAGCAAACCCACACGCACGTTCAGGTGTGCAGCCAGCGAACGCCACTGCGGCCAGTGCTGCGGCAAGGCGTACATGTGCAGCGCCGCTTCGGCATCGCAATGCAAATCCAGCACCACATCCGCGGTGCAAGCATGACTGAGCAAAATGCGTTGCATGCCCTGCAACTGGCTGCTGGCCGGTGGCAATGCAGCGAGATGATCTGCCATTGCCTGACGGATCAATCGGATATTGGCGTGCGCATCATCACTCAGGCTGTCGGCCAATGCAGAGGCGACCGGCGCGCTCAGCTCGACGAAATCGCGATTGAAATTCTTGCCGCTGCCTGCCTCGAAACGCCCTTGATGATTGCCTTGCAGCAGTTGACCGAGGCCCAGTGGATTGGCCACTGGCACCAGTTCGATCACGCCGTTCAACAGGCCTTGGGATTCAAGTTCGGCCAGGCGTTTTTTCAGCGCCCAGGCGGTGCGCATGCCCGGCAGTTCATCGGCGTGAAGGCTGGCCTGGATGTAGGCCTTGCGTTCGCCACTGCCGAAACGGAACACCGAAATCTGGCGCTCGCTGCCCAAATGGCTCCACGGCAATGCATGGTCGATGCGTTCCATATCAGTGCTTCCGCGGGGCCAGGTAGCCCAACCAGCGGCGCTCGGCCAGTTTGAACAGTTTCACCAGGATGAAGGTCAGGCACAGGTAGAACGCACCCGCCGTAATGTACGCCTCGAACGGCAGGTAGAACTGGGCGTTGACCGTGCGCGCGGCGCCGGTGATGTCGATCAGGGTCACGATGGAGGCCAGACTGGTGGTCTGCAGCATCATGATCACTTCGTTGCTGTACTGCGGCAGCGCCCGGCGCAGGGCCGATGGCAACAGGATGCGTTTGTACATCTTGAAGCGCGACATACCCATGGCCTTGGCGGCTTCGATCTCGCCGTTCGGCGTGGCGCGCAGGCTGCCGGCGATGATTTCGGCGGTGTAGGCGCTGGTGTTGATGGCGAACGCCAGGCACGCGCAGAACGTGGCACTGGACAGCCATGGCCAGAGGAAGCTCTCGCGTACCGCCTCGAACTGCGCCAGACCGTAGTAGATCAGGAACAGCTGCACCAGCATCGGCGTGCCACGGATCACGTAGGTGTAGAGCCAGGCCGACATGTTGACGACCGGATTCTTCGAGACGCGCATCAAGCCCAGCGGCAACGCACACAGCAGGCCGAAAAACAGCGACAGCCCGAGTAATTTGAGGGTGGTCACCAGGCCGCCGAGATACAGCGGCATGGCCTCCCAAATGACGTTGTAGTCGAAGATCATAGATCAGCCGCCCTTACGCCTACCGAGTAGCGCTTCTCAAGGTGACGCAATGCCAGCAACGAGACACTGGTAATCACCAGGTACATCGCCGCCACTGCGAGGAAGAAGGTGAAAGGTTCGCGGGTGGCGTCTGCCGCCTGCTTGGCCTTGAACATCATGTCTTGCAGGCCCACCACCGAAATCAACGCGGTGGCCTTGGTCAATACCAGCCAGTTGTTGGTGAAGCCAGGAATCGCCAGGCGAATCATCTGTGGCACCAACACCCGGAAGAACACCTGAAAACTGCTCATGCCATAGGCCATGCCCGCTTCGGCCTGTCCCTTGGGGATCGCCATGAACGCGCCGCGGAAGGTTTCCGACAGGTACGCACCGAAGATGAAACCCAGGGTGCCGATACCGGCGGCCAACGGATTGAGGTCGATGTAGTCGTCAAAGCCGAGCATCGGCGCGACGCGGTTGAGCAGGTCCTGACCGCCGTAGAAGATCAGCAGGATCAGCACCAGGTCGGGAATACCGCGAATCACGGTGGAATACAGATCGCCCAGCCAGGCCAGCCAGCGCACCGGCGACAGTCGCAGTGCCACGCCGATCAGGCCCAGAACAATGGCCAGGGCCATGGACGACAAGGCGAGCTGAAGCGTCAGCCAAGCGCCATCGAGGATGACAGCCCCGTAGCCTTTCAACATGATTCAGGTCCTCGAAAGTTGGGATGAAAAAATGGCGCAAACCTCAGAGATCCTGTTGCTTGCGCCATTTCGGACTTGTCGTTGCGACGTATTTACTTGCCGTAAATGTCGAAGTCGAAGTACTTGTCCTGGATTTGCTTGTACTTGCCGTTCTCACGGATGGCAGCGATCGCGGTGTTGATCTTGTCTTTCAGCGCGTCACCCTTGCGAACGGCGATACCCACGCCGTCGCCGAAGTATTTGACGTCGGTGAACGCCGGGCCAACGAAAGCGAAGCCTTTACCGGCGTCGGTTTTCAGGAAGCCGTCATTCAACAGGGTAGCGTCTGCCACGGTGCCGTCGAGGCGGCCGGCGGACACGTCGAGGTAAATTTCATTCTGCGAACCGTAAGGCTTGATCTCGGCACCCAGCGGGGCCAGGACTTCGCGGGCGAAACGCTCGTGGATCGAACCACGCTGCACGCCGATGTTCTTGCCCTTGAGCTCGGTCAGGCCTTCGCTGACCTGAGTGCCTTCCTTCATGACCAGGCGGGCCGGGGTGTTGTAGTACTTGTTGGTGAAGTCCACGGACTTCTTGCGGTCTTCAGTAATCGACATGGACGACAGGATCGCGTCGATCTTGCGCACTTTCAGTGCCGGGATCAGACCGTCGAACTCTTGCTCGACCCACACACACTTGACCTTCATCTCTTCGCACAGGGCGTTGCCGATGTCGTAGTCAAAACCAACAATGCTGCCATCCGGTGCCTTCGAAGCGAACGGAGGGTAAGCCGCTTCGATACCGATCTTCAGGGGTTTTTCGTCGGCGAAGGTCGGCAGGGACAGCACGGAGGCAAGTGCCAGGGCGCCAAGCAGCACGAGTTTCTTCATGTTGGGACTCCATCGGTAAAGGGCTGAAACGGCAGAGTGAGCAATAGCCCAATATGCGAATGAGTGGAACCGCAAAGCAGTGCTGCGTCCTGGGAAGCAGATGTTGAAATTCAACACATGCAACGACGAGCGAGTGATCGGCATTCTAACGACAGGCCCGAAGCCGATATTTCTTCAATGCGACAACTAATTACAGATGCACTGAGAAACCCGTTTGGGCACGTTGACAGCCCTGCAAAATCATGCAGGAGCAAAAGACAGTGAACCGATCCATGCTGCAAATTGCGGGCCTATTATTGGCAAAGCCTTCTAATCCGGCAAGCTTGGCGTTGGGTCTTATTTTTTGCGGGTGGTTGTGAGGCCCTGAATCGGGGCACGGCGTTTCCCAATGCCCCGGATCGGCGCGATGCGGTTACACATTCAGTAACCGGAAAGATCGGAGGGTAACAGTAGGAAGCGTCCCACAGAGAAGCCGATAATTATTGGCCCATGCTTGATTACTGCCTGACAGACCACCATCGCTAGCAGGCTAGCTGTCACAGGTTTTGGGATTACCGCAAATCCTTGTGGGAGCTGGCTTGCCAGCGATGAGGCCAGCCCAGCCAACACAAAACCCTCAGCCACAATAAAGCCCCGCCAGGCTCAACACCTGACAGGGCTTTCTGTGACTCAGAATCAGCGCTTACGCAACATTCATCGTCTTGTGCGTATCAATCAAATGCTGCACCACACCCGGGTCGGCCAGGGTGGAGATATCGCCCAACCCATCGTATTCAGCCGTCGCGATCTTGCGCAGAATACGGCGCATGATCTTGCCCGAACGGGTTTTCGGCAGGCCCGGCGCCCACTGGATGACATCCGGCGAAGCGATCGGACCGATCTCCTTGCGCACCCAGTTTTTCAACTCCAGGCGCAACTGCTCGTTCGGTTCTTCACCATTTTTAAGGGTGACATACACATAAATGCCCTGCCCCTTGATGTCGTGCGGCACGCCAACCACAGCGGCCTCGGCGACTTTCGGGTGCGCCACCATCGCGCTTTCGATTTCGGCAGTGCCCATACGGTGGCCGGACACGTTGAGCACGTCGTCCACGCGACCGGTGATCCAGTAGTAACCATCGGCATCGCGACGGGCGCCGTCACCGGTGAAATACATGCCTCGGAAGGTCTTGAAGTAGGTATCGACGAAGCGATCATGGTCGCCATACAGCGTACGCGCCTGGCCTGGCCACGAATCGAGAATCACCAGGTTGCCTTCGGCTTCGCCCTCGATAATGTTGCCGAGGTTGTCCACCAGGGCCGGCACCACACCAAAGAACGGACGTGCCGCAGAACCCGGCTTGAGCGCGTGAGCGCCCGGCAGCGGGCTCATCATGTTGCCGCCGGTTTCGGTCTGCCACCAGGTATCGACGATCGGGCAACGGGACTTGCCGACATTCTTGTAGTACCAGTCCCAGGCTTCCGGGTTGATTGGCTCACCCACCGAGCCGAGCAAGCGCAGGCTGCTGCCATCGGCGCCTTCAACAGCGGCGGTGCCCGAAGCCATCATCGCGCGGATCGCGGTCGGTGCGGTGTAGAGGATATTGACCTTGTGCTTGTCGACGATCTTCGCCACCCGGGTGATGTCCGGATAGTTCGGCACGCCTTCGAACAGCAACGTGGTCGCACCATTGGCGAGTGGGCCGTAGACGATGTAGCTGTGGCCGGTGACCCAGCCGACGTCGGCGGTGCACCAGTAGATTTCGCCCGGGCGGTAGTCGAATACGCGCTCGTGGGTCATGGCGGCGTACAACAGATAGCCGCCGGTGGTGTGCTGCACGCCCTTGGGCTTGCCGGTGGAACCCGAAGTATAAAGGATGAACAGCGCTTCTTCGGCGCCCATCTCTTTCGGCGCACACACGGTGCCCGCCACTTTCATCAGGTCTTCGTACCAGATGTCGCGATGCTGGTTCCACTTGATCTCGCCACCGGTGCGCTGGCACACGATGACTTTCTGGATGCTGCTGGTTTCCGGGTTGGTCAGGGCGTCATCGACGTTGGCCTTGAGCGGGATCTTCTTGCCGGCACGAATGCCTTCGTCGGCGGTGATCACCACTTTCGACTTGCAGTCGATGATGCGACCGGCCAAGGCTTCCGGCGAGAAACCGCCGAACACCACCGAGTGAATCGCGCCGATCCGGGTACAGGCCAGCATGGCGACCACGGCTTCGGGAATCATCGGCATATAGATCGTCACCACGTCGCCGCGGTGCACGTCCTGGCCACGCAGGGCGTTGGCGAATTTGCAGACTTGTTCGTGCAGTTCGCGGTAGGTGATGTTGCGGCTCTCGGAAGGGTCATCGCCTTCCCAGATGATCGCGATTTGATCGCCGCGCTCGGCCAGATGACGGTCGAGGCAGTTGTAGGAAACGTTCAGGGTACCGTCGGCGAACCATTTGATGTCGACATGGTGATCGTCGAAGGAAGTCTGCTTCACCGTGGTGAAAGGCTTGATCCAGTCGAGGCGCTTGGCTTGCTCGCGCCAGAAGCCGTCCGGGTTGACGACGGACTGCTGGTACATGGCCTTGTAGGTCGCCTCATCGGTCAGCGTGTTGGCCAGAACCTCGGGACGAACGGGATACAGGGAAGCCGCACTCATCTTTCTTACCTCGGTGGAATAGTTGTTTTTGTATGGCCCCGTTGTAGCCCGGGCCGGGCCTATAGAACCATTCGACGATGGTAGTAACAAGGCCCTACAAAATGTCGTGAATACGGACTCCAGCGACTTCCTGTCGCCCCCGAACCCTGCAGGAGCAGGCGTGCCAGCGATGACGGCCCACCTGACACACCGCGTCGCCAATATCACCAGCAAGCCGGCGCCCACAGGTGGTTTTCAATGATTGTTACGAAAACTGTCAAAGGTGTTTATCAAAAGCACGCCTGTATGATTGTAACCCCCACGCCTAAAATTCGCTTCGCCAACACGGCAACCTGAGTTAACCAAGTTACAGCCCCCACGAAGGCAGTTAACCCAAATCCAAGTCGTTAGATCCACACGCAACCCCATAAAGGTTGCGTGACCCCACTCGACCTCAGAAAGGTAAATTTCAGATGAAAGCTTTATGGGTTCTGGCCCTCAGCAGTCTGTGCGCAACCGCCATGGCAGACGAGGTTCAGACTGATGTCGCGCAGCAGCAACCGGCTATCGAGGAATACACTTACTCGATGCACCTGGACATCGCCAAAGTTGTATCCATGAGCGAAGTCCCCAATGTCTGTGAAGTTGTCCCGGCGAAAATGGAATACGACGACTCTAAAGGTCAGCGGCATATCCTGCGTTACAGCGTCATGGGCAACGGCTGCTCCAGCGGCTGATTCAACTGCACCGGATCGGCTCATCCAAGCGTTTGCCGATGGACGATTTCAGCCCGGCTCCGGTCGGGCTCAGTTGTGTTTGCAATCGTCGAAAAGCACTCCGAAACACAAGATGTAGTAAAAAACGCCATTTTTTGACTACTTTTTGAACAAATCCGGAATCGAGCAAAATTCACGAAAAAAAATCTGCACCCGCCAAAGCCCTGTAAACCCTCGCTCTGACCGAAAAACCTGCCCTCTCGTCCGCTCCATGCGCGGATTCGCCCCACCACGACCGTAAAAATTTCCCTATAATGCGGCCTTAAACGGGCCTGCAATATCCCCTTACAGGGATGAATAGCCAGTCTGAAGCCCCGCAGCAGCATTCGATGCTGATTGCGCCCATCAGAGGCTCTCGGAACCCCGTACAAAATTCTGTTTTATTGCCTGCCTTGGCTGGTGCAAAAAACGATTCCTTTAGATCCAACGCGGCCAGTACGGCCGTGTGAAATACCGACTAATCAATTTCACACGGGCAATCTGGCCCTCACGCAGGAGACGACACGTCATGCTGAGCTGGGACGAATTCGACAAAGAAGACACGGAAGTAGCAGTCAAGAGCGCTAACGCTGGCCACGCCACCGAAGCCAATATGGACCGTCTCGACAGCGCTGGCGGTGCCGCCGCCCTTGAAGCCCGTGCCGTGACCGCTACTGACTCCGCCGCCGTTGCCCGCGCCAAGGCTGCCCTGAACTCCCTCGACGTCGCCGAAGGCCTCGCCGAACTCGAAGGCGCCTCCGCCCGTGTCGCCGTTGACGAAAAGCGCATGATCAACTGCCGCGCCGACCTCAACCAACTCGTGCCCTTCAAGTACGACTGGGCCTGGCAGAAGTACCTGGACGGCTGCGCAAACCACTGGATGCCGCAAGAAGTCAACATGACCGCCGACATCGCCCTCTGGAAAAACCCGGAAGGCCTGACCGACGACGAGCGCCGCATCGTGATGCGCAACCTCGGCTTCTTCTCCACCGCCGACTCCCTGGTTGCCAACAACCTGGTCCTGGCCGTGTACCGCCTGATCACCAACCCGGAATGCCGCCAGTACATCCTGCGCCAGGCGTTCGAAGAGGCGATCCACACCCACGCCTACCAGTACTGCATCGAATCGCTGGCCATGGATGAAGGCGAAATCTTCAACATGTACCACGAGATCCCATCGGTCGCGAAAAAAGCCACCTGGGGCCTGAAATACACCCGTTCGATCTCCGATCCGAAGTTCGAAACCGGCACCGTCGAAACCGACAAAGAGTTGCTGCGCAACCTGATCGCCTACTACTGCGTTCTGGAAGGCATCTTCTTCTACTGCGGCTTCACCCAGATCCTCTCCATGGGCCGCCGCAACAAAATGACCGGCGTCGCCGAGCAGTTCCAGTACATCCTGCGCGACGAATCCATGCACCTGAACTTCGGCATCGACGTGATCAACCAGATCAAAATCGAAAACCCACACCTGTGGGATGCCGAAATGAAGGAAGAAGCAACCCAGATGATTCTGCAGGGTACTCAGCTGGAGATCGAATACGCTCGTGACACCATGCCTCGCGGCGTGCTGGGCATGAACGCGGCGATGATGGAGGACTACCTGAAGTTCATCGCTAACCGTCGTCTGTCGCAGATTGGTCTGAAGGAAGAGTACCCAGGGACGACTAACCCGTTCCCTTGGATGAGCGAGATCATGGACTTGAAGAAGGAGAAGAACTTCTTTGAGACTCGGGTTATTGAGTATCAGACTGGTGGGGCTTTGAGCTGGGATTGATTCTAGAGTTCGCCGCGATTTGACGACTTGAATCGGCAAATCGGAACTAAAGAGCCCCGATCTGATCGGGGCTTTTCTATGGAAACCGTAGGAAAACTCTCACACGCATTTCCAGTAGCCGCAAAACCTCCTACAACAATTCCAGCTCCTTCCGCATTGATCATCAATAGAAGCACTCCTAAGCTCTATTGCAGGTGCCTAAGAAACGCCCAACGTAGAAGCTATCCCTCGCACAGAACGCATGCTGGTATCAGCCATAAATGCGGAACTCCGTGAGAGGAACAGGCCGTTGGGAATTCTAAAGCCCTCTACGTCGGGTTCAGGCCCTCATTAATTTCATACGTAGAGGTAAAGGAAATGCCTACAGAAACTCCACACCGATCAGTCATCACTGATCCCTATATCCCGACAACTTTCACCCGCCACAACCTCTTCCTTCACGCTCTCCTCCTCGAAGACCAACCATGGTTCTGTGCCCGCGATGTCGGCCGCTTGATGGGTGTCCATTTGAGTGATCGGATGGTCAGCAAACTCGACAAAGATCAGCGTCGTTTTTTGTGGATTGAATATTTTCGGCAACCAGAAAAACAGCTGATGCTCAGCGAGTCCGGTGTCTATGCGCTGCTGGTGTATCACTACGTTCCGGGGAATCGCTTGCTGCGTGAGTGGTTGACCCATCAGGTGGTGCCAGCCTTGCGCGATGCGGAGCAAACGGAAAATTTGGATCGGCCGATGTTGAGCTTGTTGGATTGGCCAGAGATGTCGTTGAGCATGCTGCATTGGCAGGATGAAGGTTGGATTCGGCTGCGGGACATGCCGTATCTGTTGAATGATCAATCGCAGCGGCGGGAGACAGTATTGAGGTCATGGTGGCGAAAAGTCGCGCGGGTGTTTCAGTCGTCGAAGCATTCGATGGGTTAGGTGCCGTGCCTGTAGGACCGCCTGCAAGAATCCTCGCTTCTTTGTGTAGGAATTTTCGTAGACAGTCGTAGTTGCCACTCAGTATCGTCCGAGGGTATTTAACCCTCGGCGATAGTATGGATACGGAAAAGAGCAACGGCGATTGGAGTGCGGCAGAGATTCAGGCTGCGGTCGATGCCTATCTCAGCATGCTGTCTCGCGAGCAGGCCGGGCAGGCGATCAATAAGGCTCATGAAAATCGCGTACTACGCGAAGGTGCTTTGGCAGGTCGCACTAAAGGTTCTGTTGAGTTTCGTATGCAGAACATTTCTACGGTTATGGTCGAGTTGGGTCGAACACCTATCAAAGGCTACAAGCCTGCCAAGAATGTCGGTGCTAATGTTACGAAGAGCATTCGTGAAGCACTCAATGTTCCTAGCCCTTTGACTCCCGAAGACTTCGCCCCGACAGCGGACGAGGCGACGCTAGAGCAGCGAGCTGCAAAGCTTGAGCGCCAACCGATTAAAGTCGTGCCGAAGGGGATTGAGAAACCACAGCAGACTCAGTCCAGCGGAAAGTCGTATGTCCGCGATCCTGAAGTGAGAGCGTGGGTTCGCCAACAAGCTGAAGGTAAATGCGAGGGGTGTGGCCAACCTGCCCCGTTTGAAAAGTCGGGAAACCCGTTTCTTGAGGTTCACCACGTCAAGCATTTGGCACAGGAAGGTTCAGACCGTCCGAGCAACGCTGTAGCGCTATGTCCGAACTGCCATCGACGGTGCCATCATTCGAGTGATCGGGATGAGTTCACAGCTTTGCTTTATACAAAAGTGAAGCGTTTGAAGCCCGAATAAGCACGCACTGAAAAATCCGTAGTGATGGAAAAAGCCTCCTCTCCACAATCCTGAAAAACAGAGACAATTCCTAGCATCATTCAAGAACCATCCTACTGCCACACTCTGTCCCGTTCGCTAACGTCGCGCAGCCCTTCTACAGGGCTGCCGATGGACGAACGCACAAGGACAGTCAGTGGCTGGCAGCAAAGACATTCCCAGGGTTAAAAACCCGCCTTCCGGTGACGGCCATCACGTCACTTACCGTTTCATGACACCCAGCGAACTGGCAGAGCGTGATGCTCGGCAAAACGCCTACGAGGCCATGCTCGCCAGGCAAGACGAATACCTGCGCAAGCGTAAAGTTGCCGAGGTTGAACAGAAACCGGTTCAAGTCGGATGCGTCTTCGCCAAGTCCTGCAAGTTGCCGGACGCGGTCATCAACTACTCCAATCCCTCGGGAATGGTGCCGACCGACAGCCTGAAGGACTACGGCGAAATCGCCTGGCTCGGGGCTCGCGAGGCAGACGATGGCGGTTTGCTGAATCTGCAAACGATCAGTGGGAGTACCGTTGCCCTTGGCATCGGCCAACTGGCGCTACGCGTTCCCTCTCTTGTCGTCCCGGCAATAGGTACCGTCGGGCCTGCTGTCGCTGCTGCTCTGGGCGGTCTGGTCGCGATTTTCTGGGCGCCCAGCCTCGGCGACAGCGCCCTCTACACCGAAGACCAGCTCCGCACCCTCAATCAGGCCCGCACTCGCGTGCGCCTGCATATCGAACAGCAAGCCGACGGCACCCTCAAGGGTTACGGTTTCTACACCGGCAAGAACCGCGATTGGGAAATGGTCGACGTCGTGCAGATCAGTTTGCGCGACAGCCTATACGTCGCAGACCTGGGAGAAGGCATCGAACTGATATGGACCCCGGCCGTCGATGGCTCCGACATTCTCGGCATCCCCAAACTGGAAGCTGCTCCGCAGGCGCCGCATATCTGGGTTTACCCACCGACGAAACGGGCTGACAGCATCATTGTGAATCCGGTTTATCCGCCTGAGTACAAGGATTTCATTCTTGTGTTTCCGGTGGGGTCGGGGGTTAGGCCGGTTTATATCGTTGTCAGTCAAATGGGGGATCATTCGTATTATGACCACCCGAAAACGCTACCCGCTTTCCCCGATGCAGTTCGAGCAAAATCAAAGTCATCTGTTCAAGGAGGTGGAAGGAAGCGCGCCCGTTGGGTTGACCGTAAAGGACGAATTTATGAGTGGGACTACAAAAGTAATGCCGTGGAAAAATACGACAAACTGGGGATTCACCTTGGTGAATACAATCACATTACCGGCGAGCAAACAAAACCAGCGAAACCGGGTAGGAAAACCTCAAGAAATTAAGGAGTAAAACATGCGCTACCTATTAATCACTGGCTTTTATCCGGACGATAAGAAGGACGATTCTTTACAATTCGAACTGGACATTGATGGCAGTGAACTCAATGAAAAAGTCGCTCAACTCATTGAATCCAAGCCACTCGCTGAAATGGAACCAGGCGAGTTACTTTTGAACGAGTCTCAAGTAACGGCACTGTCCGAAATTTTAGGCGTTAGATTTCCTGCGGGCTTGGAGTACTTCATAGGAACTTGTGCCAAGCAATGAAACAGGGTGAGCTATGGGGTTGAAAATAAGACTTGAATGGTACGACAAGGAAACCGAGCTAGGCGAAGGGGAGGAGCTGTCTCAAGATTTTGGCGATGATGGCTCTGTGATCGAGGCGCTTGGTATGCCAATCGAAAACAATATAAACAACGGTGGGTTTGACGTTGGTCCGCACTGGGTCAATACGCTTCAACCCCATTTCCTCCATGTCATTCGCTTGTCTACCTATGACTACCAAGTGGCGTTTATCTATCGGGACAAATGGTAAATCAGGATGATTGCCAGGCCCCAGATCCGATGGTCTTGGGGCTGCTCCGCAGCCCAGCGGGAGCAAGCTCCCTCGCCACAGAGTCGGTGCTCGACTTGGATACTGCGTCGTTGATGGGAATCGTGAGCAGGCTCGCAGAGGTTGGGTGACTTGCCATGGATTTGCGGTGTGTTGAAGACAATGAGTGCAACTCGACTCGCCTCCGGCTATTAATACCCTTCCCCTCACGGACCCGAGCCCGTCATGAAATTCGACCTCGCCTACTGCCTCAGCCTCGACGCCAAGCTGTCGATCTATGACGTACGCGATTTGAATTTCGACGAGACCATGGCGTTCGATTCCGCGAAAGAGCATTTCCAGTGTCCCAACGATGCCTGTCGTTTGGCATTCGACGCCGCAAATGAGTTGGGCACGTTCAACGCCAAGAACGTGAATTACGTGCGCACGCCGCACTTCAAGAACCTGCCGAGTACGCGGCATGTCGAGGGTTGTCCTTATGTCAGCCTGAAGACGCCGGCATCGGGTGTGGAGGCGGACGGGGCGGAAACGGATGACAGTCGTGAGGAGCATTTTCCTTCAGAGCTGTTACTGACTCGGCGTGAGTATGTGCGTAAGCCGTCCAGCGCTGCGGCGTCCTCCGATATGCAAAGGGATGAGCCTTTGGCGCCCTCTTCCGCCGCCAGCGTCGAGCAACCAAGCCGCGATTCTGCGCCGGACAAAACCAGCATCTTCGCCCACCCCGTCGAATGTTTCGTGTCGAACTTCGACGACAAGGATCTGCTCAAGCGCATGCCGCTGAAGATCGGCGAGCACACCGCGCCTTACGGATCCTTCTTCAAAAAAATCGAGTACCTGCAGGACAACAGGGGGCTGATTTACTGGGGCAAGATCAAAGAGATCAAGGACTACACCCAGAGCTTTCGCATCGATTTCGAGAAGAAGGTGTGGTTCGAGAAGAAGCCGTATTCGGTCAATGTTTACCTCAGCAAAAAGCTGATCGACACCTACCGCAAGCGCAAGGCGTTCCTGGAGGAGATCAAGCATGCCATTGAGAGTGGACGTGAGTTGTACTGCTTCTTTTATGGCGTGACGCCGGAGTTAAAGCAGGTGCCGAGCAAGAAAAACCCCGAGCAGACGTTCGGGGTGTTCAGCGCCAATATTGAAAATCTGGATCACTTTATTGTGCGGGAGGCGCCGGGGTTGGCGGATAAATAAGCTCAGCGCCGTTCGTCCGGCCAAAAAGACAAATCAAAAATTGCATTTGATTCGGGCCCAAAACAACTGTACAAAAACACAGTATATTTTGGATCAACACTCTCGAGCCCGGAGAACACCCATGGCCTCTCAAGCGATGAAAATCACCCTGGAACGTATCGCCCTCTTCCAATTCACCCCGGCCCACTGCGCCCAGGCCCGAGCGATGCTGGGGTGGAGTGTGGAAGAGTTGTCGCGGGAAGCTTCGGTTTCTGTTGAGGCGATTGATCGGTTCGAAGCGCAACAGGACGTGCTGGATGTCACTCGGTTGGCATTGGCTTATCGGTTTGAGTCGGAGGGGTTGGTGTTCTTCCCAGGGTTCGCGCCGGGGCGCGGGATGAATTTGAGAGGTTCTACGCCTAACCCGGTGGGGCGGGCGGATTTTGCGATGGTTGAATAAGAACTTTGCTCGGGCCGCTTAACAGTAAGCGGCCCGATTGAAGTGCATCACGCGCTCTGCACAGTCACCTGCTCACTTTCCCCTTCCACCGCCAACCACCACGCTTCCCCGCGTTGCGGATGCATCAGGTTGAACGCCTCGCCCATCTGCGGCGTGGTGATCGAAACGCTGCGCTCCCAAGCCAGGGCGAGGATGCGGTCGAAGGGTTCGTACCAGGCGTGCATCGACAGGTCGAAGGTGCCGTTGTGAATCGGTAGTAGCCAGCGGCCCTTGAGGTCGATGTGGGCTTGCAGGGTTTGCTCCGGTTGCATGTGCACGAGGGGCCACTCGACGTTGTAGGCGCCGGTTTCCATGAGGGTCAGGTCGAACGGGCCGTATTGTTCGCCGATGCGTTTGAAGCCATTGAAATAACCGCTGTCGCCGCTGAAGAAGATGCGGGTGGCGTCGTCGATCATCACCCACGAGGCCCAGAGGGTGCTGTTGCTGTCGAACAGGCCGCGGCCGGAGAAGTGTTGCGACGGGGTGGCGATGAACTGTATCCCATCGACTTCGGTGCCCTGCCACCAATCCAGTTGCCGGATTTTGCTGGCGTCGATGCCCCACTTGATCAGGGTGTCGCCCACGCCCAACGGGGTGAGGAAGTATCTGGTTTTGTTGGCAAGTTTAAGCACAGCCTGTTGATCAAGGTGGTCGTAGTGATCGTGGGAAAGGATCACTGCTTCAATCGGCGGCAGCTCTTCCAGGCTGATCGGTGGCTGGTGAAATCGCTTGGGGCCGGCCCATTGCACGGGTGAGGCGCGTTCGGCGAAGACCGGGTCGGTGATCCAGAACTTGTCACGCAACTTCAGCAACACCGTGGAATGGCCGAGGCGGTAGACGCTGTGGTTCGGCGCTGCCAACAGTGCCGCTTGTGTCAGAGGCTGCACAGGCACCGGGGCGCTCGGGCGGGTGTTTTGCGGTTTGTGGAAGATAACGTTCCACAGGATGCGCAAGGTTTTGCGAAAACCTCCACGCTTTACGGGGGCATGGTTTCGGAAGAGCCCTTCCACCTGAAGCGACGCTTGAGGCGTGGAAGCGTTATCCACCGGGGAAGTTGAATTGGCCATGACTGAATGACTCCAGGAAAACCGCACGTCTCACGATGTTCCACTTTGGGACGATGTATGGCCGTTGCACGCACGCATTAGCCGAAACTCTATTTTTGACGATGCAGCATTAACAAAACATTACACTGCACAGTGTAGTTCCAAGGTTGCATCAAAGCCGATCACAAGTAAACTGCTGAGTGTAATTTCCTGCCGAAGCGTATTTATGACAGCTCCACAGCGACTCACCGACCGAAAACGCGAAGCCATCATTCAGGCGGCGATTGCCGAATTTCGTGCCCACGGTTTCGACATCACCAGCATGGACAAAATCGCTGCGACTGCTGGCGTGTCGAAGCGCACGGTGTACAACCACTTCCCCAGCAAGGAAGAGCTGTTCGCCGAAATCCTCAATCAATTATGGATTCGCGTAACGGCAGAGCAGGAAACGCCCTATCGCGCCGATTTGCCTCTGCGAGATCAGTTGCGCCAGCTGCTGGCGGCGAAACTGCAGATGCTCGCCGATGACAATTTTCTCGACCTGGCGCGAGTGGCGATCGCAGCCACCATCCATTCTCCTGAACGCGCGCAGAGCATGGTTGCCCGCATGGGCGAGCGTGAAGAAGGCGTGACTGTGTGGATTCGTGCTGCCCAGGCCGATGGTCGTTTGAGAGAGGTTGCTCCTGATTTTGCCGCGCAACAGATCCAGGGTCTGCTCAAATCCTTTGCATTCTGGCCGCAGATATCCATGGGCCGGCCAGGTTTGTCTGCCGCGGAGCAAGCCGCCGTTGTGGAGTCCGCGCTAGACATGTTCCTGGCCTGTTATCAGCTGTAATAAATGACACATTCGGCGGACCTGTCGAACAGTAGGTAGCTGCAAATCACGCACCGCAATGTGTTTCAGAATGAAACTGACGACGGGGATGCATCAACACTTCGTGCGAAAGGACCAACCTGAGCCCTGAGCACCCTCACGACAGTTTCAGTGCCTGCCCCAACTCATCAAACAGTGTCACCACCGAGCGCAAGGCGCGGCAATCCGGTCGCGTCAGCAGCCATAGCGCAGTGTCGTAACCGTGTAGCGGCTCGCCCAATGGCTGTAATCCATCACCGATCAAAAAGTCCGGCAATGCCGCCACACCCAATCCGGCGCGCACCAGCTCCGTAACCGACAGCATGCTGTTGCAGCGATAACCCGGCGTCACGCCCGGCAGCGCTTGGCGGCGCCAGACCACCGTGGGGTGATCGACCAGGAAGTCGTCCGGAGCAATCCAGGTGAGTGAGGCCAGATCGTGAGTGTCGACTGACTTCAAATAACCGGCGCTGGCGCACAGGCGGTAGGAAATATTCCCGAGTCGCCGCCCCACCAAATGCTCGGGCGGGGTGCGGGTCAGGCGCAGGGCGATGTCGGCATCGCGACGGCTGAGGTTGGCAAAGTCGTTGGAAGTACTGAGTTCGATCGTCAGCGCCGGATAGTTCGGCATGAATTGCGCCAGCGCCGGCAACAGTAAACCTTGCAGGACCGAATCGGTACAGGTCAGGCGCACGGTGCCGCTGATGACTTCGCCGCCCTGCTCCACGCCGATGCGCGCCGCTTCCAGCGCATGTTCGGCACGTTCAGCCTGTTCGGCCAAGGTTTGCGCCAAGGAGGTGGGCAGGTACCCGGCGCGGCTTTTCTCGAAGAGTTGCTGACCGAGCGCGGCTTCCAGTCGACGCACGGCACGAAACACCGTCGAGACGTCCACCCTCAACAGTTGCGACGCCCGAGCCAGAGAGCCGCCGCGCACCAGCGCAAGAATCAGGGCAAGGTCCGGGTAGTCCAGTCGATAGTGCGCCGCTGCATTGATCACTTGGGAAAACGCCCATATTGAGTGCGTGAACGCCAATTTATAGTGAGCGCCAGGAATCAACAAGCGCCGAGGTTGCTCATGGAAAACCGCGTTATCCGCATCGCCCTGATCGGCGACTATGACCCGCACGTCACCGCTCACCAGGCCATTCCCGTGGCTCTGGACATGGCTGCCGAGCACAGCGGCCACAACGTGCAAGGGCATTGGCTGGCGACTGACAGCATCCACGCAGACACGCCGCTCGATGGCTACGACGGTTTCTGGTGCGTGCCCGCCAGCCCCTACCGCAACATGGACGGCGCATTACGGGCGATTCGTTATGCCCGCGAACAAGGGCTGCCTTTCCTCGGCACCTGCGGCGGCTTTCAACACGCGGTGCTGGAATATGCGCGCAACGTGCTGGGCTGGACGGATGCCGAACATGGCGAGACATCGCCCAACGCTGCGCGGGTGTTGCTCACGCCGCTGGCCTGCTCGCTAGTGGAAGCCATCGACAGCATTCATTTACTTGAGAGTTCGTTGATCGCCAAGGCGTACGAAACTTCTGAAATACGTGAAGGCTACCGCTGTAACTACGGTGTGAATCCTGAGTTCGAACGAGCACTGCTCAGGCATGACCTTCACAGCGTCGGGCAGGACTCGGCCCACGGCTTGCGAGCGCTGGAACTGCGGGGTCATCCGTTCTTTGTCGCCACCTTGTTCCAACCCGAACGCGCCGCGCTCAAGGGCACCTTGCCGCCCCTGATACGGGCATTCATCCAGGCCTCCGCGGGGCAGCCATCATGATCGCCAACTCCCCGCCAGCCCCTTACTTCGCCGTGATCTTCACCTCACTGCGCACCGAGGGTGACCAGGGTTACGCCGAAGCGGCCGAGCGCATGATCGAACTGGCCCGCCAACAGCCGGGATTCCTCGGAGTGGAGTCGGCACGGGGCGATGACGGGTTGGGGATTACCGTGTCGTACTGGGCCAGTGAGGTGGCGATCCTGGCGTGGAAACAGCATCCCGAGCACAGCGCGATTCGGGAACGGGGGCGCTCGACCTGGTATGCCCATTGCCATACGCGGGTATGCCGGGTTGAGCGGGCTTATGAGTTCGAACGGTAATTGATGCGCCGTTATCTCGCTCACACAATAGATCGATGGGAGCGAGCCTGCTGGCGATGGGGCCAGTCGAATCACCGCAAAAAACTCAACCCTGCACCGATTGCCTCACCGCCAAAATCTCCGGTACTTCCCGCCGCTGCATGTACACCCTTAACGGCTCGGTAATGTTGATCCGGTCGTCGATATTCTGATCCAGCAACAACTGAATCAACTCGCGCTTGAGGATCATGGCCTGCTCGGGGCCGGGGGCCCAGACGAATTCACTGGCGGGAATGATGCCGTCGTCCGCCACGTCCATGCCAAAAGAGTCTTCGCTGAAACGCACGATGTAGTGGCCGGTCTTGCGGTTGAGGCCGACGAAGCCTTTGAGTTGGTCGGCGGCCTGGCAGATGAGCTGGGATGTGATGCGCATGGTAAACCTCACAAGGGTGATCGTTGGTTTACACACAAGGCGGGCGATGACGGGTTCCCTCTGCCGGGGAAATTGCAGCCAAGCCTACTGCAAACGAGTGCACTGAAGCGCTGACGAATATCAGCTTTAAACACGTTTATGTCGGTCTCGCGATAGCGTTGGCAACGCTCAGTTGTTAAAAGGGACGTCTTTGAACCCATCGCGAAAGGATCTCGAGCATGCCTGCAACCCTCACCCAAAGCGCCTTGCTGCTGAGTCTGTTACTCGGCCTCGGTCAGGCCCACGCCGCGAGCGAGCCCGGCCCCGCTGCGCTGGCCGCACGCTCGGGCATCCCGCACCCGGCGGTGATCGCCCACCGTGGCGCTTCGTTCGATGCACCGGAATCCACCGTTGCTGCGTACAAACTGGCCCGGGACCTCGGCGCCGATTACCTGGAGTTGGACTTGCAACGCAGCAAGGATGGCGTGCTGTTCGCCCTGCACGACGACAACCTGCAACGCACCACCGATGTCGCCAGTAAATTCCCGGAGCGCAAGGACAGCCCCGCCAATGCGTTCACCATGGCCGAACTGAAAACCCTGGATGCGGGCAGTTGGTTCAACACGGCTTATCCGGAGCGCGCGCGTCCTTCCTACGCGGGCCTGAAAATTCTGACCCTCGATGAGATCATCGACATCGCCCAGGGCAACCCGCTGCACAAGCCAGGCCTGTACATCGAAACCAAGGAGCCAAAGCAGTTTCCCGGCATCGAGCGCGACCTCAAGGACAAACTCCATGACCGTGGCTGGCTAAGCCCGGCCGGATCGAAACTGGCAAAGAGCGAGCTGGCGGTCGGCCAGGGCAGAGGCAAGGTGATCCTGCAAACCTTCGAGAAGAGCAGCCTCGAACTGCTGCAAAAGGAAATGCCGCAAGTACCGAAAATCCTCCTGCTGTGGGTGGGCGAAGGCAATATCGAGCCGAAATCCAAAGTGACGTTTGCCGAGTCCGGCGAGCAGGATAAGGCCGCTTACTACGCCAGGCAGCAGCCGAAAGACAAAGCCGAATTCCAGCGCTGGGTCGACTACGCCAAGGCCCAGGGCGCGATCGGCACCGGTCCTTCGGCGGCGCTGACCAAGGGCGGCGATCAGAGTTATGCCGACCTCGTGCAACCGTGGATGAACCAGTACACCCACGATCAGGGTTTGCTGGTGCACGTCTACACCATCGACGAGGCGGTGGATGTTCAGAAGGCGATGGATGCGGGCGTCGATGGCATTTTCACCAACCGCGCCAGCGAGTTGTTGAAGTTCTATAAACGCCCGGCGGCGGCGAGTGTTGATCAGGTATTGAAGAATAATGGGTATTGAATGGGCGTCTGGCACAGCACCGAGTCGACCCAATCGCGATATGGCTCGCTCCCACAGATTTTGCATTGCCCTGGCGAATGTCGAGGCAAAGGGAATTTTAAGGGTGGATTAAGTTACAAAAGCTAACCTGATCCCACTTAAACAGCTCACCCAAGGAAAGAAGCTCATGAAAACTTTGACTGCCCTGTTCACCGCTGCTGCTCTGACACTCACCGCTGGTTTGGCCCAGGCTGATGTGCCTGTCGACCAGATTCCTCAGTTGGTCAAGGATGGCAAGATCAAGCCACTGGAAGAACTGAACCAGATCGTTCTGAAACTGCATCCGGGTGCCACGATTACCGACAGTGACCTCGACAACCACTTCAACGGTTACGAGTACGAAGTCGAATTGCGCGACGCGAAAAACGTTGAATGGGACGTGGATTTGAACGCCGCTACCGGCGAAGTCCTGAAGAACAAAAAAGACGACTGATGCACACCGCAAAAAGCCGCACGATTTAACGATCGTGCGGCTTTTTTGCGTCTGGGTTCTAGATCGCGCCTAAGCCAATCGGTACACAGGGGTTTTCGTCAGGCGCTCAGGCGCGCCGTCACCTCGTTCAATTCCCCCGACAAGCCGTGCAAGTTGTTGCTCGCCGCTTCCGTGCGCTGCACGTTGTCCAGGTTGGTGCTGGCGATGCTGGTGATTTCGGTGAGGTTGCGCGAAATGTCTTCGGCGACCGAGGTCTGCTCTTCGGCGGCGGTGGCGATCTGGCGGTTCATGTCACGGATGGCTTCCACGGCGAGGGTGATGCGTTCAAGCATGGCGCCGGCCTGGGTGACTTGCTCGACGCTCTCATCGCTGCGCGCCTGACCGCTTTCAATCGCCTGCGCCGCATCGATCGAGCCGGTCTGCACGGTTTGAATGATCTGGTTGATCTCGATGATCGACGCCGCCGTGCGCTGGGCCAGGCTGCGAACTTCGTCGGCCACCACCGCAAAACCGCGCCCGGCTTCACCGGCGCGTGCCGCTTCGATGGCCGCGTTGAGCGCCAGCAGGTTGGTCTGTTCGGCGATGCCGCGAATCACTTCCAGCACCTTGCCGATGCGCCCGCTGTCGGTTTCCAGTTGGCGGATGACCGTGGCGGTGTTGGCGATTTCGCCACGCATTTGCGTGATGGTGCGGATGGTGCCCTGCATGACTTTTTCGCCCTGCTGCGCGGACTGATCGGCATCGTCTGCCGCCCGCGCCGCATCGGCCGCGTGGCGGGCGACTTCCTGGGCGGTGGCGGACATTTCGTTCATCGCCGTGGCCACCTGATCGGTTCGGTTGAATTGCTCGTTGGTGCCGCCGGCCATCAAGGTGGCGATCGAGTTCAGCTCACCGCTGGCACTGTCCAGGTCCGACGCACTGCGCTGCAAACGGCTGAAGGTTTCGGCGAGAAAGTCACGCAGGGTGTTGGCGGCCATCGCCAGCTTGCCCAGTTCGTCCTGGCGATGGCTGGCGACACGCTGGGCGAAGCGGCCCTGGCTGAGTTGCGCGACGTATTCGATCAGTTGGCGAATCGGCTGGACCAGGTTGCGGTTGACCAGCCACAGACTCAGCAGGCCGATCAACAGCCCTGAGGCGAGCATGACGATCAGCCCCAGCAGCACGGTGCGATCGGCACTGGCACTGATCAGCGTCGATTGCTCGGCTCCCTGCTTGCGCAGTTCGCTGACCAGTTCGCTCATCTGCTCGCTGGTCGCACGGTCGACGCCTTTGACAGCGGCATCCCCCGCCGCCGGTTCGCCACCGGCCGCCACGAAGGCATCACGGCCCTTCTGGTAAGCGGCGCCCAACTGTCGATGTTCGTCACGCAAGCGTTCGATACGGGTCTTGAGTGACGGCTCGATGCCCTTTTTCCCTGCCAGTTCGCCAAGGATGTTTTGCACATCGCGCTGACGGTCTTCGAACTGCGACCAGTACTTGTTAAGGTCCGCCGGTTGCTTGCCGCGCAGCAGGACGTTTTTCCATTCCTGCACCTGCACCTTGAATTGCAGGTTGGCTTCGTCGATCAATTGCGAAGTGTGCAATGGCCCTTCGATCAGGCTGGCGTAGCGTTGAACGCCGCTGGAGAGGAAATGAAAGCAAGCCAGGGCGATCAACAACATCGCCAACAGGCTACCGCTCAACAGGGCGAGAATTTGCGCTCTCAGGGACTTTTGCAAAAACATCGGAAGGTACTCATGGCAGGAATGAGACACGCCCCGGTAGGCGTGAAAGGTGTCCGGACATCCCTGTCCACGACCTTGGCTTTTGGCCAGGGGCGCGCAACTTAACCCATGCGTAATCGGCGTGCCAGAGCGGTTCTTGAGTCAAATCCGACCACCGGCAGAGCAATCGTTTGCGCTACACAACTGTCACAAAATCGTCATCCAGCCTTGCGATGATGCGGCTCACGTGAACCTGTAAAACCCGCGACAGGCGCCTCTCTTTGCGAGCTCTCATGAACCACAGCATCGATCAAAGCCATCGCGATCCGGATCTGTTCGGCCTGCTTTACGGTTTCAGTTTTCGCCCCGGCGAGCGCGGCCAGGAAATCGACTCGGCCAGGGCTTTGCGCTGCCTGCAACAACCGGAAGACGACGAGCAATTTCTCTGGCTGCACCTGAACCTCGCCCACGCCGCGTGCGAGCGCTGGATGAAAAACCATCTGGAATTGCCCGACGAGTTTTTCGAAGCCTTGCATGAAGGCTCTCGGTCGACGCGCATCGAGCATGTCGACTCGGCGTTGCTGGCGGTGGTTAACGATGTGGTGTTCAACCTCAGCAGCATGGTCTCGTCGGATATCTCGACGCTGTGGGTGTGTGCGCGCAGTCGATTGATCATCAGCGCGCGCCTGCAACCGCTGCATTCGGTGGACAAACTGCGCTCCTCGGTGAAGGCCGGCGAGTGCTTTCGTTCGCCGCTGGAATTGCTGGTGCATTTGCTGCGCGATCAGGGTGAAGTGCTGACGCAGATCGTGCGCAAGACCAGCCAGAGCGTGGATCAGATCGAGGATGAATTGCTCTCCTCGCGCCTGTCGACCAACCGCGCCGAACTGGGCGCCAACCGCCGGGTGCTGGTGCGCCTGCAACGCTTGCTGGCACTGGAACCGGGGTCGTTGCTGCGCCTGCTCAATCGCCCGCCGCCGTGGTTGCAAAAGGAAGACGTCAAGGAGCTGCGCAAATCCACCGAGGAGTTCGCGCTGATCATCAACGACCTGACGGCGCTCGGTGAGCGCATCAAGCTGCTGCAAGAAGAAATCGCCGCCAACCTCAACGAACAGAGCAACCGCACGCTGTTCACCCTGACGGTGGTGACGGTGCTGGCTTTGCCGATCAACATCATTGCCGGTTTTTTCGGCATGAACGTGGGCGGAGTGCCGCTTTCCCAGGACCCGGAAGGGTTCTGGATTCTGGTGGCGCTGGTGGCGACGTTTACCGTGATTGCCGGGCGTTGGGCGTTTCGCAAGCGGCAGGATTATTGAACGTTCCCACAGGTTATGAGGCTGACTGAACCACTTGCCCCAACCAATCCATGAACGCCCTCACCCGCAGCGGCAAATGCCGCTGGCGGGCAGAGAGCAGTGACACCTCCATGGACGGCGCGTTGAACTGCGGCAACACCTCGACCAATTCCCCACCCAGCAGATGTTTGCGCATGCCCATTCGCGGCGCCTGGATCAGACCGAAACCACCCAGGCACGCCGACTCGTACGCGTCGGTGCTATTGACCGTGATGCTTCCGGCCATCGGCAGCCGCTGCACCTTGCCATCGACCTCATAGACAAAACCTTCCGAACGCGCGCCCAGCACGCCGACGTAATGCACCAGCCGATGCTGCGCCAGATCTTCCAGCGTCTGCGGCATGCCGTAGCGCTGCACATACCCGGGGCTGGCGCAGTTGACCATGGCGAAGTCGCACAGATGCCGCGCAACCACCGATTGATCCGGTTGCGCCCCCACCCGCACCACACAATCGAAACCCTCACCGAGCAGGTCTACCCGCCGGTCGGTGCTGCTGATTTCCAGCTCAAGCAGCGGGTGACGCGCCGTGAACTCCGGCAGGCGCGGCATCACCACGCGCCGGGCCAGAATGTTCGGCATATCGACCCGAATGCGCCCCACCAAGGTGGCTTCGTCCTGACGGAACAGGCCTTCGATTTCATCCATGTGCGACAGCAGGTCCTTGCTGCGCTCGTACAGCACCAAACCGTCCTGGGTCGCCTGGACCTTGCGCGTGGTGCGCTGCAACAGGCGCGTACCCAGCAAGGCTTCCAGTGCCTGCACATGCTCGGACACCGTCGATCGGGGCAGACCCAGGCTTTCCCCGGCGAGGGTGAAACTCGACATCTCGCTGACCCGGACGAAGGTGCGCAGCAGTTCCAGCTTGTTCATGTGCCTGACCTTTATTGTTCGACTTAACCGACCAGTGATTCCGGTTTGCGCATATTTATCACTCTGTAGCGGATAAATAAACTTCCTCACACCCACTGTCCACTGCACTTGAGGAAGTCCCATGACCCGTAAAATCGCACTCATCACCGGCGCCAGCCGTGGCCTTGGCAAGAACGCTGCCTTGCATCTGGTCGCCCAGGGCGTCGACATCATCGGCACCTACAACAGCCGCGCCGATGAGGCCCAGGCGTTGGTCGCCGAAATTGAAAGCCTCGGTGGCCGTGCGGCCATGCTGCAACTCGACGTCGGCAAGAGTGAGCAGTTCGCCGTGTTCGCCACTGAACTGGCGACTGTCTTGCGCGACCAGTTCGATCGCGAGCATTTCGACTTCCTGATCAACAACGCGGGGATCGGCATGCATGCGAATTTCGTCGACACCACCGTCGAACAGTTCGACCTGCTGGTGAATATTCATTTCAAGGGACCGTTTTTCCTCACGCAAACACTGCTGCCATTGCTCAATGACGGCGGACGCATCATCAATATTTCCAGCGGTCTGGCTCGTTTCAGTCTGCCGGGCTACGGCGCCTATGCAGCGATGAAAGGTGCGATGGAAGTGCTGACGCGTTACCAGGCCAAGGAGCTGGGTGCACGCAACATCAGCGTGAATATCCTTGCCCCCGGTGCGATCGAAACCGATTTCGGTGGCGGCGCCGTGCGTGATAACGCCGAGGTGAACAAGATGGTGGCGGGCAACACGGCGCTGGGTCGCGCCGGTCGGCCTGACGATATTGGCGCTGCGATTGCCTTGCTGGTCGCACCGGGGAGCCAGTGGATTAATGGGCAGCGGATTGAAGCGTCGGGGGGGATGTTCTTATAAGTCGCAGCCAGCTACCAAACCTGTGGAGAGGGAGCTTGCTCCCTCTCCACACCTCAACAAACCACCCGGTTCAACAGCACCCGCTCGCGCACCACGTCATACGCCCAGTGATAAACGTAGGTGTACGGCAGGAAAAACAGCAGCACCCCGATATCCAGCAGGAACGCTTGCCACAGGCTGACGTTCAGCCACCAGGCAATCAACGGCACGCCAAGGGCAACCAGTCCGCCTTCGAACAACATCGCGTGCACCACACGGACCCAGGCGTTGTGGGCAATGGCGAAACGCTTGAGCACCCGGTCGAACAGGCCGTTGAAGACCACGTTCCAGGCCAGCGCCAAGACGGCGATGACCACGGTGACGGCGCCCATTTCCAGCATCGGTTTGTCCATGATCCAGGCCAGCAACGGGGTACAGATCAGAATGGCCAGCAATTCGAAGCCGATGGCCTGGAAGATACGTTCAGTGATGGATTTGTTGGCGCTCATGGCGTGACTCCCTTGGGTGACGATGGTTGCCATGATCCGCCGTCCGACCGATACTTCATAACCAATAACCATCGATCAAGGCGATAGTTCATGGCCTCGCATGAAGTGCTGCTGGCGTTTGTCGAAGCCGCCACCCAGGGTTCTTTTTCCGCCGCCGGGCGCAAGCTGGGCCGTAGTCAGTCGACCATCAGCGCGGCAGTGGCCAGCCTGGAAATCGACCTCAACCTGACATTGTTCGACCGCAGCAGCCGCAAACCCGGGCTGACGCCGGCCGGGCGCGTGGTGCTGCAACGGGCCGAGGAGATTCTGGCCGCCACCAGTCGTCTGGAAATGACCGCCAGCCAACTCTCCCAAGGGGTCGAGGCGAAACTGACTGTGGCCCTTTCCGACACTTATCAGTCCGACCGCTTCGAAGCGTCGCTCAGCGCGTTCGAGCAGCGTTATCCCGACCTGGAGCTCGAATGCCTGATCGCCGAATGCGATGACTTGGTGGCGCTGGTGCAAAGCGGGCGGGCGCAGATTGCCTTTGCGGAAATGCAGGACAGCTATCCACCGGATCTGGTCAATTCGACGGTGGACGAACGCACGGAAATCGCCCTGTTCGTGTCGCCGCAGCATCCGTTGGCCACGCTGGCTCGGATTGATCAGGAGGTGCTGCAGCAACACCGCGAATTGCGCCTGGCGACCATCGTCAATCCATATGAGAACCGGGCGAAGGGGCGCGTCTGGTCGGCGCCGAGTTATTTGATGCTGCTGGAAATGGCTCAGGGCGGTTTTGGCTGGGCGCCGCTGCCACGCTGGCTGGTGGCGCGTTTCGGGCCGGGGACCTTGCAAGAGCTGCAGGTGCGTGGCTGGCCGAAAACGGTGTCGGTGGATGCGCTGTGGTCGCGGCTGCATCCACCAGGGCCGGCGGGGAGTTGGTTATTGGGGAAGATGCTGGAATAGTGGCGCGGCGACAAGCCTCATCGCGAGCAGGCTCGCTCCCACAGTTGGACCGCGTGTGGCCAATCAAATCGGTTAACGGCGGTGCTGAAATGCAGTCCTTACAATTGGACACGTGGTATCGAGGGACACCGACCCACTGTGTGCGAGCCTGCTAGCGATGAGGCCCGCAAGATCACATCAACTTAACGCCTTGAGCCGGCCTTCGATAAACCGCCGCTCCGGCGCTTGCTGCGTCAATGCCAGGGCCCGCTCATACGCCTCCCGCGCCTGTTCCACCCGCCCCAACTGCCGACAAAACTCCGCCCGCGCCGAATGCGCCAGGTGGTAATCCAGCAGATCACCGCGCGCCAGAATCGCCTCCACCAGAATCAACCCCGCCATCGGCCCATCGCGCCTGGAAATCGCCGCTGCCCGGTTCAACTCGATCACCGGCGAAGGCACCGCCCGCAGCAACACGTCATACAGCCCGACGATCTGCTCCCAATCGGTTTCATCCACCGACGGCGCTTCGGCATGCACCGCGGCAATCGCCGCTTGCAGGCAATACGGACCGAATCGACGACTGCTCAACGCCCGCTCCACCAGCGTGCAACCTTCGGCAATCATCTCGCCGTCCCACAGCGTTCGATCCTGCTCATCCAGCAAAATCAACTCGCCGTTCGCGCTGGTTCTGGCCACCCGCCGCGACTCGTGCAACAGCATCATGGCCAGCAAGCCCATGACCTCCGGTTCCGGCAGCAACTCCATCAATAGCCGGCCGAGACGAATCGCCTCGCGCGTCAGGTCTTCGCGGGTCACTTGTGCGCCGATGGACGCGGAGTAACCCTCATTGAACACCAGATAAATCACCCGCAGCACGCTGTCGAGGCGTTCGGGCAGTTCTGCCAGTGAGGGCACTTGATAGGGAATTTTTGCGTCACGGATTTTTGCCTTGGCACGCACAATGCGTTGGGCGATGGTCGCCGGCGCCGAGAGAAAGGCCCGGGCGATTTCTTCCGTGGTCAGGTCGCAGACTTCCCGCAGGGTCAGCGGCACCTGGGCATCCGCCGCCAATGCAGGGTGACAACAGGTGAAGATCAGCCGCAAGCGATCGTCTTCCACGTCTTCGTCACTCCAGTCCGCCTGCTCCAGCGCTTCCAGTTGCGCCAGCAACAATGGCCGCGAAGCATTGAACCGCGCACGTCGACGCAGCACGTCGATGGCCTTGAACCGCCCGGTGGACACCAGCCAGGTACGCGGGTTGTCCGGCACGCCGTCCTGTTGCCAGCGCTCGACCGCGACGAAGAACGCCTCGTGCAAGGCCTCTTCGGCGAGGTCGAAGTCGCCGAGCAAGCGAATCAAGGTCGCCAGAATGCGCCGCGACTCTTCACGATAAACCTGCTCGACCCGCGCCTTGACCGCCGCAACCACCATCATTCAAGGATTCAGCTGGCGCACGGGGCGCACTTCAACGCTGCCGACCCGCGCCGCCGGGATGTTCCCGGCGACCTGGATCGCTTCGTTGAGGTCCTTGGCATCGATCAGATAGAACCCGGCCAATTGCTCCTTGGTTTCGGCGAACGGGCCGTCGGTGATCGACATTTTGCCGTTGCGCATGCGCACCGTGGTGGCGGTCTGCACGGATTCCAGCGCCTCGGCGGCGACCATCCGGCCGCTGCCCTGGACCGACTCGGCATAAGCCATGCACTCAGAATCGTGCGGGCTTTCCGGCAGCGAATGCAGTAACTGCTCATCGCTGTAGACCAGGCATAAATACTTCATCACGCTCTCCTTATCGAACGGATCAACGATGGCCGTGGATCGGCACTTTGGCGCTGTTTGCGATAAAAAACTTCAGGGCTTGAGGTCGAACAGCGGTGCGCCGGTCTGCATGTCGAACGGCGCCGACCAGTGCTCATGAACGATCTGCCACGACCCGGCTGCCTGACGGTAGCACTGCGAGACGCGCATCCAGCAGGCCTGGGTTTCGCCTTTCTCGTTGGTGCCACCACAATGCGCCAGCCAGTGAGCGAAAGCGATTTCCTGGGACGGTTCGATGGTCACCTCGTGGAACTCGAAGATGTGCGGGCCGGGGCACATTTGCATGCATTCCTGCCAATGGGCGCGGTAGGCCGGCTTGCCCTTGAATTGCAACGCCTTGACCGCATCGAAGGAGACGATGTCATCGGCATACAGCGCCATGACTTTTTCCACGTCCTTGGACATGACGGCCTGGCGATAGCTGTCGATCAGGTTCTGGATCTGGGTTTGCGAGTTCATGGTGGTTCTCCGTGGTTTTTATGGGAAGACACCCTTAGTCGTCTGGCGATCCGGTGAATCGACAGGTGAAATAAAAATAATCCAGATCGCCGGAATCGCTAGAATCCGAGACTCAATAGATGATGGAAAAAGGACACTCCAGTGACAGCCCGACTCGTGCCGTATGAAAGCCTGAATGCGCAGCAACGCCTGCAGGTCGAAGCCATTGAAGTACATCCCGAGCAAATAAAGTTCTCCGGTGACATCCACGGTGCTTTGCACACCTTGTTGTCCAAGCCCGGCCCGGGCGTCAAAGGATTTGCCCTGCTGGCCGAAGACATTCCCGTGGCCTTCCTGCTGCTCAAGCGCCCACCTGCGCTTCCGGCCTGGGCCAATGAACACAGCGCCACCTTGCATGCGCTGCAAGTCGACCAACGGTCCCAAGGCAAAGGTTATGGCAAGGCCTGCCTCAAAGCGCTGCCCGAGGCGGCGCGCTTGGCCTGGCCGGAGATTCGCGGGTTGGAATTGTCGGTGGATGCGGACAATGAATCGGCCATTGGCTTGTATGCCAAATTTGGCTTTGTCGACAGTGGCGAGGCGTACAAGGGGCGGATTGGGTATGAGCGGCGGATGGGGATGATTTTCCAGGCTACCCACAAGGTTTTGTAGTGATTCAGAAATTGAGCACCATCTCATGCCACGCCATGCCACCATGGTCAGACGCTGATGGCTTGATGTAGGCAAAACCGAAACCGGCATACAGCGGAATGTGCCGTTCCTTGCACATCAGGTGGATGCTGGTTTTGCCCAGCGCACGCATGCGCTCGATGAATTCGCCCATCAAACGTTTCGCCAACCCCTGCCCTTGATAATCCGGGTGCACCACCACCGACATGATCACCACGTTCGGCCCGTCCGGGTCGTGGCCGATCAATTCCTTGAACGCTTCGTCCGACATTTCCACCTGAAACGCCGCACCCGAATTGATGAAACCGGCCACCACGCCGTCCACTTCGGCAACGATGAAACCTTCGGGCCAGGTGGCGATGCGGGTGGCGATTTTCTCGCGGGTCGCGGCTTCGTCACCTTCGTAGGCAACGGTTTCGATGGCGTAGCAGCGGTCCAGGTCGGCCGGTGTGACATTGCGGATAACGGTGTTCATGGCAGCTCGGGGTCAGCGAAGAATTGGTTGGGGAATGTTAAATCAGCAGCAACGTGACATCGAGTGGCGAATCTCCCGATCCGCCGCTCGATGCCTGGATTACGCCTTGATCGGCAGCCAGATTTCCAGCTTGCCGGTGTTGAGCTTCGGGTTGAAATCTTCGCTGTAGCGTTCGAACTCCGGGGCGTCCGCCGCCTCTTTACCGGACTGCGGCAACCAGGTTTTCCAGATGTACTGAAAGGTCGCGGGCAACTGATCCAGCGAACCTTTGTGCTCGAACACCGCGTAATGCTGAGCCTGAATCTCGATCCAACGGTACTTGTCTGGCAGGTCGTCGAGCTTGTCGATCTCGACGCCGGCGATGTACTCGAATCCCCCTTTGCCATCCGGATTGCAACAGATGCCGTAGGTTACTTCGCTTTTTTGACCAGGAATCCTGCCCATCTCCGGAATGAATTTCTCCCAGAGTGCGGGAATGCCTTGGGTTGTATCCTGGGTAAATCGGCCACCCAGCCCGGCAATCAGCAGGAAATGCCCGTGCTCAAAACGGGGTTCGGACACTTCGACGCGTGTTTGCTCATCCATGACTCGACTCCTGAAGCTAAAAAGTGGGTTCGGCTGGGAGTATAGAAGCCAAACCCGGTTCGCCCGGTTAGAGTGCGTGCAACTGCTCGGCGGCGCCTGTGCCAACAAACTCGTTGTAGCCCGATAGAATCACATACACCGCGAAATAGCAGAAGATCGCCGCCGATGCCATGTAGGAGTAGCGCAGCAATTTGTCGCCGAGCAACTTGCCGCCGTGGCTTGCGGCAAAGCACAGGCCGACACACCAGAGGATCCCCGCGCAGAGAAAACCGCCGAGAAACAGCGCGGAACTGAGGGCGTCACCGCCACCGGAACGGGCGATCAACGTGCCCCCCACCGCAGCGAACCAGAGAATCGCACTGGGCGACGACATGGCCAGGAAGATCCCGCGAAAGAACTCTTTGCGATGGGAGTTGTGCCCGACTTCTGCCGTCTCCGCCAGCAGCGCTTCATGGTGGATCGCCGAATAAATCATCTTCGCCGCGAAGTACACCAGCAGCGCCGAGCCACCGATCCACAACACCCAGCGCACGGTTTCGTATTGCAGCAACACGGTCATGCCCGCCAGGGCCAGCACGGCGTAGATCAGGTCGCCGACGCAGGTGCCCAATCCCAGCGCAAAGCCTTGAAAATAGCCGCGCTGCATCGCCAGGGTGATCATCGCAATGTTGGCCACGCCGATGTCCAGGCACAGCGAAAGGCTCAGCAAGAAGCCACTGGTGAATTCCATCTAACCCTATCCTTCGGAAAAAATTGTTTATTTTGAGGCTGGACAGTCTGCCACAGCTGCCCTTACATTCCGCCACAGGTCACCGCAGTGACCAGCGTCGCTCGGACGGTTCCGGGCGCTTACGTTATCCGAGGCAACAATGGCCGAACAAGGTTCGCCGCGCCGCTTTGCGCGCATAGATCGACTCCCCCCTTACGTTTTCAACATCACGGCCGAGCTGAAGATGGCCGCCCGACGTCGTGGCGAAGACATCATCGACTTGAGCATGGGCAACCCCGACGGCGCCACGCCGCCGCACATCGTCGAAAAACTCGTCCAGGTCGCCCAGCGCGAAGACACCCACGGTTACTCGACGTCCAAGGGGATTCCGCGCCTGCGTCGGGCGATTTCCAACTGGTACAAGGAACGCTACGAGGTCGACATCGACCCGGAAAGCGAAGCCATTGTCACCATTGGTTCCAAGGAAGGCCTGGCGCACTTGATGCTGGCGACTCTGGATCAGGGCGACACGGTGCTGGTGCCAAACCCGAGCTATCCGATTCACATTTACGGTGCCGTGATTGCCGGCGCCCAGGTGCGATCGGTGCCGCTGGTCCCGGGCGTGGATTTCTTCGCGGAACTGGAGCGGGCCATTCGTGGCTCGATCCCTAAACCGAAAATGATGATTCTGGGTTTCCCGTCCAACCCGACCGCACAATGTGTGGAGCTGGATTTCTTCGAACGGGTCATCGCCCTCGCCAAGCAGTACGACGTCCTGGTGGTGCATGACCTGGCCTACGCCGACATCGTCTACGACGGCTGGAAAGCCCCGTCGATCATGCAGGTGCCGGGCGCCAAGGACATTGCGGTGGAGTTTTTCACCCTGTCCAAGAGCTACAACATGGCCGGTTGGCGCATCGGTTTCATGGTCGGCAACCCGGAACTGGTCAACGCCCTGGCGCGGATCAAGAGCTACCACGACTACGGCACCTTCACCCCGCTGCAAGTGGCGGCGATTGCCGCACTGGAAGGCGATCAGCAATGCGTGCGCGATATCGCCGAACAGTACCGGCAGCGCCGAAACGTGTTGGTCAAAGGCCTGCATGAACTGGGTTGGATGGTGGAAAATCCGAAGGCGTCGATGTATGTCTGGGCGAAGATTCCCGAGGCTTATGCGCATCTGGGCTCCCTGGAGTTCGCCAAGAAGCTGCTGGCTGAGGCCAAGGTGTGCGTCTCGCCGGGTGTGGGTTTCGGCGAGTATGGCGATGATCATGTGCGCTTTGCGCTGATCGAAAACCAGGATCGGATTCGTCAGGCCGTGCGCGGGATTCGCGGGATGTTTCGGGCGGATGGGCTGGTCACCAAATCCAACGCCTGACACCTATCCCCTGTGGGTGCGAGCCTGCTCGCACACATTGGATTCGGGTGTTCCCTGAAATCATGACCCACAAAAAAACCGCATCGCTGCGGTTTTTTTGTGTCTGGCGTGCGCTTAAACGAACAGCGACAACAACAGAATAAAGCCCAGGCCCACCACCGACAGGATGGTTTCCATCGCGGTCCAGGTCTTGAAGGTTTCGGCCACGGTCATGTTGAAGTACTGCTTGACCAGCCAGAAACCGGCGTCGTTCACGTGGGACAGGATCAGGGAGCCGGCACCGGTCGCCAGCACCAGCAGCTCACGGTTCACACCCGGGATCATACCGACCACCGGCACCACGATGCCCGCGCCAGTGATGGTCGCTACGGTTGCCGAACCGGTGGCAATACGAATCACCGCTGCCACCAGCCACGCCAGCAGGATCGGCGAGATCTGTGCGTTGACCGCCATGTGGCCGATCACGTCACCCACGCCGCTGGTCACCAGCATCTGCTTGAAGCCACCACCGGCACCGATGATCAGGATGATCGCGGCAGTCGGCGCGAGGCTCGCGTCCAGCCATTTCATCATTTGGCTGGAACCGATGCCCTGTTTGTAGCCGAAGGTGTACAGCGACAGCAGCAAGGCCAGCAGCAATGCCGAGATCGGGTGACCGATCAGGTCCATGAAGGAACGGAAGATGTTGCCATCCGGCAGCACCACGTCGGCGAAGGTCTTGAGCAGCATCAGGAACACCGGCAGCAGCACGGTCACCAGGGTGATGCCGAAGCTTGGCAGTGCAGCCGAATCCGTTTCGCGGGCCAGTTGATCCACCAGCTCCTGGTTCGGATGACCGGGGATGTGCTTGGCGATGAACGTACCGAAGATCGGACCGGCAATGATCGCGGTAGGCAGCGCCACGATCAGGCCATAAAGAATGGTTTTACCGATGTCGGCACCGAACACGCCAATCGCCAGCAGCGGGCCCGGGTGCGGCGGCACCAGGCCGTGTACCGCGGACAGGCCGGCCAGCAGCGGGATACCGATCTTGATGATCGACACGCCAGTGCGCCGGGCAACGATGAACACCAGCGGAATCAGCAACACGAAGCCGATTTCGAAGAACAGCGGAATGCCCACCAGGAACGCGGCGAACATCATGGCCCACTGCACTTTGTCCTTGCCGAAGGCGCGGATCAGGGTTTGCGCAATCTGGTCTGCCCCGCCCGACTCGGCCATCATTTTGCCGAGCATGGTGCCCAGCGCCAGGATGATGCCGACGAAACCGAGCACGCCACCGAAGCCGTCCTGGAACGCCTTGATGATGGTGCCGATCGGCATGCCGGACGTCAGCCCGAGGAAGGCGGCGGCAATGATCAGGGCAAGGAACGGGTGCAATTTGAACTTGGTAATCAGGACGATAAGCCCGATCACCGTGACCACTGCATCGAGCAGCAGGAACGTCTCGTGGGACATGCCAAACATTAGGGGTGTCTCCTGGTTGTTGTTGTTATTGAAGCGGGTAATTCGAAAGCCATAAGGACAGCGCTATCTCTGCAAGCTAAACATTAACCGGCACGCTTCAAGCCATGCTCGAGCCACCAGTGGTGAGCCTGAACGGCCAGTTCATCAACGCTGTGGTTCGAAGCATCGAGGGCCAGGGTCAATGGCTCGCCGACGGGGGATTCGAGGGTGGCGAACTGGCTGTCGATCAGGGTCGACGGCATGAAGTGGCCCGGCCGGTGGGAAACACGGTCGGCGGCGACTTCGGGGGTCAGCTCCAGGAACACAAAGCCCAGGCCCGGCAAGGCACTGCGCAGACGTTCGCGGTAAATAAGCTTGAGCGCCGAGCACGTCAGCACCGGGCGCTGGCCCTTGGCGTCAATGCGGCGCAATTCATCGCACAGGCTGTCGAGCCAGCCGGCACGGTCTTCGTCGTTCAGGGGAATACCCGCGCTCATCTTTTCGATATTGGCGGCAGGGTGGAAAGAGTCGCCTTCAATGGCAGTGGCGCCGCTCAGTTGGCACAGGGCTTCACTGACGCACGTCTTGCCGCAACCGGCAACGCCCATGATGACCAGGGCGGTGATGGGATGATTCATGTAACACCTCAGCGCGCAGACAGCGCTACCTTTGTCAGCTATGACACTCAAACAAAAGCAGAAGTTGCCGACGCCTTTCTTGTCATTTTATGGGTTGCAGCATGTTCGGTCTCAACGCCAAAAAGCGAGGATCAGGCGAACCCCCGCTCACGCATTTGCAGCTGCATCGAGACAGCGCTACCTTAGTGCCTTGAATTTTGTTTGGCAAGCCGTCGATGAATCCAACTAAGAACGATAAAAATACCCGCACCACTGGCCGCCCTACCCTGAACGAAGTCGCACGCCTGGCCGGTGTCAGCCCGATTACCGCTTCGCGCGCCTTGCGCGGCGTAAGCAGCGTGGCCACCGAACTGGTGGAAAAAGTCCAGAAAGCCGCGCTTGAGCTCAACTATGTGGTCAACCCTGCTGCCCGTGCATTGGCCTCGGCCCAGAGCCATTCGGTGGTGGTTTTGGTGCCGTCGTTGTCCAACCTGCTGTTCATCGACACCCTGGAAGCCATTCATCAGGTTTTGCGTCCCAAGGGCTTCGAAGTGCTGATCGGCAACTTCCATTACTCCCGCGACGAAGAAGAAAACCTGCTGCGCAATTACATGGCCTATCAGCCGCGCGGCTTGTTGCTCACCGGTTTTGACCGCACCGAAAGCTCACGACGGATGATCGAAGCGAGCAACATTCCATGCGTGTACATGATGGAGCTGGACAGCGCCGCCGGGCTCAATTGCGTCGGTTTTTCGCAACTGGCCGCTGGAGAGACAGCCGCCGAGCACCTGCTATCCCGTGGTCGCAAGCGCCTGGCCTACATCGGTGCGCAACTGGACCAGCGCACCTTGCTGCGCGGCGAAGGTTACCGCCGCGCTCTGCAGAAGGCAGGACGGTACGACCCGGCCCTGGAAGTGCTGACCCCACGCCCGTCGTCCGTAGGCCTGGGTGGCGAATTGTTTTTACAGATGATCGCCAGCCATCCGGATGTCGATGCAATCTTCTTTGGCAACGACGACCTGGCTCAGGGCGCGTTGCTCGAAGCCATGCGCCACGGGGTCAAAATCCCCGAACAGGTGGCCATCCTCGGCTTCAATGACCTGCCGGCGTCGGCGCACATGGTGCCGCGCCTGAGCAGCATCAACACCCCGCGTGAAGCCATCGGCCGCCGCGCAGCCGAACAGATGTTGACCCTGATGGCCGGCAACACGGTGGCCAGACCCGTCCAGGACATGGGGTTTGAGCTGAAGGTGCGAGAAAGCACCTGATGACACCGCTCATGCCTGCGCAGGAGCCGGCTTGCTGACGATGGCGGCTTGACCATCGACATCGATTTCGCCTGATAACAGCGATCGCCAGCAAGCCGGCTCAAACAGTTCCATACTGTGCGTGAGGTATGATTTCCAGACGCCTTATTCGCTGAGGGAGTAGCAACATGGACCACTCACTGAAGGTTCTCGGCAAAGCCTCGTCGATCAACGTCCGCAAGGTGCTGTGGACCTGCGAGGAACTGGGCTTATCCTTCGAGCGTGAGGATTGGGGCAGCGGGTTTGCCTCGACCCATAGCCCCGAGTTTCTCAGGTTCAACCCCAACGCCCAGGTCCCGGTGATCATCGATGAGGCGGGGGTGTTGTGGGAGTCCAACACCATCTGCCGCTATCTGGCCGGCAAACACCAACACCATCACGAGTTGCTGCCCGGCGAACCGGCCGCCCGCGCCCGGGTGGAGCAATGGATGGACTGGCAGGCCACCGATCTCAATGCAGCCTGGAGCTACGCGTTCATGGCCCTGGTGCGCAAGGACCCCGAATATCAGGACGCCCATCGCATTGAAGTCGGCATACGTGGCTGGAACCAGAAAATGGCCATCCTCGAACACCAACTCGCGACCACCAAGGCTTACGTCGCCGGTGCGCGGTTTAGCCTGGCCGATATCGTCATCGGCCTGTCGATCAACCGTTGGCTGATGACGCCGATCGAGCGCCCCGATTACCCGGCCATCGATGAGTATTTCAAGCGCCTGGCCCAGCGCCCGGGTTTCCTCAAGCATTGCTGTAATGGCTTGCCTTGAGCGGTCCTGCACTATCGCCCAGCATTGATGGCCATGCGGTCGAACGCTGCCGCCGCGCGGCAAGGTTTGACCGCACAACAGCCTTGCCAGCGATGCGATAAAGAACTAACCAATTGATATAAATAAGTTTTTTAATAAAGGCATACTATTTGCTCCAGGCACCGCACCACAAACACCTACAAGGTCTCTTCTCATGTTGGTCAGTGCAAAATCAAACCTGGTAGCCCCAATCCCCAAACGCCCTGGTGAAGATCCAACCGCCGAAGCCGCTGCCGGCCTTCAAAGCGTCATGGCCCAGGCCCTGCAAAACCATGTGCAGACGCAAACCACGCAAGCCGGTACGCAGGTTCAGGAATCCGCCACCCAAGTTGCCACGCAACAGGTCAGCGAGGCCGCGAAGGTGAGCGACAACGTCGATGAGGCGTTCGCCAAGACCCGCGTGAATCTGCAAGCGGTGTATGCCCCGCTGCCGGATGACGTCAAGGACCGGGTCGGCAGCGGTTCAGCAACGGACGAGTTCAAGGACTACATGAGCAAAACCCCGGAGCAGCGCATACGTGATGCGATCCTTGAGGAAATGGGGCTGACGCAGGAAGAGGTCGATGCCATGCCGCCGGAGAAACAGCAAGCGATCGGTGAAGAGATCGCCCAGCGCATGGAAGACAAGATGAAGATGGCCAAGGCCGAAGAAGCCAACGAACGTCACAACAAACCGGGCGCTGAGGCCGTGGAGCAACTGGTCGCTTCGCTTTGAGGTGTATGAAGAGATAAAGAAGGGTCCCTCTACCGGGACCCTTCTTTATTTGTTGCCCTTAATTCAACTGCAAGGTTGAGTTGAATTGACTGATCGCATCCACCACGTGCCGCGATCCCTGTTGAATTTCCAGAATCACTTCCCCCGCCTCGTTCGCCAGCTCCACCCCGAGCCCCGTTCGACTCAGGCTCGACTGCATGCTCGACACGGCACTCAAGGACAAATCGTGGTTCTTGCGCACCACGTCGACAATCTCCAGGGTCGCCTGACTCGTACGTGCCGCGAGGCTGCGCACTTCATCGGCCACCACCGCAAAACCCCGCCCATGCTCGCCGGCGCGGGCGGCTTCGATCGCCGCGTTGAGCGCCAACAGGTTGGTCTGATCGGCGATCCCACGGATGGTCTGCACGATGGTGCCGATGATGTCCGACTGTTTGCTCACCGCATCGATACTCAGCGCGGCCTGGTTCAGGTCCCTGGAAATGTCCTGGATGATCTGCACCGTTTGCTGCACCACCTCGGAACCTTTGCGCGCGCAGGCGTCGTTTTGCACTGAGGTGCTGTGGGCCGATTCCGCAGCGGTTTGCAGGGTGGTCATCTGGGCGGTGATGTCGCTGGCGAACTTCACCACTTTGTAGAGCCGCCCCTTGGTATCGAACAACGGGTTGTAGGACGCTTCGAGGTAAACCGTCTGACCCTGCTTGTTCTTGCGCTCGAAACGGTGCGAGTGATATTCGCCGCGGTTGAGCGAAGCCCAAAACGCTTTGTAGCCGGACGATTCGGCCTCGCCGCGGTGACAGAACAGACTGTGGTGCTGCCCGAGGACTTCGTTAAGCGAGTACTGCATGGTGTTCAGGAAGTTTTCATTGGCCGTGATCACCCGCCCTTCGGGGGTGAATTCGATCACCGCCATGGAACGGCTAATGGCCGACAACATGCTTTCGTTTTCATGTTCCTTGTTGACCCGCGCGGTGATATCAGTCGCGACCTTGATCACGCTTTTGACTTGCCGATCGGGCCCAAACACCGGCATGTAGCTGGCTTCAAGCCAGATTTCCTTGCCGCCCTTGCTCAGGCGCAAAAAGGTGCCACTGACCGGCTCGCCGCGGGCCAGGTCACGCCACAGCCTGGCGTACTCTTCGCTGCGATAAAACACCTCCTCGCAGAACACCCGATGGTGCTTGCCGCGAACTTCTTCAGCGCTATAACCCATGACGCTACAGAAGTTTTCATTGGCATCGAGGACGATACCCTCGGGGGTGAATTCAATCATCGCCATCGAACGACTGACCGCCGCCAACTTGGCATTGGCCTCGGTCAGCGCGCAACTGAAGCGTTCGATTTCCAGCAGGTCAGCCTTGTGATGTAGGTTAAACATGGTCGTATCACCCTATGCGCGGTCTTTTGACTTATTGAAAGTTGCGGGTCTTTCAAATCCACCACTACGTTCCACAGAACAGGCACACGCGCCCCTCCAAAATCAGGAAGGACCAGTCAGGTGATTAATGATGTTCAATCGGAGGGTCCTTGTTGCGACACTCTCATCAAGACATCCTTCTCTTGATAGCCCGCAGGCGGGCCAGCCCTAACGTGTTCATAAGAAAATTCCCTTCTCCAATACCGCTCCATTGAATTGTGTCGGTGCCTTGGAATGCGCACTCTGGAGACTAACCATCACATTGCGGTCGACATGGTTAGTTATCCGTCAGCATAGCCAGACGCGTAGGGCTTGCAAGGCCACTAGTCGGCCAGTATCGGGTACAAAATCGATTCAGCTGGAGGGGATCAAACGATGGGCGATGCAGGACGTGAAGATCGGTAAAGGCAGAATTGGCTTGGAAAACGGGGCGTTGCCCTGATCAGGCACCCATCCCGTCTACGCCACGGCGCAGAGATTTGTTGCAGATTATTATCAACGTGATCGCTCCCGCATGGCGCGGGAGCGATCGGTCAGCGCAGGCTCAATGCCCGAACACATTGACCTTTTTGGCTTTCTTGTCGGCGCGCTTTTCGATAGCGGTTTTTGCCGGTTTTTTCTTGTCTGCTTTCTTTGAATCCATACCTTTGGACATGATGCGTACTCCACTCACAGGGGATGTGAGATCAGGTATACACCTATCCTTCAGATCACGTTCTTTTATAATCGTCCGCTTTGCGAACCGACAGCCCGAGACCATGCCCGATACCCATTTCACCCGACTCGATGAGCCGCTTTGGCCATTGATGAACAAGTTCTACCGCGCTCATCAATCGTCAATGAAAGCGGTTCGCGAAGCGCAATTGTGGGTGGCCCGGCGCGATGACATCGTTGGCGCGTTGTGTTTGCGCCCGGTATCCGGCGGGCATTGGTTGACCGGGTTGTTCGTCGATCCGGCGTGTCGCGAACAAGGCATCGCCGCCGCGTTGATTACCGCGGCGGTGAAGAATTGCGAATTGCCGGTATGGCTGTTCTGTCACCCGGACTTGCGGGGCTTTTATGAGCGTCGCGGCTTTACCTTTGATCCGCCAATGCCCTACGCGATGGTCGAGCGCCTGAGTCGCTATGCACGCAGCAAACCGATGATCGCCATGGGTCTGGAACCGCTGCTCAGTCATCCGCGTTCGGATCGAGATCCGGGAACATCACTTCGGTGAAGCCGAATTTGCTGAAGTCGCTGATGCGCGATGGATACAACCGGCCGATCAAGTGATCGCACTCATGCTGCACCACCCGCGCATGAAACCCCGATGCAACACGCACGATTGGTTGCCCCTTGGGATCGAAACCCTCGTAGCGGATGTGTTGATAACGCTCCACCGCGCCGCGTAGGCCCGGCACCGACAGGCAGCCTTCAAACCCCTCTTCCAGGGTCGGGCTCAGTGGTGTGATCAGCGGGTTGATCAGGATCGTCTGCGGCACCGCTTCGGCGTCCGGGTAGCGTTCGCTGTGCTCGAAACCGAAGATCACCAGTTGCAGATCAACGCCGATCTGCGGCGCAGCCAAACCAACGCCGCCCACGCTTTCCATGGTCTGGAACATGTCGTCGATCAGTTGCCACAACTCGGGGCTGTCGAACATGTCGGCAGGCACCAGCGGGGCAATGCGCAGCAGGCGTTCATCGCCCATTTTCAGGATTTCACGAATCATGGTCAGGTTTCGTCAATGGTTGGTTTGGGTTGTGAATGATCACGGCCCAGTCCCGACACGTGCTGTTTTTCTTCGTGGACGGGACCTTGCTCGCCAGCAACTTTCTCGCCAGGGTCCTTGCCCTCGCGTGACATGTGCTCGATCACCGCATTCATCTCCGCACCGAGCAACAGCACTGCGGCGGAAATGTAGAAGTACAGCAACAGCACGATGATCGCGCCGATACTGCCATACATGGCGTTGTAGTTGGCGAACTCCTTGACGTACAAACCGAAGCCCAGCGAGGCGATGATCCACACCACCACGGCCAGCACTGAACCTGGGGTGATGAAGCGGAATTCCTGTTTGACGTCAGGCATGACGTAGTAGATCAGCGCCACCGCGACCATCAACAGGATCACGATCACCGGCCAGCGCGCGATGGTCCACAGGGTGACGATGAAAAACTCGAGGCCGACTTGCGCTGCAATCCAGCTCATCACTTGCGGCCCGAGCACCATCAGCGCGGCCGCGATCAGCAGCATGCCGGCGATGCCGACGGTGTAGATGATCGACAGCGGAAAACGCTTCCACACCGGGCGACCTTCGACCACGTCGTAAGCGGCGTTCATCGCACTCATCATCAAGCGTACGCCGGCCGAAGCTGTCCACAGGGCAATCACGATACCCACCGACAGCAAGCCACCCTTGGACTGCTGAAGCTGGTCGATCACCGGGTTCACCTGCTCCAGGGCCTGGGGCGGCAACACCAGCTCCGATTGCAGGCGTAACCACGAAAAGAAGTCCGGAAGATGCAGGAAACCGATCAGGGCGATCAGGAACAGAATGAAGGGAAACAGCGAAAACAGCATTTGATAGGCCAGCGCCGAGGCATAGGTCGACATCTCATCGTCGACGAACTCGGTGACCGTGCGCATCATCACACGGTGGATGGGCAGACCTTTCATGTCCGGGAAAATCATTAGCGTCTCCTTTCGCCGCAAACAGGGTGGGGTTGTAGTCGTGGCGACTCAGGGGCCGTTTTCTTTCATCAAAGTAGCCTACCTGGCGACTTTGAAACAAATTCATCAATCAAGTTCAGGCTGACACAAAAACGGCCATCTGTGGATGGCCGTCTCGAAGCTTCTTCAACGGCCGCATCAGGCCTTGTCGACACCCTTTTTCACGGCATCCTTGGCCTTGCCGACCGCTTGCTGGGCCTCGCCTTTCTTTTCCTGGACCACGCCTTCGGCGCGCATTTTGTCATTACCGGTGGCCTTGCCGACGCCTTGCTTGACGTTACCAGCGGCTTCGTTGGCCATGCCTTTCACTTTATCGCCTGTGCTGCCCATGATGAATCTCCTGCGTATATTCCAATGGGAGAAAACTCGTTACACAGGGTTGACCGAGCGCGTTTGCGCGGAGTTTCATTTATTTTCAGCACGACATTTCATCGTTCAATGCAGGTTGGGCTTTATGTTTGCCCGGCAACCCCCGAGAATGCGCAACGTATTGGCGCCAAGGCGCTGAAGATCCAATCCCCGCAGGAATGTTATGAAACTCGATAAAAAGCAGGCCATTGCCCGCAGAAACCAGGAACTTGGTGGTGCTGTGCTTGGCGTCAACAACTGCCACTTCACCGAACTGAACCGTAACCGCAACATCTGGTGGTTCGACATTCCGGTGGCACGCCTGGCCATTGGTCAGTACGAGTGGATTCACCTGCTGATGCACACCCCGGACACCGACGAACTGCTGCATTTGAAAGTGCCGACGGTGTTCCTGCGCGAGAAGCTCGAAGGGCTGGTCGTGCGTAACCAGGGCAAGCGCAAAGCGGCCCTGAGCCTGGAATTGAGTGCCGACAAGGACTCGTACCTGCAGGACATGCGCCCGGCGGGCACCAACGTCAACTTCGCGCCGTTTCGTCAATAAAAAATCAAAAAGATATTCAACAAAAAGCCCCGCATCTGCGGGGCTTCTTGTTTTACGCGGTCGCTTTCTTCGCGTTGATCTTCTTCAACTCTTCATCGCGCAACTCCCGACGCAGGATCTTGCCGACGTTGGTGGTCGGCAGTGCATCGCGGAATTCCACGGAGCGCGGAACCTTGTAGCCGGTGACATTGGCGCGCATGTGCTCCATCACCGTCTCCTTGGTCAGGGTCACGCCCGGTTTGACGACGATGAAAATCTTGATTGCCTCGCCCGATTTCTCGTCCGGTACGCCGATGGCCGCGCATTGCAACACGCCCGGCAGGGTCGCCAGCACGTCTTCCAACTCGTTCGGGTACACGTTGAAACCAGACACCAGGATCATGTCTTTCTTGCGATCGACAATGCGCATGTAGCCATCAGGCTGGATCAGCGCGATGTCACCGGTCTTCAACCAGCCTTCGCTGTCGAGCATTTCGTCGGTGGCTTCCTGACGCTGCCAGTAGCCTTTCATGACTTGCGGGCCTTTCACGCACAGTTCACCGATTTCGCCCAGTGGCTGCTCGACACCGGCGTCGTCAACGATTTTGCACAAGGTCGACGGCACCGGAATGCCGATGGTGCCGATCTGGATGTTCTGGATCGGGTTGACCGTGGCCACCGGGCTGGTTTCGGTCATGCCGTAGCCTTCGCAGATGGCGCAACCGGTGACCGCTTTCCAGCGTTCTGCCGCCGCCAGTTGCAGGGCCATGCCGCCGGACAACGTGACTTTCAGCGCGGAGAAATCCAGCTTGCGGAAACCTTCGTTGTTGCACAGGGCCACGAACAACGTGTTGAGGCCAACGAAACCGCTGAACTTCCACTTCGACAGTTCCTTGACCATGGCCGGCAGGTCGCGCGGGTTGCTGATCAGGATATTGTGGTTGCCGATCAGCATCATCGCCATGCAATGAAAGGTGAACGCATAGATGTGGTACAGCGGCAGCGGCGTGATCAGGATCTCGCAACCTTCGTTGAGGTTGGAGCCCATCAGCGCCTTGCACTGCAGCATGTTCGCCACGAGGTTACGATGGGTCAGCATCGCGCCCTTGGCCACGCCGGTGGTGCCACCGGTGTATTGCAACACGGCCACATCGCCGCTGGCCGGGCTGGCTTCAGCCACTGGCTGGCCGTGGCCCTTGCTCAATACATCGTTGAACCTGACGGCTTTGGGCAAGTGATACGCCGGCACCATCTTCTTCACGTACTTGATGACGCTGTTGATCAGCAGGCGCTTGAGCGGCGGCAGCAGGTCGGCGACTTCGGTGACAATGACGTGCTTGACGCCGGTTTTCGGCACCACGGATTCCGCCAGATGCGCCATGTTGGCGAGGCAGACCAGGGCCTTGGCACCGGAGTCGTTGAACTGGTGTTCCATTTCCCGTGCGGTGTACAACGGGTTGGTGTTGACCACGATCAGCCCGGCGCGGATGGCACCGAAGACGGCCACCGGGTACTGCAACACGTTGGGCAGTTGCACGGCGATTCGATCGCCCGGCTGCAAATCGGTATGCTGTTGCAGATACGCGGCAAAGGCACCGGACAATTCGTACAGTTCACCGTAGGTGATTGTCTTGCCCAGGTTGCTGAATGCCGGTTTGTTGGCGAAGCGTTGGCAGGATTGCTTCAACACTGCCTGAATATTCGGATACTCGTCTGGATTGATGTCGGCAGCAATTCCAGCTGGGTACTTATCCTTCCAAAAGTCTTCGATCATGGAAGCCCACTCCTCAGCAACGCGAATTCAGCACCGCATTTGATGCGATTATTATTGGTGTTTGGTCATTGGTGAATCTGGCTGACAGAAGGCCGAGAAGTCACAAAGCGCGCCGAGAGTAGCAGCTTTGCCAAGGGTCGCCTAGAGCCAAAAGCGGCCTCTACAGTCACATTTGTGACTCAAGAATAACAGCCGGTCATTTTAGAGCAAAAATTCTATAAACCGCTGAAAGCGCCGAAAACCGGGGCTTCCCAAAAAAAATCGCGAGCAGATTCGCTGCCACAGATCACCGAGAACCCTGTGGGAGCGAGCCTGCTCGCGATCCGCGCAAAGCGCGGCCTTTCATCGATCAAGCGATATCACGCAACTCCCGCCGCAAAATCTTGCCCACCGGCGTCATCGGCAACGACTCCCGCAACACGATGTGCTTGGGCACTTTGTACGCCGTGAAGTTTTCCTTGCAGTAGGCCTTCAGCTCTTCAAGGCTGACGCCCGTCTCCCGCGCCACCACAAACAACTTCACCGCCTCGCCGGAGCGCTCGTCCGGCACACCAATCACCGCGCAGTTGGCGACTTTCGGGTGAGCCATGACCACGTCTTCGATCTCGTTCGGGTACACATTGAAGCCCGAGACAATGATCATGTCCTTTTTACGATCGACAATGCGTACAAAGCCGTCCGGGTCGATCACTGCAATATCGCCGGACTTGAACCAGCCCTCGGCATCCAGCACCTCGGCGGTGGCTTCGGGTTTGTGCCAGTAACCCTTCATGATCTGCGGACCTTTGATGCACAGCTCGCCGCGCTCGCCCAACGGCAGCTCGACGCCTTCATCGTTGATCACTTTCAGCGTGGTGCCCGGCACCGGCAGCCCGACCGTGCCAATGCGCGACAGCTCGCCATACGGGTTGGTGCAAGCCACCGGCGAGGTTTCGGTCAAACCGTAGCCTTCGGTAATGCGGCAACCGGTCAATTGCTCCCAACGCTCGGCGGTGGCCTTGACCAGCGCGGTGCCGCCGGAGTTGGTGAGCTTGAGTGTCGAGAAATCCAACGTCTTGAAATCCGCGTGGTCCATCAGTGCCACGAACAGCGTGTTGAGCCCGAGCAACGCCGAGAACCGCCAGTTTTTCAGCTCTTTGATGAAGCCGCCGATGTCCCGCGGATTGGTGATCAGTACGTTGTGGTTGCCCGACACCATCATGCACATGCAATTCGCGGTGAAGGCATAGATGTGGTACAGCGGCAGCGGTGCGATCATCACCTCCTGGCCTTCGCGCAACAGCGGCTGACCGTCATTGCCGAACTGCTCAAGGCAGGCCCGAACTTGCTGCATGTTCGCCACCAGGTTGCCGTGGGTCAGCATTGCGCCCTTGGCCAGGCCGGTGGTGCCGCCGGTGTATTGCAGCACGGCGATATCGTCGAGCCCGACTTTCAGTGGCTTGATGCCCAGCCCTCGGCCCATACGCAACGCACTCTTGAAGGAAATGGCCTGGGGCAAGGAATACGCCGGGACCATTTTCTTGACCTTGCTCACCACCGTATTGACCAGCCAGCCTTTGGCGGTGGGCATGAAATCGCCCATTTTGGCTTCGATCAGGTACTGGATGTCGGTGTCGGGCAGCACTTCCTGGACTTTCTGCCCGAACATGTTGAGGTACACCAGCGCCCGGGCGCCGGAGTCCTTGAACTGGTGACGCATCTCCCGCGCGGTATACAGCGGGTTGGTGTTGACCACGATCAGCCCGGCGCGCATCGCGCCGAACACGGCAACCGGATAATGCAGGACGTTGGGCATCTGCACCGCGATGCGATCCCCGGGCACCAGGTCGGTATGGGTTTGCAGGTAACCGGCGAACGCTGCGCTTTGGCGTTCCAGTTCGGCGTAGGTCAGGGTGATGCCCATGTTGCTGAACGCGGGGCGATCAGCAAATTTCTTGCAGGAACGTTCGAACACCTCGATGACCGACTTGTAGGCACCCGCGTCGATGTCCAGGGGCACGCCGGCCGGGCGCTTGTCATTCCAGAAATCAGGTTGCATTGTTCTTGTCCTCTTTACCTGAGCCTATCCGGGCCGCTTATCTGTCATTTCTCTTTGATCCCTCAAAAAGCGCAATGCAAAAAGCGGAGCTTCACGGACACTAGCAGTTATGGCCAATCAGGCAAATATGCGCAAAGGCGTCATTGATCGCGTGAATCTTCCTGCCGTGGCGTGAGCTGATGCCAGCCAGATAATGCGCTATACAATGCAACCACCCCCCGCGCCCCTGCATGGAAAGGAATCGCCATGATCCACGAGACGTTCTGGCTGACCACCAGTGACCACAGCCGCCTCTTCGTCAACCAGTGGCTGCCCACGGGCCACCCCAAGGCTGTGATTCTGCTGGCTCACGGCATGGCCGAACACAGTGGTCGCTATGCGCGCCTGGCCGAAAAATTCTGCGATCAGGGCTACGGCGTGTACGCACCGGACTTGCGCGGACATGGCAAAACTGCCGAAAACGGGACGCTCGGCCATTTCGCCGACAGCGAAGGCTGGACCAAAGTGGTGGGTGACCTGGCTTGCCTCAATCAGCACATCGGCCAGCAGCACTGCGGTGTGCCCATCGTATTGCTCGGCCACAGCATGGGCAGCTACATCGCTCAGGCTTATCTGTTGCACCACAGCGCCAGCCTGCAGGGCGCGATTCTCAGCGGCTCGAACTTCCAGCCCGTGGCGCTTTACCGTGCGGCGCGGCAGGTTGCCCGCCTCGAACGTCTGCGCCAGGGCCCCAAGGGCCGCAGCGCGCTGATCGAATGGCTGTCGTTCGGCTCGTTCAACAAGAAATTCAAGCCGACACGCACCCGGTTCGACTGGCTCAGTCGCGATCCTGCGGAGGTCGATTTGTACACCAATGATCCGCTGTGCGGCTTCCGTTGCACCAATCAACTGTGGATCGATTTGCTTGGCGGGTTGCAGCAAATCAGCAAAGCGTCCAATCTCGCGCAGATCGATCCGGGCCTGCCGTTGCTGGTGATTGGCGGTGAATGTGATCCGGTGAGTGAAGGCAAGCGTCTGACTGATCTGGCCGACGCCTTGCGCGAAGCCGGCAGCCAGAGCCTGCAATTGACGATCTATCCGCAGGCGCGGCACGAACTGTTCAACGAAACCAACCGCGATGAAGTGATTGCCGACGTGTTGGGCTGGATCAACCAGACCTTGAGCAATCCCCGGCCACATCGAACCGAATAGTTTTTTTGTGAATTTTTTTATTCGTCACAGGAATTGAGACAGATGACCCAGGTTACCAACACCCCCTACGAAGCCCTCGAAGTCGGCCAGACCGCCAGCTTCAGCAAGACGGTCGAAGAGCGCGACATTCAGTTGTTCGCCGCGATGTCGGGCGACCACAACCCGGTGCACCTGGATGCCGAATACGCTGCCAGCACCATGTTCAAGGAGCGCATCGCTCACGGGATGTTCAGCGGTGCGCTGATCAGCGCCGCGGTCGCTTGCGAATTGCCTGGGCCGGGCACCATCTATATCGGTCAGCAAATGAGTTTTCAGAAGCCGGTGAAGATCGGCGACACCCTGACGGTTCGCCTGGAAATTCTCGAAAAAATGCCAAAATTCCGCGTGCGCATCGCCACCCGCGTGTTCAACCAGCGCGATGAGCTGGTGGTCGATGGCGAGGCGGAAATCCTCGCGCCGCGCAAGCAGCAGAGCGTGACGCTGACCGAGTTGCCACCGATCAGCATTGGCTGACCTGTGGCGAGGGAGCTTGCTCCCGCTGGGGCGCGAAGCGCCCCCAACTCAGACACTTCAGTTCACCTGAACGAATGCGTTGGCAGTTTTGCGACTGCTGCGCAGCCGAGCGGGAGCAAGCTCCCTCGCCACCGGAAAGCAGCACAAACACGAACTAGCGCTCCCCATCCTGCACCTGCACACTCGCCGTCATCCCGGAACTGAGGTTGATCCCCTCCGGCACCTTGTCCAGCTTGATCCGCACCGGAATCCGCTGCGCCAGGCGCACCCAGTTGAACGTCGGCTCCACCTCCGCCAGCAACTGCCCATCGGGTGTGGTATTGCGATTGGTAATCCCGCGACTGATGCTTTCAACGTGGCCCTGCAACGCCTCTCCGGCGCTCATCAACCAGACCTTCACCGGATCGCCAACGCGAATCCGCGGCAATTTGGTTTCTTCGAAATAGGCCTGCACGTAGAAAGTTGAATCGTCGATCAACGCCATTACCGCTTGCCCGGCATTGACGTAATTGCCTTGGGCCAGACGCAGGTTGGTGATGTGACCGTTGCGCGGCGCGTGCACCTGGCTGCGCGCCAGGTTGATCTGCGCGACCTTGGCCTCGGCCTGTGCTTCACGCAACTCGCCACGGGCGATACCGGCATTGATTTGCGCGTTTTCACGCAGCTCGGCGCTGATCGCTTGGGGTCCGAGGCTGGCACGCCGGCTGGCTTCGCGTTCGCGCAGGTTCAGTTGTTGCTGGCGGGTCTGCACCACCGCCTGGGCTTTTTCCAGCGCGGCTTCGAACCGGTCGCGGTCGATGCTCAGCAACACATCCCCCGCCTTCACCCGCTGGTTGTCGTGAGCGTTGAGTTCACGCACCCAACCCGACACATCCGGGGCTATCACCACCACGTCGGCGCGAATCCGCGCGTCGCGGGTCCAGGGGGTGAGCATGTAGTACTGCCACAAATGCACGCCGGCAAAAATCGCCACCGCCACCAGGCACAGGGTTACCGCGACACGTACGGGGGTACGCATATTCAACTCCTTATAAAGGTCCGAGGACGACGGTGATCACGGTCAATACACAGACGTACAAGGCGCAATCAAACAATGCTTCGTGCCAGACCCACCGACCAATCGGGGTCAGCCGCAATAACAGGCGCAGAGCGCCGGTCACCAGCAGCGCCAGCAGCACATAAATCAGAAACGGGCTGAGCAGCACGCCGCCCATCGCCCACTCACGCAAGCCCATGGTTTGCCTCCTGTTGGCGGCACCAGGCGCGCCAGCTGTTTTGCAATTGCAGCACCGCGCCCTGGGCCAGCTTCACCGCATCGCTGGGGGGCAAGGCGTAGAGGGTTTGCACAAAGGTCTCGCTGGCCTCGGCCAACGCTTCGCCGCGACCACTGCCCGGGCCCTGCTTGAGGACATTTTCCAGGTGTTCGAGGTATCGCTGTTGTGGCGCCGATACTGGCACCTGGGCCACCGCCAGGCTCATGCGCAGGTGCAGCAATTCATCGCCGATATCCAACCCGAGCAAACCGTCATCCCAGCGACTTCGCGCCGGCTCCGGCAACTCCGGATAGTGCCGCGCCAATTGCAGCAAACGGTCGGCCATGCGCCCACCGAACCAGCTCTCGGCACCGGCCAGATTGCGCCGGGTCAGGCGCACCAGATCGTCGAGGGTTGCCGCCAGCAATCGACGGCCATGCCACGCCGGGTTACGCAGGATCAACAGATGGAACGCGAGCACCGCCGCGCCGACACCAATGACCATGGCCTGGGCGCTGTTGAAGAAGTTCGCGACGTCGAATTTCATCTGGTTGAGCGGCGCCACCAGCACAATGAAATGCAAACAGAACGACGTAGCCGTGGCGCCGATCTGCGGCTTGGCCATGCCCAGTGCGCCGAAAAACAGCGGCACGCCCATGCCCATGCACAACATCGCGAAACTGCTCCATTGCGGCAGCAGAATCTGCCCGACGATGAATGCCGCCGGGATCGCCAAAAAGATCCCGCGCATAAAACTCATGCCGATCTGCGCACCATTCTCCCGGCTGGCAAACAGGCTGCACACCACGCAGGTCAGCAACATCGCACCCGCTGCGGCGGGCCAGGCCGTTGCCAGCCAGAAACTCGCCACCACCAAAAACGCCAGGGCACTGCGCGCACCGAACACCAGGGCCAGCGACAGGTCGCGGTGGGGAGTCAGAGTCTTGGGCGGCGCGAGCGGTTCACTGCCCTCCTCGACCGATGTCAACGCCGCCGTCGCCGCCATGGCCGTATCCATCAGCAAGGTCAAACGCACCAGGCAGTAGCTCTGTGCGGAGCTGATTTGCGGGTCATGGGACGCGTCGAGCATGCGCAGGCGCAAGGCATGCAGCGTCGCGGGATCAGCGACGTTCAGTGCCTCCATGACCTCGTTCATCCACGGCGTCAACCGCGCCGACTCCTGCGGTTCCAACTGTTTCCACTGCCGGCGCACTGAACGGGCAATCCGCAGCAGCATCAATAACTTTTGGCTCAAGCCGCTGATGGCGCGTGCCCGCTGCCGACCGAGAGCCCCTTCGAACCAGGCGTGTTCACGCTGTGCGTCCACGGCGACGATGCGTCCGAGAATTTCCAACAAGCCTTTACGCGCCTGGCCATCCCCGGCCAGCGTCGCCCGCGCGGCATTCATGCCACTTTGCCAGGCAGCACGGGCCTGATCCAACAGTTGTCGCTCGACCCGCATTGGCCAGAGCAAGGCACTGCTGGCGGTGGCGCAGATGATGCCAAGGCAGATTTCGGTGCAGCGCGCCACGGCCTGGTCAAACACGGTCAGCGGATGGCTGATGGCCGGCAGCGCGATAATCGCCACGGTGTACCCGGCCAGTACAAATGAATAGGACCAGGCGCTGCGCAGCAATGTCGAACTGGCGGTACACAGCCCGAGCCACAGCGCCAGCGCCAGCAAAAACAACCAGGGTGTCTGGGCAAACAAACCCATGAAGACGACCGACATGATCGTCCCGACCAACGTACCGCAAAGTCGCGCCAGGCCCTTCTGCATCACCATGCCGGACAGCGGCTGCGCCACGATGAACGCAGTCATCAACGCCCAGGCCGGTTGCTCCAGGCCCCAGCGCAATGCCAGCCACAGCGCCACACCGCCGCCGATCAGGGTCTTGATCGCGAACTGCAAGGCACGACGGTCAGGCGCGAACAACGCCTGCAAAGTTATGGGCACGAATAACACTCTTGGAAGGACGATTTAACGATAGACGTGTTGGGACGGGTCACTTGAAAAACAAATTATTAGCTAGCTATCTATATCCCGTCCAGCGCTAATTCCCAGGCACAAAAAAACGCCAGGCTGGCTGGCGTTTTTGACAGCTAACGAACGCTTACGAGCGTGCGCGTGCCTGGTTACGCAGGGCTTTTACCTGATCGTGGTTGCGTTGCACGCCGTGGTACTGACGCTCAACGATGTCACGAATGCCCACCAGGTTGTGCTTGTTGATTTTTTCCATGGCTTCTCTGTAAGCCTTCAATGCATGGTCTTCACCACGTTCGGCTTCGTTCAGCACTGCCTCTTCATCCTTGCCGGTGAACACCGATTTCACATCGACCCAGCGCCGATGCAGATCGCCACTGACACTGGTGGAAGTTTCCGGATCGCCACCCATCGAGCGCACGGCTGCCTGCAATTCCGCGGCGGCGCTGGCGCAGTCGGCGGAACGTTGCACAAACAGGGTTTTGAGTTCAGGGTGCTTAATATCTTCAGCGCAAGTCTTGAACCCTTCCTGACCGTCCTTGCTGGTTTCGATCAGGTCATTGAGTACAGAGATCGCTTCTTTATTCATGTCGGTCATTTTTCAATTCCTTGCGGTTGATGAAAGATGCATTAAGTAGTGCAGTCCCCATGCCAGCTTCGAATCAAAAAATTAATCCTTATTTTTCAACGCATTAGATAAAACAGACAAATCTGTATCCGTTTTATTTGCATGATCTGTCAATTGGCCTGCATGCAGAATGCCTGTATTTTCCAGATTGTATGAATCAAGACGACTGAGTGATGAACCCTGAAAAGCTCGAACTGCTGATCACCCGCGAAATGCCCTTCGGAAAGTACAAGGGCCGGATCATTGCCGACCTGCCCGGCCCCTACCTGAACTGGTTCGCCCGGGAAGGTTTTCCCCATGGCGAATTGGGTGGCCTGCTGGCCCTGATGCAAGAGATCGATCACAACGGCTTGTCGGAATTGCTGGAACCCTTGCGTGCCAAACATGGCAAACCGGCCCCGCGCCACTGATCCACGCCGCCCGCCTTTGATTGAGTAGCCCATGCCCGACAACACCCGCCGCGCCCGTGATGAAGCCTTTTGGCAAACCTTTGCCGATCGCTACGATCTGCAACCTGGTCCGATCAATCTGGAGAATGGTTACTTCGGACGCATGTCGCGCACCGTGGTCGAGGAATATCATCGCAACATTGAGCTGATCAACCGCAGCAACTCGGTGTATGCGCGTCAGCGCTTCGAACACGCTGACAGTTTGAAGATCCGCGCGCAGTTGGCCGGGCTGATCGGCGTGCCTGCCGACAGTGTCGCCCTCACCACCAATGCGTCGCACGGTTTGCAATCGTTGATCCGCAACTACAACCGCCTGCAACCGGGCGATCAAGTGTTGATCTGCGACCTGGAGTACGACACGGTCAAGAGCGCGATGCGCTGGCTGGCGACGCATCGCGGCGTCGAAGTGATCGAGATCGACCATGCGCACCCCGCCAGCTTCGACAGCTTGTTGGCCACCTACCGCGAGACCTTCGCGCGCTACCCACGACTGAAGCTGATGGCCCTCACCCACGTCACCCATCGCACCGGGTTGGTGATGCCGGTGCAGGCGATTGCCGCCGCTGCCAAAGAACATGGCATCGACGTGATCCTCGACGGCGCCCATGCGCTGGGGCAACTGGAGTTCGATCTCGATGAGCTGGGCATCGCCTTCGCCGCGTACAACCTGCACAAATGGATCGGTGCGCCGCTGACGTTGGGCTTTCTCTACATTGCCCCCGAGCGTCTGGCCCACATCGACCCGGACATGGGCGAAATGCATTTCCCGGTCACCGACATTCGTTCGCGCACGCCTTACAGCACACCGAACATCCCCGCGTTGCTGACCTTGCCGCTGGTGCTCGAAGAGCATTGGGCCATGGGCGGTTCGGCGGCCAAGGGGACTCGGCTCAATTACCTGCGCAACCTGTGGGTGCGCGCAGTCCGTGAGCTGCCGGGTATCGAAGTCATGACCCCGGACGATCCACGGTTGTACTGCGGCATCACGTCCATGCGCTTTACCGCGCATGCCGACCAACAGGCGATGGCCGAACGACTGCTCAGCGATTACAACCTGTTCACCGTGGTGCGCAACGGCGCGGCGTGTGGGCCGTGTATTCGTATCACGCCGGGGCTGACGACCACGGCGGCGGATATGCTGTTGCTGACTTCGGCGTTGACTCAATTGCGCTGAGATGACTGGGGGAGCGAGCAGGCTCGCTCCCACACTTTTCGCCGGCAAAAAAAAACGGTGCACCGACCAAGCGCACCGTAAAGCCGTAGAACACACAACGAAGTGTCGGGTGAAGCGATCAGTCCAGCAGCGCCAAGGCCTCGGCGGTGCATTCCTGAATGCGGGCCCAGTCGCCGTTCTTGATCCACTCCGGATCAAGCATCCAGCTACCGCCCACGCACATGACGTTCTTCAACGCCATGTAGCTCTTGATATTGGCCGGACCCACGCCGCCAGTCGGGCAGAATTTCACTTCGCCGAATGGACCGCCCAAGGCCTTGATGGCCGCGACGCCGCCGCTGACTTCCGCCGGGAACAGCTTGAAGCGGCGATAGCCCAGACCATAGCCTTCCATGATGCCCGAGGCATTGCTGATGCCTGGCAACAGCGGAATCGGGCTGTCAACGCTGGCTTCCAGCAGGTCACGGGTGATGCCTGGCGTAACAATGAATTGCGAGCCCGCCGCTTCGGCCGCAGCCAGCATGTTGCGATCAAGCACGGTGCCGGCACCGGTCATCAGCTCCGGACGCTGCTCGCGCAGGATCTGGATGGCCTTGAGGCCGAACTGCGAACGCAGGGTCACTTCCAGGGCGGTCAGGCCACCGGCAGCGAGGGCATCGGCCAGCGGCAGAACATCCTGTTCGCGAGCGATGGTGATCACCGGCAGGATCCGCGCCTTGGCGCAGAGGCTGTCGATCAGGGCAACTTTATCCGCCATGGAAACGGTCGGGGATGGGTTTTTCATAGCGGCTGTTCCTTGGCTCATGGGCACCAGTAAATCTCTAACGTGGGTTGCAGAAACGCGCGAATCGGCATTGCGGCGACGTCGTCACCGGCCAGTGCGGTACTCAGGGTGGTCAGTTTGGACTGACCGGAAATCGATAGAACCTTGTGTTTGGCCGAGGCCAGCAGCGCGCGGCTCATGGTCAGGCGCTGATGCGGCACGGTCGGCGCCAGCATTGGATAGCAGCGACGGCTGCCGTCGGCCTGCAAGGCTTCAACCAGATTGGGGCTGTTGGGAAACAGCGACGCGGTGTGACCGTCATCGCCCATGCCCAGCACCAGCACGTCGATCACCGGCAACTCGGACAGCAAACGGTCAGCCTGCTCGGCTGCCTGTTCCAGGTTGGCACTGGCGCTGTACAGGCTCAGGAACTGAGCCTTGGCCGCCGGGCCTTGCAACAGATACTTTTTCAGCAGACCGGCATTGCTGTCGGCATGCTCGACCGGCACCCAACGCTCGTCAGCCAGGCTGATCACCACGTTCGACCAGTCCAGCGCCTGCTTGGCCAGATGCTGAAAAAACGCCACCGGACTGCGGCCACCGGACACCACCAGGGTCGCAGTGCCCTGGGCGTCGATCGCATCGCTCAATTGTTTAGCCACGTTCAGTGCCAGGCTTTCGGCCAGCAGCATCGGGCTCTTGAACTCACGGGCGCTGACGCCCTGAGGCAGTTTCAAATCAGATATCGCCATACCACGACCTCCCATCCCGCGTGATCAGAGCAATGGAGCTCATTGGCCCCCAGGACCCGGCCGCGTACGGCTTGGGCGCATCACCGGATTTTTTCCACCCGGCGATCAACTGGTCACACCAATTCCACGCGGCTTCGATTTCATCTTTACGGACAAACAGGTTCTGATTGCCGCGCATCACTTCCAGCAACAACCGCTCGTAGGCATCGGGAATCCGTGCGCTGCTCCAGGTGTCGGAAAAATTCAACTGCAACGGACCGCTGCGCAGCTGCATGCCTTTGTCCAGGCCTTGATCTTTGGTCATCACGCGCAAGGAAATGCCTTCATCCGGTTGCAGGCGAATAATCAGCTTGTTGCTGATTTGCAGGCGCTGCTCGGGTGCGAAGATGTAGTGCGACGGTTCCTTGAAGTGGATGACGATCTGCGACAGTTTTTGCGGCATGCGCTTGCCGGTGCGCAGGTAGAACGGCACGCCGGCCCAGCGCCAGTTGCGGATGTCGGCACGCAGTGCGACGAAGGTTTCGGTGTCGCTCTGGGTGTTGGAATTCGGCTCTTCGAGGTAGCCCGGCACCGCTTTGCCTTCGCTGTAGCCGGCGATGTATTGGCCGCGTACCACTTGAGTGGTCAGGCCTTCCGGGCTGATCGGCGCCAGTGCCTTGAGCACTTTGACTTTCTCGTCGCGGATGCTGTCGGCGGACAGGTCGGCCGGCGGGTCCATGGCGATCAGGCAAAGCAGTTGCAGCAGGTGATTCTGGATCATGTCCCGCAGCTGGCCAGCCTTGTCGAAATAGCCCCAGCGGCCTTCGATACCGACCTTCTCGGCCACGGTGATTTCCACGTGGGAAATGTAATTCTGGTTCCACTGGGTTTCGAACAGACTGTTGGCGAAACGCAAGGCGATCAGGTTCTGGACGGTTTCTTTGCCCAGGTAATGGTCGATACGGTAGGTGCGGTTTTCCGGGAAGAACTGCGCTACGGCATCGTTGACCTTGCGCGAGGACTCCAGGTCCGAACCGATGGGTTTTTCCAGCACCACACGGGTGTTTTCCGCCAGCCCGACCTTCGCAAGGTTTTCGCAGATCGCACCGTAAACGGCCGCCGGGGTAGCAAAATAGGCGATGACCCGCTGGGCAGTGCCCGCCGCTTCGGCCAGGGCCACGTAATCTTCGGATTTGAGGAAGTCGACGTGCAGGTAGCTCAGGCGTGCAAGAAAACGCTCGACTACGGCTTCATTCAGGTCCTTGGCGCCCACGTAGCGGCGCAGCTCGGAGGCGATGAACGTCAGGTGCTCCTGCTCGCTGCCAGGCTCACGGGCCAGCGCGATGATCCGCGTGTCCTCGTGCAAGAGGCCAGCGGCGTCGAGTTGATAAAGGGCAGGAAACAGCTTGCGCAGGGCGAGATCGCCAAGAGCGCCGAACAAGGCAAAGGTGCACGGTTCAACCGTAATCGAGAGCATGATGTTTGTTCTTTTATCAAGTTAAGCTACAAATACCTTTTTTCAAGGCATCACTCAAGGGAAAATGTAGTAATAACCACAACATTTTCGCAAAATACAGATTCCGAGTGGTGGTCGGTCGGAGCCATCAGTAGGATAGGCCACCGTTACGGGCCACACCAAAGGCCCTTTTTGCATTAGCCGCGCGCTGGTTGGCGCAGGTGTAAAGGAAACTCATATGGACCGCGTGCGAAATTTACTGGAACAGATCCAGAGTCGCCTTGAAGAGCTCAACAAGGCCGAACGCAAAGTCGCCGAAGTGATCCTGCTCAACCCGCAGCAGGCCACTCGCTTCAGCATCGCCGCCCTCGCCCAGGCCGCTTCAGTCAGTGAACCGACGGTCAACCGTTTCTGCCGTTCGTTCGGCGTCAGCGGCTATCCGGAACTCAAACTTCAGCTGGCCCAGAGCCTGGCCAGTGGCGCGGCGTATGTCAGCCGCGCGGTCGAGGCGGATGACAACCCTGAGGCCTACACGAAAAAAATCTTCGGCAGCGCCATCGCGTCGTTGGACAGTGCCTTGCAGGCCCTCGATCCGAACCTGATCAGCCGCGCCGTCGACCTGTTGATACAGGCCCGGCAGATCCACTTTTTCGGCCTCGGCGCCTCGGCCCCGGTGGCACTGGATGCGCAGCACAAGTTCTTCCGCTTCAACCTCGCCGTAACCGCCCACGCCGACGTGCTGATGCAGCGCATGATTGCCTCGGTGGCGCACACCGGCGAGTTGTTCGTGATCATTTCCTACACCGGCCGCACCCGCGAACTGGTGGAAGTGGCGCGCATTGCCCGGGAGAATGGCGCTTCGGTACTCGGCCTGACCGCGGAAAACTCACCGCTGGCCAAGGCCAGTACCTTGAGCCTGAACATTCCATTGCCAGAAGACACCGACATCTACATGCCGATGACTTCGCGGATCATTCAACTGACCGTGCTCGACGTGCTTGCGACCGGCATGACCTTGCGTCGCGGGGTGGATTTCCAGCCGCATCTGCGCAAGATCAAAGAGAGTTTGAATGCCAGTCGGTATCCGGTGGGCGACGAATTCAACTGATCCGAAATCTGCGCTGAACGGTCCTGCCTCATCGCTGGCAAGCCAGCTCCCACAAATTTCATTGGCGTTCGCGAATTTCAGGTTCGGCGCGGACACTGTGGGAGCTGGCTTGCCAGCGATGGGGCCAGCAGCAACAGCACAAATCTAGGCCCCCACCCGCGCCTGCAAACTCAAATGCGCCCGCTCCCCCGGTTTCAGGCACAGGCTGTCGGTGCCGCCGCTTGCTGCCTCTACGCAAACGAATTCGGAAATCTCGTTCCAGCTCACCCCCAGCAACGGCCGTGAGCCCGGATGCCAGACCACCGTGTCAGCCGTATCGCCGGTATCGATGCACAGCGCCCGGTCCCAGGCGTGATCGTTGAGCTGCAATTCACCGTCATGCTGGAACACCCGCTGGCAACCGCCGTCCACACGCAACTCGCCTTCCTGCTGACAAATCTGACGGTTCAACTGGTCGTAACCTTGTGCGCCTTCGAGCCCAGACAGCGCTACCTCGCCGACATCACCAATACGCCAGTAAGCGTGCAAAGCCTGACTCAACTGGCACGGCATGTCGTCCTGATGCTCGGTGCTCAGGCGCAATTCCATGCGTTCACCCAGGTGCGCATGCAGGTCGACCTGCCAGTCGCACAACTCAAGCTGCCAGTGCAAACGCACGCCATCATCGTCGCTGCCGCTGTCGATCAACTTCCAGTCGAGCAACCGCGCCCAACCATGGGACGGCCAGGCGTTCTCGCTCGGATGACGGCCATACCACGGCCAGCACACCGGCACCCCACCACGAATTGCACCGACCTGCGGCCACTTCGCCGCGCACCACAGCCAGGGCTTTTGACCCTTGGGCTGGAAGTGCAGCAACTGCGCGCCCTGGCGACTGAACACCGCCTGACACAGCGGATGATCAATCACCAGCACGTCGCGCTTCTGGTAGCGCTCCCACGCGAACACCGGTCGTTCGCGCAAGGATTTGAAGAAGCGTTGTAGCGGATGCTCAAGCATGTGCCACGGTCCTGAAATCAACGATCAGCGGGGTGCGCGGCCCCTCAAAAAAAAGCGGACAGCCTTGGCTGTCCGCAAAATGCGCACATAGAGAGGAGCTTATCGCAGTCGCGTTAGAACACCGACTGAATTTTCAGGCCGGCCACCAGCGCGTTGTCGACTTCATCCACGCCACCCGGGTGGGTGATGTACTGCAGGTTAGGACGCACGGTCAGCCAGTTGGTGACGTGGAAACCGTAGTTCAGCTCGTAGTTGTATTCGGTCTCACGCAGCGGCGAGAACAGCGGATCCTGATAATCCGAAACACCGTTCGCAGCGTTGGTCAGCTCGGCATTTTTCTTCACGTCGTCGTTGACGTGGATACGGGCGAAACCGATACCGAGGTCATCTTTCGGACGGGCATCAAACGGACCTTTGTAGACAAACATCAGCGACTGGTAGTTGTCGACGACGTTGGTGTCCTTGTCGTGGAACGTCGCGTTGGCTGCAATGTTCAGACCGCGGGTAGCGTCACCGTTATGGCTGGTGAGTTGCTGTTGCGCCACGAACCAGTAGCCGTGCTTGCTGCTGTGGCTGCGATAGGCATTGCCGCTGGTGGCCGCATCATCGCCGTTGTCATCTTCGCGGACGTCATCGGCGCTGGCCGTGCTTTTGTAGTAACCGACACGGTATTCGCCCGGCAGGTTGCCCGGGTTAGGCAGCCAGACCAGTTCAACCGGCAGGACGGTGCCTTTTGTACCGCTGCCACTGAGTTTGAAGCCGTTGCCGTGCTCCAGTTGCGACGGGTTCTGGTTGTACGCGCCGATCTGCGCATACCACTCAGGCGAGATGTTGTACTTCACGCGGATCGCGGCCTGGCTGACGGGCCAGTTGTACCAGATGTTGGTCGCCCAGTTACCCACCTGGGAACCGCAGAACGCCAGGTTCTGGAATTCGCACGGGAAGGTGTTGAAGTCTTCGCCTTCACCGAAGTAACCGGCCTTGACGTCGAGTTTGTTGTCGAGGAACTGATGCTTGATCCACAACTGGGTCAGACGGACCATGTGGCCACGGCCGTAGACTTCCTGCGAGGAACTCAGGGTGCCGGCACGCGGGTCGCCGATGCGGTCGTTGGAGATGTTTTCGCCGTTACGATTGGTGAGCTGGATCTTGGCCTGGGTGTTATCCCAGCCGAACAGTTTCTCGAGGTCCAGCGCTGCGCCCAGGCCAAACTGGTCACTGTAGCGCGCGGTCTTGTCATCGTTGAACCCGCCGTGGAGGTTGCCGCCGACTTCACCGACATAGTCCATCTTGATGTCGATGCCTTGCTCGATCAGCCTGGTTCGCTCGCCACCCCAATCACCGGTCATCCATTCTGAATCGGCGCTAAACGCGTCAGCCGCGTGGACGCTACCGGCCAGGGTCATCGCTGCAATGGCTGACAACTGGCAGATAAGCTGAGCGCTGTTCTTCTTCTTCATCCCTACATCCTCGTTTTATTGTTATTAACTTTTCTTTTTCTAACGCGGTTACATCAGTTGCAACGGATGACAGGCCATCCGCCACGGATTCCCCCTCTGCAGGAGCCGGCTTGCTGGCGATAGCCACCTGACTGTCGACTTCAATGTTGAATGTCAGACCGCGATCGCCAGCAAGCCGGCTCCTACAGTTTTTGATCTTCAGCGCCCCTTGAACTGGGTGACGTTGGCCGCGTGCGGCTCGGCTTTCGGCAGGCCGGCCACCCCCAGACGCTCGCCAGTCTTGGCATCGAACAGCAGCACTTTCGCCGGATCGAATTGCAGGGTCAGGGTCTCGCCCACGGCCGGTGCGACGTCGGGTGCCAGTCGGCAGCAAACCTTGGTCTCGTTGAGATTGACGAAGACCAGGGTGTCGGGACCTGTCGGCTCAGTGACCTGGACTTCAGCGCGAATGGTCGGCAAACCATTGGCTTCACCGTTGGCCAGCACGATCTGCTCCGGGCGCATCCCGAGGATCACTTCGCGGTCTTCGAGCCCGGCATCCTGCATGCCCAGCGGCAATTCGCAACGCGCCTGGCCGCTGTCGAGCAGCGCCAGCAGACGACCTTCCTTGCGCTGCAAACGCAATGGAATGAAGTTCATCGGCGGCGAACCGATGAAGCTCGCGACGAACAGGTTGGCCGGGTTGTTGTAGATGTCCTTCGGCGTGCCGAACTGCTGAATGATCCCGTCCTTCATCACCGCCACTTTGTCGCCCAGGGTCATCGCTTCGATCTGGTCGTGGGTCACGTAGACCGTGGTGGTTTTCAGGCGCTGGTGCATCAGTTTCATTTCGGTGCGCATCTCGACCCGCAGCTTGGCGTCGAGGTTGGACAGCGGTTCGTCGAACAGATAAATCTTCGGCCGACGCGCCAGGGCACGGCCCATCGCCACACGCTGTTGCTGGCCACCGGAGAGCTGGCCGGGCTTGCGATTGAGCAGGTGTTCGATCTGCAGCAACTTGGCCACGCGAGTGACTTCCTCATCGATGGCCGACTGGCTCATCTTGCGGATTTTCAGGCCGAACTCGATGTTCTCGCGCACGCTCATGGTCGGGTACAGCGCGTAGGACTGGAACACCATGGCGATGTCCCGATCCTTGGGGCTCATGCCGCTGACGTCCTGGTCACCAATCATGATCGAGCCGCCGGTGATGGTCTCGAGGCCGGCGATGCAGTTCATCAGGGTCGACTTGCCGCAACCCGACGGGCCGACAAGGATCAGGAACTCACCGTCCTTGATCGACAGTTCGATGTTCTTCAGGGTGTCCGGCAGGCCGGCGCCATAGGTCTTGTTTACATTGCGAAGTTCGAGCGTAGCCATGATTACCCCTTGACTGCGCCGGCCGTCAGCCCGCGCACGAAATACTTGCCTGCGACCACATAGACCAGCAGGGTCGGCAGCCCGGCGATCATCGCCGCTGCCATATCAACGTTGTATTCCTTGGCCCCGGTACTGGTGTTGACCAAGTTGTTCAGCGCCACCGTGATCGGTTGCGAATCACCGCTGGAGAACACCACCCCGAACAGGAAGTCGTTCCAGATCTGAGTGAACTGCCAGATCAGGCAGACCATGATGATCGGCGTCGACATCGGCAGGATGATCCGGCGGAAGATGGTGAAGAAACCCGCACCGTCGAGGCGCGCCGCTTTCACCAGTGCATCGGGAATGCTGATGTAGTAGTTACGGAAGAACAGCGTGGTGAACGCCAGGCCGTAGACCACGTGGATAAACACCAGGCCGGTGGTGGTGCTCGCCAGGCCCATCTTGCCGAGGGTGAACGACGCGGGCAGCAGCACGGTCTGGAACGGCAGGAAGCAACCGAACAGCAGCAGGCCGAAGAACAGCTGCGAACCACGGAACCGCCACATCGACAACACGTAGCCGTTCAAGGCACCGATGAATGTGGAGATCAGCACCGCCGGGACGGTGATCTTGATCGAGTTCCAGAAATAACCGTCAACCGTGGCCCAGGCCTTGACCCAGCCGATGCCGCTGACCACGGTCGGCCAGCTCAGCAGGTTGCCGGTGCTGATGTCTTCCGGGGTCTTGAAGCTGGTCAACAGCATCACCACCAGGGGAATCAGGTAAAGCAGTACGGCGAGGATCAGCACCGCGTAGATCGCGATGCGGCTCAGGCTGATCGCAGGTTTGGCAGCGAGACTAGTCATGACGCTTGGTCCTCAGCTCGGAGTACAGGTAAGGCACGATGATTGCGAGAATCGCACCGAGCATCAGAATCGCACTGGCCGAGCCCATGCCCATCTGGCCGCGACTGAAGGTGAAGGAATACATGAACATCGCTGGCAGGTCCGAGGAGTAACCCGGGCCACCGGCGGTCATCGCCGCCACCAGGTCGAAGCTCTTGATCGCGATGTGCGCCAGAATCATCACCGCACTGAAGAACACCGGACGCAGGCTTGGCAGCACCACTTTCCAGTAGATGCGCGGCATGCTCGCGCCATCGATCTGTGCGGCACGTATGATCGATTGATCAACGCCGCGCAGGCCGGCGAGGAACATCGCCATGATGAAACCCGAGGCTTGCCAGACGGCAGCGATGACAAGGCAATAGACCACGCGATCCGGGTCGATCAGCCAGTCCAGGCGGAAGCCTTCCCAGCCCCAGTCACGCAACAATTTGTCCAGGCCCATGCCCGGGTTGAGCAGCCATTTCCAGGCGGTACCGGTCACGATCATCGAGAGCGCCATCGGGTACAGGTAAATGGTGCGGATGAAGCCTTCGCGACGGATGCGCTGGTCGAGGAAAACCGCCAGCAGCACACCAATCACCAGGGTGATGCCGATGAACATGCCGCCGAACAGCGCCAGGTTCTTGCTCGCCACCCACCAGCGGTCGTTGTCGAACAGCCGCGCGTATTGCGCCAGGCCTGCCCACTTGTAGTTCGGCAGGAAGGTCGAGGTGGTGAACGACAGAACGAACGTCCACAGGATGTAGCCATAGAAGCCCACCAGAACGATGAACATGCTCGGCGCCAGCACCAGTTTGGGGAGCCAGCGCTGCAATGCATCGAACGGCGAGGCCTTGCTGAACACAGCAACAGAACTCATGGGGAAATCCAGAATAAGAGTACTAACACCTTCCCTTGTTGGAGCGAGCCTGCTCGCGAAAGCGCTGTGTCAGTCGACGGATGTAGCAACTGACACGACGCCTTCGCGAGCAGGCTCGCCCCCCACAGGGTCGAACCTGCTTTCGGTTACTTGGCCGACTGAACCGCCGCGCCCAGTTTCTTGGCCGCATCGGCCGGGTCGGCTTTCGGGTCGTTGATGTAGTTGGTCACGACGTCGAAGAACGCACCCTGTACCGCCAGCGTGGTCGCCATGTTGTGCGCCATGCTTGGTTGCAGGCCGCCGGACTTGGCGTCAGCCAGGAAGTCCTTGGCGGCGGTCTGGGCGCAGGAGTCGAAACCGAGTTTCTCCATGTCGTTCAACATGTCGTTGCGTACCGGAATCGAACCTTTGTTGATGCTGAAGACTTTCTGGAAGTTTTCACCCAACACGACTTTGGCGATGTCCTGCTGACCGGCAGCGGTGCCTTTGTCTTTCTGCTTGAACACCGCCAGCGAATCGATGTTGTAGGTGAACGCCTTGTCGGTCCCCGGGAACGCTACGCACTCGTAGTCCTTGCCGGCGACTTTCTTGGCGGCGGTCCATTCGGACTTGGCCCAGTCACCCATGATCTGCATGCCGGCCTTGCCGTTGATGACCTTGGCCGCTTCCAGGTTCCAGTCCTGGCCTTTGCCGTCGGCGTCCATGTAGGTCGCGACTTTCTTCAGTTCGGTCAGCGCCTTGACCATTTCCGGACCGGTCAGCGCTTTGTTGTCCAGGTCGACCAGGGCTTTCTTGTAGCCATCGACACCCATGACCGACAGCACAACGGCTTCGAACACGGTGCTGTCCTGCCAAGGCTGGCCGCCGTGGGCGAGCGCAATGAAACCGGCAGCCTTGAGCTTGTCGCCCGCTGCATAGAATTCTTCGAGGGTGGTCGGGTTCTTGGTGATACCGGCTTTCTTGAAGACTTCCGGGTTGATCCACAGCCAGTTCACACGGTGAATGTTCACCGGCACGGCCACGTAATCACCTTCGTACTTCACGGTATCGGAGACTTTCTTGTCGAGCAGGCTGTCCCACTTCTCTTCTTTGGCAACGTCCTTGAGGACGTCGGTATCGAGCAGACCGGTCGACGCCCATTCCTGGATGTCCGGGCCCTTGATCTGCGCAACGCCTGGCGGATTACCCGCTACCGCGCGGCTTTTCAGCACGGTCATGGCCGTCGCACCGCCACCGCCAGCCACGGCGCCGTCTTTCCAGGTGAAACCGTCTTTTTCGACCTGGGCCTTGAGTACATCAACGGCCGCCTTTTCACCGCCGGACGTCCACCAGTGCACGACTTCCACCGAACCTTTGGAATCGGCAGCGGAAACACTGAGAGGCAGAATTGCGAGCGGGAACAGGGAGGCGACAGAAATGACAGTAGCGAGGCGAGAAATCGCATTCATCTGAGATGTACCTTTCTTGTTGTTATGCATGCAAGTCTGGTGCTTGCGCTGCATAGCAGTTTAAACAGGGGATGTCCCTTCGCAGGTAACGAAGGGACGCGTGAATGTCACCACATGGTTACACAGGAACGGCCCGGGACGATTGCGCCAGAGCCGTTGCCATACTCGGTGACAAGGGTAGACGAGGGATCAGAACGGCTTGCCAGGCATGATAAAGGTCTGGTTTGCCGGCCCAGATATCGGCGCTTGGGCGGTTCAGCGGATCAAGTTCGTGGTGCCAGCTGCCGCCTTCACGGTCGATGAAATGAATGTCACAGAATTCCCAGAACAGTCGGTACCAGCGTTCGAATTGCTCGTCACCGGTACGCTGCAGCAGCGCACTGGCGGCGGCACTGGCTTCGCAATGAGTCCAGTGCAAGCGATGGCGGACCACGGCTTTGTTGTCCCAGTCGAGGGTGTAGACAATGCCCGGCGCGCCGTCGACGTCCCAGCCGTGGAGGCAGTTTTGTTCGAAGAGTTTTTGCGCGTCGGTGGCTACCCATCCGGGGGTCAACATGCCCGCCTGCACCCGCGCCGCTTCCAGGTGCAGCAGTAACCGCGCCCATTCAAAACCATGTCCCGGCGTGGTGCCGTAAGGGCGGAACCCGTCAGCCGGGTTGTCGTGGTTGTACTCGCGCAGGGGCTGCCAGTCGCGGTCGAAATGCTCGATCACCAGGTAGTTGTTGGCGGCGGCGTGGCCGTGGATCACGCGCTCGACGATGCGCTGTGCACGGCTCAGCCAACGGTTGTCGCCGGTGACATCGGCCAGGGCGAGGAAAGCTTCGGTGGCGTGCATGTTGCTGTTGGCGCCGCGATAGGCCTCCTCTTCACTCCAGTCGCGATTGAAGGATTCGCGCATGGCGCCCTCACTCTCGCTCCAGAAGTAGGTGTCGATAATATCGATGGCATCATCGAGCAAGGCTTGCGCGCCGGGCCGTTGCGCAACCACGGCGGAACTGGCGGCCAGCGCGACGAAGGCATGCAGGTAGGCGTTCTTGCCGGTGTTGCCGTCGCGATGTTCAGCCACCGCAAACCAGCCACCGTGCACGGCATCACGCAGCGGGCCGCGCAGGGCCTCGACGCCATGATCGACCAGTTCGGCAAACCCCGGCAGGCCTTGAATGTGGGCCATGGCGAAGCTGTGGGTCATGCGCGCGGTGTTCATGGTTTCGGCTTGTGCGTCGGCGGGCAGATGACCGCGCTCGTCGAGATTGCCGAAGCCTTCAGGCAGCGTCGAAGCCTTGGCGAACGCCAGCAGGCGCAGGCCTTCAGCGGCAAGCCATTGCTGGTGAGCAGGTGCGTTCAGCCAACTGCTGAAGGCAGGTTGGAAGGTGTGCATGGGCGACCTTTTTTGTTGTTATGACTAAGGGGCAGTCTAAACAACAGGCGATCGCGGGCTTGTAACGAAGGGGGCGAGTTATGTCACCAGGTTGTGACATTCACGCAGGTATTGCGACATGTGATCACCTGTGGCGAGGGAGCTTGCTCCCGCTGGACTGCGCAGCAGTCCTTCTTTGGGGGGCCGCTTCGCGCCCCAGCGGGAGCAAGCTCCCTCGCCACAGGGTCAGCATTAATCAAGCGATCGCGGCAACTGCAAAGTCACCCGTAACCCGCCTTCACGCAAATTCTGCAAACTGACTTCACCACCATGGCTATGGGCAATATTGCGCGCAATTCCCAACCCCAAACCATAACCCTGCTGCTGCCCGGCCAACCGGAAGTGCGGCTCGAACACCTGCTCCAGCCGTTGCTCCGGAACACCCGGTCCTTCATCGTCAACGTGCAGCACGAATGCGCTGTCGTCATCGTCGATGTGCAGGTGCGCGTTCTGCCCGTACTTGAGGGCGTTGTCGATCAGGTTGCCGATGCAGCGCTTGAGCGCCAGCGGTTTGCCGGGGTACGCCGCCAGCGCCCGCCCCTGCTGGGTCACGCGCCCATTGCCGTTCGGCGCCAGGTACGGTTCCACCAGGCAGTCGAGCACGTGATTGAGATCCACCGGTTCGATGTTCTCGTGGATGTCGGTGTCCTTCACGCATTGCAGCGCGCCTTTGACCAGCAACTCCAGCTCATCCAGATCGCGGCCAAACTTGGCTTGCAGGGTTTCGTCCTCGAGCAGTTCAACGCGCAGGCGCAAGCGCGTGATCGGTGTGCGCAGGTCGTGGGAAATCGCGCTGAACAACTGGCTGCGCTCGGTCAGGTAACGGCTGATGCGATCGCGCATGGTGTTGAAGGCGCGCCCCACCTCGACCACTTCACTGCCACCGCCCTCGGCCACCGGTTCGACGTCGGCCCCCAACGACAGATCCCGCGCCGCCCGCGCCAGACGCTTGAGTGGACGGCTCTGCCAATGCACCAGCAAGCCGATGAACAACAGCAGGAAACCGCTGGTGAGGACGATGAACCACACCTGCTGCGATGGCAGGCCTTGCTCTTCAAGACTGGTGTAGGGTTCGGGCAACAGCGAGGCAATGTACAGCCATTCGCCCGGCGCCATCTGGATCTGGGTCACCAGTACAGGCGGGTTGACCGGTTCCAGGGTCAGCGCGTAATGCGCCCAGGAGCGTGGCAGCTCATCGAGCTTCAAGCCCGCATTGAAAATCCGCAGGTCTTCGGGGCTGACAAAAGACACCGAAATATCGGTGTCATGGCCCAATGACTGGCGCAACACTTCGTCCACTGCCTTCATCACCGCCGCTTTGCGCGGCGTCACCGGCAGCACTTCCATGCCAAGGGGTTTGTCGTTGAGCGTGACCACGAACCGCGTCCCGCCCATGCTGCGCAGTTGATCGAGCACCAGCGGTCGATAGGCCACCGGCAACGAGCGGAAATAACTGACGCTGGCGGTCATCGAATGGGCGAGGCTGCGGGCACTGGTGACCAGCCCCTCAAGCTGGGTGGCACGCAGTTGCGAGACCCAGATCACGCTCGACAATGTCTGGGCGAACAGCACCGCCAGCAGCGTCAGCAGCAACATGCGCCCCAGCAACGAACGCGGCACCGGCACGCGCCCTGCGAGTTTGCGCAGGAACTCAGTGACCATTGCCGGCAATCACATTGGCGGCCAGTTGATAGCCACTGCCGCGCACGGTACGGATCAACCGCGGCGGTTTTTCCGTGTCGCGCAGGCGCTGGCGCAATCGGCTCACTGCCATGTCGACAATACGATCGAGCGGCATCAGTTCACGACCACGGGTGGCATTGCCGATAGTGTCGCGGTCGAGGATTTCCTGCGGATGATCGAGGAACAGTTTCAGCAAGGCGAAATCGGCGCCGGACAGAATCACCTCTTCGCCGTCGATGTGAAACAACCGGTGGCTGACCATGTCCAGCCGCCAGTCATCGAAGGACAGCACTTCACCACCGGAACGCTCCTGACCGAACTGAGCCCGGCGCAGCAACGCTTTGATGCGTGCCTGCAATTCACGGGGGCTGAAAGGTTTGCCGAGGTAGTCGTCCGCACCCAACTCCAGGCCGATGACCCTGTCGGCCTCATCGGAGCTGGCAGTGAGCATGATGATCGGCACCTGAGCCCGGCGCGGGTGCTGACGAATCCAGCGACACAAACTGAAACCGTCTTCGTCCGGCAGCATCACATCAAGGATCACCAGGTCACTCGGCTCGTCGTTCAAAGCCTGGCGAAAACCGGCCCCGTCGGGTGTAGTACGCACCTGAAACCCGGCGCGGGTCAGGTAGGTGTCCAGCAACTCGCGTATCTCTTGATCGTCATCGACCAACAAAATCGACTTGTTGACTGAGCTCACAGGAAGGCGTCCTTGTTGTTTGAATTGGGCGGATTATGCCTGATGAACCTTGGATATTTGTTGCCTGTTCCGGCCTCATCGCTGGCAAGCCAGCGCCTACAAGGGTCTGTGTCGTTCACAAAACCTGTGGGAGCTGGCTTGCCAGCGATGAAGGCGAGGCGGTCTCAAGCCTGGTCGAGTGCCACTCCCGCCCCCATCAACCCCGAATACGGCGCCGTCACCAGCCACACCGGAATCCCCTTGAAGTAATCGCTCATGCAACCCTTGTCGGCAAAGCACCTTGCGAAACCACTTTCGAGGAAGAAATCGGCAAAGCGTGGAATCACTCCGCCAACGATATACACGCCACCGCGCCCACCCGTTGTCAGCACGTTGTTGCCCGCCACACGACCGAGCCAGCAGCTGAACTGCTCAAGCACTTCCAGGGCAATCGGGTCGCCCGCCAGCCCGGCAGCGGTGATCGCTTCCGGCGTTTCAAGCACAGGTTCATGCCCATCCACCGCACAGATCGCCCGGTAAACCCGAGGCAAACCGCCACCGCTCAACGCCGTCTCAGCGCTGACATGGCCGATCTCATTGAAAAGGTGTTGCCACAGTTGAGTCTCGCGTGGACTGCTCAGCGGCAAGTCGACGTGACCGCCCTCCCCCGGCAACGCGGCAAACCGGCCTTCGCCCAGATCGAGCAGCGTACCGACGCCCAACCCCGTGCCCGGGCCGATCACCACCGCCGGGCGCAAGGGCTCCGGCGTGCCTTCGCAAACCACGCGAAATTCGCCGGGCTGCAAACGGGTCATGCCCAACGCCATGGCCGAGAAATCGTTGACCAGTAACAGCCGATCCACCTGCAAGGTCTGGCAGAAACCCTTGCGGCTAAGGCGCCAGTGATTGTTGGTGAACTTGAATTCGTCGCCGCTCACCGGGCCGGCCACCGACAGGCACACCGAACCGATAGCCCCCGGCGCCAGACCGAGCCCGCTCAGGTAGAGACTGATCGCCTCCTCCGGGCTGGCATGGTCGGCCGTCGCCAGCACCTGGACCGATTCCAGCTGCTGGTTTTTCCACAACGCAAACCGTGCGTTGGTCCCACCGATGTCACCGACCAAAGCCAGTTTCAATTAAGCGTCTCCAGGGCAGAAGTAAAGGCGCTGGCGCCCTGCTCTGCGGAGCTGAAGGCCATGCGCATGAAACCAAACAGTTCGCGACCGGTACCGATGTTGTTGCCCAACAGGCCTTTGGCCGGCTCGCGCGCTGCGAATTCTTCGGCGTCCACCTTAAGCTCCAGGGTGCCTTTGACGCCATCGACGCGGATGATATCGCCCTCTTGCACCCGCGCCAAAGCGCCACCAACATAAGCTTCGGGGCTGACGTGAATGGCCGCCGGGATTTTCCCCGAGGCGCCGGACATGCGCCCGTCCGTCACCAGTGCGACTTTGAAGCCACGATCCTGCAGCACACCGAGGAACGGCGTCATCTTGTGCAGTTCCGGCATGCCGTTGGAGCGCGGGCCCTGGAAGCGCATCACCGCCACGAAATCTTTCTCCAGCAAACCGGCCTTGAACGCATCGGCCAGGTCTTGCTGATCCTGGAACACCATGGCCGGCGCTTCGACGATCTGGTTTTCCAGAGCCACAGCGGACACCTTCATCACGCCGCGACCGAGGTTGCCTTCCATCACCCGCAAGCCGCCCTCTGCCGAGAACGCGCGGGCGACCGGACGCAGGATGCTTTCGTCGAGGCTTTCGGTCACGCCCTCACGCCACACCAGTTCGCCGTTATCGAGGAACGGCTCCATGGTGTAGCGGCTCAGGCCATGCCCCAGCACGGTGTTGACGTTTTCGTGGAGCAGCCCGGCTTCCAGCAGTTCGCGGATCAGGAACGACATGCCGCCCGCCGCCTGGAAGTGGTTGATGTCGGCTTTGCCGTTCGGGTAGACGTGGCTCAGGGTCGGCACGACTTCGGAGAGGTCGGCCATGTCTTGCCAGGTCAGTTGAATGCCCGCCGCCATGGCGATGGCCGGCATGTGCAGGGTGTGGTTGGTCGAGCCGCCGGTGGCATGCAGCGCCACGATGGAGTTGACCAGCGAGCGCTCGTCGACGATTTCACCGATCGGCAGGTAGTCGCCATTCTGTTTGGTAATTCGCGTCACCTGATGCGCCGCTTCGCGGGTCAGGGCGTCACGCAACGGCGTATTCGGATTGACGAAGGAAGCGCCCGGCAAGTGCAGGCCCATGACTTCCATCAGCAACTGGTTAGTGTTGGCGGTGCCGTAGAAGGTGCAGGTGCCGGGGCTGTGATACGAGTTCATTTCCGACTCCAGCAGCTCTTCGCGGCTGGCCTTGCCTTCGGCGTAACGCTGGCGCACGTCGGCTTTTTGCTTGTTGGAAATGCCCGAGACCATCGGTCCACCCGGCACAAAAATCATCGGCAGATGACCGAAACGCAACGCACCCATCATCAGGCCCGGGACGATCTTGTCGCAGATGCCGAGCATCAGCGCGCCGTCGAACATGTTGTGGGACAGCGCCACCGCCGTGGACAGCGCGATCACTTCACGGCTCGGCAGGCTCAGCTCCATGCCCGGCTCGCCCTGGGTCACGCCATCGCACATGGCCGGCGTACCGCCGGCGAACTGGCCGACAGAGCCGATTTCGCGCAGGGCTTTCTTGATCAGTTCAGGGAAGACTTCGTACGGCTGGTGCGCCGAGAGCATGTCGTTATATGACGAAACAATTGCAATGTTTGCGGAGTTCATCATCCGCAGACTGTTCTTGTCGTCGCTGCCACAACCGGCCACGCCGTGGGCAAAGTTGGCGCATTGCAGCTTGCCGCGCATCGGACCGTCGCTGGCCGCACCGCGAATCAGTGCAAGGTAAGCCTCACGCGTGGCGCGACTGCGGGCGATAAGCCGTTCGGTGACCTCAAGGACGCGGGGATGCATGTGTAGAACTCCAGGCTAACGGATGTGGCGACCTGATTGTCTATGCTGATCAAAGGCCGGTGTCGATGGGATGACAGACGGTTTTTTTGATCGGTTGGACCAGTTGATTCAGGTCACTCGTTGTAGATTGAATAAAATATTGCCATCAAAAAGGCTTGTTTTCTATTTTTTTGCGAATAATCTTGTAATTCCAACAACAAAACGACGGTAGCGCTGATAAATGACTCTTCGAATCGCAATCAATGGTTTTGGCCGAATCGGCCGTAACGTCCTGCGCGCACTCTATACCCAGGGCTACCGTCAGGATCTGCAGATCGTCGCCATCAACGATCTGGGAGACAGTGCAATCAACGCGCACTTGCTCAAGTACGACACCGTTCATGGCACGTTCGACGCCGATGTCCAGCACGATCAGGAAAGCCTGACCGTCAATGGTGACCGCATTGCCGTCAGTGCGATTCGCAACCCGGCCGACCTGCCATGGGCCGCGGAGAAGATTGATGTGGTGTTCGAATGCACCGGCCTGTTCACCGACCGTGCCAAAGCCGCCGCGCATATTACGGCCGGCGCACGCAAAGTCATCATCTCGGCCCCGGCCAAAGGCGCCGACGCGACGGTGGTGTATGGCGTCAACCACGACATTCTGCGCCAGTCGCACCAGATTATTTCCAACGCATCGTGCACCACCAACTGCCTGGCCCCGGTGGCCCAGGTGCTGCACCGCGAGTTGGGCATCGAAAGCGGCTTGATGACCACCATTCACGCCTACACCAACGACCAGAACCTGACGGACGTTTACCACACCGACCCGTACCGCGCCCGTTCGGCTACCCAGAACATGATCCCGAGCAAGACCGGCGCCGCTGAAGCGGTGGGCCTGGTGTTGCCGGAACTGGCCGGCAAACTGACCGGCATGGCCGTGCGCGTACCGGTGATCAACGTATCGCTGGTGGACCTGACCGTGCAGCTCAAGCGTGAAGCATCGGCCGATGAAGTCAACGCGCTCCTGAAACAAGCCAGCCAGCATTCGAAGATTCTCGGTTACAACACCCTGCCGCTGGTCTCCAGCGACTTCAACCACAATCCGCTGTCGTCGATCTTCGACGCCAATCACACCAAGTCCAGCGGCAAGCTGCTCAAGGTACTGGCCTGGTACGACAACGAGTGGGGCTTCTCCAACCGCATGCTCGATAACTGCCTGGCGTTGTGCAACGCCGAATAAGCGTGCGGACATAAGACCGCTCCCGCCAACAAGCCGGCTCCTGCAGGATTTGCATTCGACGCAACCTTGTAGACGCCGGCTTGCTGACGATGGCGTCCTCGGAATCGCCTGTGGAACAGCCCATGATCGGTATCAGCTTTACGCAAAAAACCATGGCCGCGCGCAAGCGTATCGCCCTGGTCGCCCATGACCACTGCAAGATGTTTCTGCTGGACTGGGCCGAGCGGCAGAAAGACCGCCTCGCCCGGCATGAACTCGTCGCCACCGGCACCACGGGTTTGTTATTGCAACAACGTCTCGACCTGCCGGTAGAAAGCATGATCAGCGGCCCGTTGGGCGGTGACCAACAGCTCGGCGGGCGAATCGCCGAGCAACGGGTCGACATGCTGGTGTTCTTCTGGGACCCGTTCGAACCGCAACCACACGACCCGGACATCAAGGCGCTGCTGCGGGTCGCGGCGGTGTGGAACATTCCGGTGGCGTGCAACGAATGCAGCGCCGACTACCTGCTCAGCAGCCCGATGATGGAGCAGGCGCACTCGCACCGTATTCCCGATTACGCCACCTACTTGCAGGGTCGCGCATAACCCTTCACAAATCAGTACTTGACCATACGAGCGGATGATAAGCATTATCATTCGCTCAAAATGGATCAGGGCCTCCCGTGAGTCAATCGCGCTTCAACGACGTCTTCATCACCCAGCGGGTCTCTCTGCTGCGCACGCTGGAGCGGATGGTCAACAATCACAGCACCGCCGAAGACCTCTTGCAGGAGACCTACTTGCGAGTCACGCGCGCGCTGAGTGAACGGGCTATCGATCATCTTGAACCCTTTGTCTTCCAGACCGCCCGCAATCTGGCACTGGACCATTTGCGTGCGCGACGCATCCATTCGCGGACCATGGTCGAAGACGTGCCAGTGGAAGTGGTGCAAAGCGTTGCCGCGCCCGCCAGCAGCGCCGAAGACGCCGCCCATGCCGAACAACTGCTCGAGCGTCTGAACGTGCGCCTCAGTCAACTCAGCCCCCGCCAGCAGCAGATTTTCATCCTCAGCCGCCTGCACGGTCACAGCTATCTTGAGATCGCTGAAAAACTCGGCGTTTCGCTGAGCACGGTGCAGAAGGAGCTGAAACTGATCATGACGATTTGTATCGGCGTAGCCGAGCGGTCAAACGGCCGCTGAGTCGGCCGCGGCTCGACGGTTTTGCTCATCAGGGCTACCCTTGCCGCTCTTTTTAGCTTCACTAAAAAAACAGCCGTGCGTAGACACTGCCGAGGAAACACCGTGACGGACACCCACCGCTCCCCTTCGCCCTCACCGGCGCAGGCTGCTGCAGACGCGATGGACCAGGCCCTGGACTGGCTGATCGTGCTGGACAGCCCGAGCGAAGAACAAACGCGCCAGTTCCATACATGGCTCGCGGCGGACCCGGCGCATGCCGACGCATTCGCCAAGGCCCAGGCGATCTGGAACGGCCCGCAAGTCACGCAATGCGCGCAAAGCCTGGCGGCCCGCCCGGCCAAAGTCAGCGTACTGTCACGTCTGCGCCCGCACTGGAAACCGTTGGCCACCGCCGCCGTGCTGATCCTTGGCTTGTTCAGCTTCAGCAATCTGCCCATGCGCCTGCAAGCCGACCACCTGACCGTGGTTGGCGAACGCCAGCGCCTGCAACTGGAGGACGGCTCGAAAGTCCTGCTCAACACCAACTCGGCGTTCTCCAGCACCATCAACGACAAGCAACGCGTAGCGCGTCTGTATCAGGGCGAGGCGTTCTTCGAGGTGCAGCCCCATCGTGGTCAACCGCTCGAAATCAACGCGGGCCTGGTCACCGCCAGCGTTCGCGATACGGCATTTGCCGTGCGTTATCTTGATGGCGTGACGCAGGTTCGCGTGCAGCGCGGCGATGTCGACCTGCGCGCCACCCGTGACGACGCACGGGTCCGCCTGACCGCCGGGGAAAGTATCCGTATCGGCCCCAACGGCTTCGACCGCCCGGCCAAACTGGATGCCGCCACCGACCTGGCCTGGGTCCAGGGTCGCCTGGTGTTTGAAAACTGCCCGCTGAGCCAGGTGCTCGCGGAACTGGGTCGTTACTATCCGGGCTGGATCATCAATAACAACGAACAGCTGGCCGATGTTGCCGTGACCGGCAATTACCGGCTCGATCAGCCGCTGGACGTGGTTCGCTCGCTGGCTCACATCACTTCCGCACGGGTGAAGGAATTCCCGGCGCTGGTGATTCTGAACTGAATGAGAATTATTTTTACTCGATAACCGTTTCCCGTTCGTCTCGTTATAGCCAATGCAATTGATTCGCATCTAAACCTGCCAATCAGCACCTATAAAGATTCGTGCGACACGGAGCGCTATCGATGTCCTCTCGCCTTACCCGCCAGTCCTCTTCACCTTCCCGCGTGCTGTCGCTTTTGACCGCCGCCATTCTCATGGCCGGTGCTGCCCCCCTGATGGCGGCCACCGCCGCCGAACAGCAGACCCGCAAAATGGGTGACTACGCGTTCACCATCGCGCCTCAGCCGCTGGTCTCGGCACTCAATGCCTTTACCACCGTGACAGGCTGGCAGGTCGGCTTGCCGGCAGAGCTCGCGCAAGGCGTCGCCTCGCCGGGTGTAAACGGGTCATTGCCTGCGGAAAAAGCCCTGGATCGCCTGTTGGTGGGGACCAACCTGAGCTATCGCAAACTGGGTAACAACAACATCGTGCTCGAACGTCGCCTCACCGGTAGCGCGCTCAACCTGCAACAGACCACCATCAGCGCCACCCGCCAGGAACAATCGGTGGACAGCGTGCCCAGCACCGTCACCGTCCACACGCGCGAAGAACTGGACCGCAACAACGTCAATACCATCAAGGATCTGGTGCGTTACGAGCCGGGCGTTTCCGTGGGCGGTGCCGGGACCCGCGGCGGAATCAGCGGCTACAACATCCGCGGCATCGACGGTAACCGGGTATTGACCCAGATTGACGGGGTGGAGGTCCCCAACGGTTTCTTCAACGGCCCGTATGCCAAGACCCAGCGCAACTACGTCGACCCGGAAATCATCAAACGCGTGGAGATCCTGCGCGGCCCGGCTTCGGTGCTCTACGGCAGCAACGCCATCGGTGGCGCGGTCAGCTATTTCACGCTCGACCCGGACGACATCATCAAACCTGGCCAGGACGTCGGTGCACGCCTGAAAACCGGTTACAGCTCCGCTGACGAGAGCTGGCTCAAATCCGCCACCATCGCCGGTCGTGCCGATCAGTTCGACGGCCTGCTGCATTACAGCCAGCGTGACGGTCACGAAACCGAATCCTACGGCAGCAACAACAGCACCGGCCTGACCCGCACCGCTGCCAACCCGGAAGACGTGCGCACCAGCAACGTGCTGGCCAAGGTCGGCTGGAACTACAAGGACGACGCCCGCCTGGGCCTGACCTACGAGAAGTACAAGGACGATCGCGATACCGATCTGAAAAGTGCCTATGGCGGACCTTACTTCGCGGGCGCCCCGACCATCCCCGACAGCGTCCTGCCCGGTGGCATGTACCAGTCGCGTACCGGTAACGACACCATTACCCGTGAACGCTTCGGCCTGGAACACAGCTTCGCCCTCGACAGCCTGCTGGCAGATAACGTCAAGTGGAGCCTCAACCACCAGGTCGCCAAGACCGATCAGAGCACTGAGGAAGTCTACTTCCCGATCACCCGCAAGGTATTGCGGACCCGGGACACGATCTACGAAGAGAAACAGTGGGTCTTCGACGCACAACTGGATAAAGCCTTCAGCATCGCCGATACCGAGCACCTGCTGACGTACGGCACCACCCTCAAGCAACAGAAAGTCACCGGTTCGCGCAGCGGCAACGGCACCTGCCTGGCAATCGGTCGCGGCTGCACCGCCATCGGTGCCACCAGCGCAACAGACGTGCTGAAGAAGTCCTCTGACTTCCCGGACCCGACCATCAACACCTACAGCGTCTTCGCCCAGGACCAGATCAGCTGGAACGACTGGACCTTCGTGCCAGGTCTGCGCTACGACTACACCCAACTCAAACCTGACGTCACCGAGGAATTCCTCAACACCGTCTCGGCCGATGGTCGTGGCACCGTCAGCGATGAGAACAAGACCTGGCACAAAGTCTCGCCCAAGTTCGGCCTGACCTACGCCCTGACCGAAAACTACACCTGGTATGGCCAGTACGCCGAAGGCTTCCGCACCCCGACCGCGAAGGCGTTGTACGGGCGTTTCGATAACACCGCCGCCGGCTACAGTGTGGAACCGAACCCGGACCTGGAACCGGAAAAAAGCCAAAGCTACGAGACTGGCCTGCGCGGCAACTTCGAGCAGGGCTCATTCGAGATGGCGGTGTTTTACAACAAGTACCGCGACTTCATTAATGAAGACGCTGTCACCCCGGGCTATGACCAACCGACCTTCCAGAGCGCCAACATCAAGCACGCCACCATCAAGGGCGCGGAAATCAAGGGTCGTCTGAACCTCGAAGCCTTCGGCGCTCCGCAAGGCCTCTACACCCAGGGCTCGGTGGCCTATGCCTACGGTCGCAACAACGACAACGGCGAGCCGATCAATAGCGTCAACCCGCTGACCGGCGTGTTTGGTCTCGGTTACGACCAGGATAACTACGGCAGCTTGCTCAGCTGGACCCTGGTGAAAAAGAAGGACCGCGTCGACGACAGCAACTTCAAGTCGCCGGACGGCGTCAGCAGCCAGTTCAAGACGCCTGGCTTCGGCATCCTCGACCTGACCGGGTTCTACAAGGTAACCAACGACGTCACCCTCAGCGGCGGCATCTACAACCTGACCGACAAGAAGTACTGGCTGTGGGATGACGTGCGCGGCTACGACAATGTCGGCGAAGCCTCGGTGACGCAACCGGCCAACCTTGATCGCCTGACCCAGCCGGGTCGCAACTTCGCGGTCAACCTGATCTGGGATATCTGACCGGACGCACCCCACTGCGCGGCTTGAGACAGCGGCGCAGTGACGTTTTTTTACTGTCCGCCCCGTGCTGATTCGTCTCGTTACCAAGTGCCTCTTTTTCCGCCAAAGGATTTGTCATGACTACTCAGGACACCGCTCAACGCCCCAGTCTGCGTTCACAACGCTTGAACCAGATCACCCACGAGCCACACACCCGACTCGATGCCCTGGTCAAAGCCCACGCGCCATTTGAAACCCAAGCCAACTTCGCCCGCTTCGTCGTAGCGCAATACCTGTTCCAGTCGGAACTGGTGTCGCTGTACAACGATGCAGAACTGATCGCCATCGTCCCGGACTTGCCTGCTCGCTGCCGTGCCGAAGCGGCCAAAGCCGACCTGGCGGACCTGGACACTGAAGTTCCAGCGCTGGTGGCAGGTGCTGTGAACAACCCGAGCAAGGCCGAAGCGCTGGGCTGGCTGTTCGTTTCCGAGGGCTCGAAGCTGGGTGCAGCGTTCCTGATCAAGCGTGCGACAGGCCTGGGTTTGAGCGAATCCTTTGGCGCCCGTCACCTGGGCGAACCGGCCGGCGGTCGCGCGCAAGGCTGGAAAAGCTTCGTCAAAACCCTCGATGAACTCGAGTTCAGCGCAGAGGAAGAAACCGAGCTGGATAAGGGCGCGATCGATGCGTTCAACCGGTTCACGGTGTTGTTGGAGCAGGCTTACTCGACAGCTGCCGAACCGGCCTGATTCAACACCGATACCCTGTGGGAGCGAGCCTGCTCGCGAAAGCGGTCTTACACTCAAGATCTCTATTGAATGTCAGCCCGTCATCGCGAGCAGGCTCGCTCCCACAAGGGATCGAGTCAGTCTGCACCGTACCAATCTGTTTCACACACGCCCCCTGAGCCCATGCCCGCCGCCTCCAAACTCTCCCGCCTCCTCTTCGGCCTGCTGGCCTACGTCAGCCTCGGCATCGGCCTGATCGCCATCGTGATCCCCGGTCTGCCGACCACCGAATTCATCCTGCTGGCCGCCTGGGCTGCGACCAAGAGTTCGCCACGCCTGAGTGCCTGGCTGGAAAACCATCGGCTGTTCGGTCCCATCCTCAGTAACTGGCGCAACGGCAGAATCATCGCGCGCCGGGCAAAAATCAGCGCCACGGTCAGCATGATGTTTTGTGCAGGCCTCATGCTCGTGATGCTCGACCATGGCTGGCCGGTTTATCTGGCGATTGTCGGGATGGGAATGGGCAACTTGTGGATCTGGTCGCGCCCGGAATCACTGCGGCAGCACCCGTAACTTCCCCGTTTTTACGCGCCTTTGCGGCACATTTCCCCGCGCAAACGTTTAACCATGACCGTTCGTCGGCATGCCCCTCATGCAATCTCGCCCCCACGCCGATGTGGATTGAATGGCGCTAAATGGATTTGGCGAATCGAGCCGCTGCGGCTCACAGCCAACCTTTCATCCATTCGCGAGTTCGCCCTATGTTCGACTCACTCTCCATCCGCCTGAAAATCGTTCTGCTCTCCGGTCTGTGCCTGCTCGGCGTGGTCACGTTGATCGTGGGCATGAACTTCTACCAGACCAATCAGAACGATGCGCTGGTCAGCGACTCCAGCAGCAGAATGCTCACCGACAGTGTGCAGAACCTGCTCCAGGCCAAAGCCGCCGAACAAGCCGTGCGGGTGCAGAAGACATTCGGCGAAACCCAGACCGTGGTGACCGCCCTCGCGGACCAGATCCTCGACATGCGCACCCAGGCCACCAAGCGTTCGCTTGAAGCCGGCGCGTTACGCGAGGATCTGAACCAGACGCTGAAAACCGCTTTCGAGCGCAACAGCAAAGTGCTAGGGATCTGGCTGGCGTTCGAACCCAATGGCCTGGACGGCAAGGACAGTGAGTTCGCCAATGACGCGGCCCGTCAGTCCAACGAGGCGGGTCGCTTCGCCACTTACTGGAGCCGTGCCGGGGGTGAAGCGCTGAACACGATCATGGTCGAAGAGGACATGACCAAAACCACCCTGAACCTCAGCGGTACGCCCTACAACGTTTGGTACACCTGCCCTCGCGACAGCAAACGGACCTGCCTGCTCGACCCTTATGCCGATACCGTCGGCAACAAAGAAGTGTTGATGACCACCATTTCCGTACCCCTGCTGGTGGAGGGCAAATCCATCGGTGTGGTCGGTATCGACATCGCGCTCGACGCCCTGCAAGCGGCAGCGGTCGACTCCCAGCGTGAACTGTTCAGCAGCGCCGGGCACATGCTGATCGTCTCCGGCACGGGCGTGTTGGCGGCCTACAGCGCTGACGCCAGTAACGTGGGCAAAAACATCGGCGAGACCCTGGGCGCAGAAGGCAAGGATGTCCTGCAATTGCTCAGTGCCGGCACCCCGAAGATCCTCCAGCAGGGCGACCTGATCCGCGCGGTTTACCCGGTCAGCCCGATCGCCGATTCCAAGGCCTGGGGCGTGGTGATCGATCTGCCCAAACAAGTGTTGCTGGCGGACTCGGTCAAGCTGCAAGCGGTGCTCGACGATGCCCAGCAAAGTGGCACGATCAAAGCCATTGTGGTGGCGATCATTGCCGGCCTCATCGGCTTGCTGCTGATCTGGCTCACCGCTTCGGGCGTGACCCGGCCGATCAACAGCGTGGCCGACATGCTCAAGGCGATTGCCAGCGGCGACGGCGACCTGACCCAACGCCTGCACTACGGCAAGAAAGACGAACTCGGTGAGCTGGTCAGCTGGTTCAACCGTTTCCTCGACAAGTTGCAACCGACCATCGCGCAGATCAAGCAAAGCATCACCGACGCACGCGGCACCGCTGACCAGTCTTCGGAAATCGCCCGCCAGACCAGCGAAGGCATGCAGGTGCAGTTCCGTGAAATCGACCAGGTCGCTACGGCCTCCAACGAGATGAGTGCCACCGCCCACGACGTCGCCAACAGTGCGTCGAACGCGGCAAACGCCGCCAAAGGCGCCGATCAGTCGGCCCGCGACGGCATGCAAATCATCGAACGCAGCACCCGCGACATCAATCAACTGGCCGACGAAGTGAGCAAGGCCGTAACCGAGGTTGAGGCCTTGGCGGTCAACAGCGAGCAGATCGGTTCCGTGCTGGAAGTGATCCGCAGCATCGCCGAACAAACCAACCTCCTGGCGCTCAACGCAGCCATTGAAGCTGCCCGCGCCGGCGAGAGCGGTCGTGGCTTTGCGGTGGTGGCTGACGAAGTGCGTAACCTGGCCAAGCGCACCCAGGACTCTGTGGAAGAAATTCGCCTGGTGATCGAACGCATCCAGAGCGGCACCCGCGGCGTGGTCGCCACCATGCATTCAAGCCAGACTCAGGCCCACAGCAACGCCGGGCAGATCCAGCAGGCGGTGCAGGCCTTGAGCAAAATCAGCGACGCGGTCACCGTGATCAGCGACATGAACCTGCAAATCGCCAGCGCCGCCGAACAACAGAGCGCCGTGGCCGAAGAGGTCAACCGCAACGTTTCGGCGATCCGCACCGTTACCGAAACCCTGACCGGGCAGGCGACTGAATCGGCGCAGATCAGCAGCCAGCTCAACTCGCTGACGACCCATCAAATGAAGTTGATGGATCAGTTCCGGGTCTGACGTTTAAAAGATCGCAGCCTGAGGCAGCCCCTACATCCATCTATGCAGAGGCTGTCGCGGGATGCGATCTTTTGATCTTATGCTCTATGCTGCCCTCTCGTTCCGGAGGGCCTTCGATGACTGATTTACTCACGTCCATTCAAGCCGCACTTGGCTTGCCACACACGCCAATACCCCTGACCGCCACCGGCGCCCTGCCCTCGGCATTTGCTGTCACCGACCTGGCCTGCGCCAGCATCGGGGCTGCCGGACAGGCTGTCAGCGAATTGCTCAATCAACAAACCGGCCGCCTGCCCGCCATTGAAGTCGACCGACGCCTGGCCTCGTTCTGGTTCTCCAGTTCGATCCGCCCGGTCGGCTGGAGCGTTCCGCCGCTGTGGGACCCGATTGCCGGTGATTACGCGGCCAAGGATGGCTGGATCCGCCTGCACACCAATGCTCCTCATCACCGTGCTGCGGCGCAATCCGTGCTTGGCGCCAGCTCCGACCGTGCGGCGATGGCGAGCAAAGTCGCGCAATGGGCCAAGAGCGATCTGGAACAAGCCGTGGTCGACGCCGGTGGTTGTGCCGCCGAAATGCGCACCTGGGAACAGTGGCAGGCACATCCCCAAGGCCGGGCGGTAAACGCAGAACCGCTGATTCAGTTCGGCCATCACGGCAGCCATGACGGCACCGTCTGGCAAGGCTCGGTCGCGCAACCCCTGGCCGGGATCAAGGTGCTGGACTTGACCCGCGTGCTCGCCGGCCCGGTCGCCAGCCGGTTTCTCGCCGGTCTGGGTGCCGACGTTTTGCGCATCGACCCGCCAACCTGGAACGAGCCGGGCGTGGTGCCGGAGATGACCCTGGGCAAACGCTGTGCTCGCCTGGACCTGCACGATAAAGCGGACCGTACGCTGTTCGAAAGCCTGCTCAAGGACGCCGACATCGTCCTTCACGGCTACCGCGCCGATGCCCTCGAACGGCTGGGCTACGGTCTGAGCGAACGGCAAGCACTGGCCCCCGGCCTGATCGACGTCAGCCTCAATGCCTACGGCTGGAGCGGCCCGTGGCAGCATCGGCGCGGCTTCGACAGCCTGGTGCAGATGAGCAGCGGAATTGCCGAGGCCGGCATGCGCTGGAAACTGGCGGATAAACCGACGCCATTGCCAGTTCAGGCGCTCGATCACGCCACCGGGTATTTGATGGCAGCCAGTGCGATCAAGCTGCTGACGGGGCGCTTGAGCAACGGCCAGGGTGGATCGGCGCGACTGTCGTTGGCGCGCACCGCGAAGCTGTTGATCGAGAAGGGTCGCGGCATTGACGAGCCGTTACGGGCGGAGGATGAACGCGATCAGGGAATGCTGGTTGAGCAAACGCCCTGGGGGCCTGCGCATCGCTTGCATGTGCCGCTGAAAATCACCGGGACGCCGTTGCAGTGGACGCTGGCAGCCGCTGAGTTGGGTTCCCATCGCGCACAGTGGTGGTAACCGGGGCGATTGCCATCGCGAGCAAGCTCGCTACAGGTTATGCGCATGCCCTGTAGGAGTGAGCCTGCTCGCGATGACGCCAGACCGACCAACAAAAGTTCTCGATCAGCAACAACCTCACAACCTCAGCACCCCGCTATACAACCCATACGCCGCCAACCCGGCACCGCTGATGACACAAGTAAATATGCCCTTCTCGATAGACGTGAACACAGGCTTGCCTTGTTCTTGCCGGGCCTTGGCAAACAGGATCACCCCCGGCGCGTACAGCAATGCCGAGAGCAGCAAATATTTCAATCCGCCGGCATACAGCAACCACACCGCGTAACTCAGGGCGACGCCGCCGATCAACAGATCCTTGGTTCGCTCTGCCGAGGCGTGTTCATAGGTTTCACCCCGCCCGCTCAACAACACCGCGTAAGCCGCCGACCACAGGTACGGCACCAGAATCATCGACGAAGCCAGGTAGATCAGACTGGTGTAGGTGCCGGCGGAAAACAGCGTGATCAGCAGGAACAACTGGATCATCACGTTGGTCAGCCACAGCGCATTGACCGGCACATGGTTGGCGTTTTCCTTGGTCAGGAACGCTGGCATGGTCTTGTCTTTCGCCGTGGCGAACAGGATCTCGGCACACAGCAGCGCCCACGAGAGCAGAGCGCCCAGCAGTGAAATGGCCAGGCCCACGCTGATCAGCAACGCGCCCCACGGGCCGACGATATGCTCCAGCACTGCCGCCAGCGACGGGTTTTGCAAGGTGGCCAACTCCGGTTGGCTCATGATGCCCAGCGACAGCACGTTGACCAGCACCAGCAACGCCAACACACCGAGAAAACCGATGACCGTGGCGCGGCCCACATCCGAACGTTTCTCCGCCCGCGCCGAATAAACACTGGCGCCTTCGATACCGATAAACACAAAGACCGTCACCAGCATCATGTTGCGCACCTGGTCCATCACGCTACCGAAGCTCGGGTTGCTGCGCCCCCAGATGTCCCGGGTGAACACATCGGCCTTGAACGCCACCGCGGCAATCACGATAAACATGATCAAGGGCACGATCTTCGCCACCGTGGTCAGCAGGTTGATGAACGCCGCCTCCTTGATCCCGCGCATCACCACAAAATGCACCGTCCACAACAGCACCGACGCACAGGCAATGGCGATCGGCGTGTTGCCTTCGCCGAAAACCGGAAAGAAAAACCCCAGCGTACTGAACAGCAACACGAAGTAGCCGACGTTGCCCAGCCAGGCGCTGATCCAGTAGCCCCAAGCCGAGGAAAACCCCATGTAATCGCCGAAGCCAGCCTTGGCATAGGCATACACCCCGGAGTCCAGTTCCGGTTTGCGATTGGCCAGGGTCTGGAACACGAAAGCCAGGGTCAGCATGCCGACGGCGGTGATCCCCCAGCCGATCAATATCGCACCGGCATCGGCCTGGGCGGCCATGTTCTGTGGCAGGGAAAAGATCCCACCGCCAATCATTGAACCCACCACCAGCGCGATCAGCGCGCTCAGGCGAAGCTTCTGCGGGGTTTGCGACATCGATGCGCCTCCAATGGCTCGGCATGTACCGGGTTAGTTACCAATGAACTAAACAGGTAAAGCGTAATAACGAATAGTCGATATCGCCAATTTAAGGCCATGTATTTACGGATCATGAAAAACTGCCGTCCATATAATCATTAGTTTTAAACAGCGTCGTCAATAAAACAATTTGCTTTATCTAATCGAGCGGGAAAGTTTGCGTCTCTAGGAAAACGAACTAGCGTCATAAAGCCACCCAATAGGATCCATTCGCAGTAAAAACAGAGAGCCTCTAGGACGGGCCTTTCAGGAAATAGACCGGTGCCTGCCATACAGCTCCAAGCTTTATCTGTACGAGGGCATGTACTGATCTATGTCAGCTGACTGAGTTGTAAACAGAACTACGCTGTTAACCCTCTTCACCTGTAATGGAGTAATGGAATGTCGGAAGCTCCCGGAAAACTTCGACTAGGTGCATTGGTTGCCCTGGTAGTTGGCTCAATGATCGGTGGAGGGATCTTTTCTTTGCCACAGAACATGGCGGCCAGTGCCGACGTCGGCGCCATTCTGATTGGCTGGGCCATCACCGCCGTCGGCATGCTGACCCTCGCTTTTGTGTTCCAGACCCTCGCCAATCGCAAGCCTGACCTCGACGGTGGTGTCTACGCCTACGCCAAGGCCGGCTTCGGCGACTACATGGGTTTCTCTTCAGCCTGGGGCTACTGGATCAGTGCCTGGTTGGGCAACGTCGGCTATTTCGTCTTACTGTTCAGCACCCTGGGTTACTTCTTCCCGATTTTCGGCGAAGGCAACACGGTGGCTGCAGTGATCGGCGCGTCCATCCTGCTCTGGGCGGTCCACCTGCTAGTACTGCGCGGGATCAAGGAAGCCGCGTTCATCAACCTGGTCACCACCGTTGCCAAGATCGTGCCGTTGGTGCTGTTCATCTTGATTGCCGTGTTCGCCTTCAAACTGGACATCTTCACCGCCGATATCTGGGGCCTGAAAAACCCCGATCTGGGCAGCGTGATGGACCAGGTGCGCAACATGATGCTGGTCACCGTATGGGTGTTCATCGGCATCGAAGGCGCGAGCATTTTCTCGGCGCGTGCGGAAAAACGCAGTGATGTGGGTAAAGCCACGGTGATCGGTTTTATCTCCGTGCTGCTCATTCTGGTGCTGGTGAACGTGCTGTCGCTGGGCATCCTGACCCAGCCGGAACTGGCCAAGCTGCAGAACCCGTCGATGGCGGCGGTGCTGGAGCACGTGGTGGGCAAGTGGGGGGCGGTGCTGATCAGCGTCGGCCTGATCATCTCGCTGCTCGGCGCACTGTTATCGTGGGTGCTGCTGTGCGCGGAGATCATGTTCGCCGCCGCAAAGGACCACACCATGCCGGCGTTCCTGCGCAAGGAAAACGCCAACCAGGTACCGGTCAATGCGCTATGGCTGACCAACGCCATGGTCCAGATTTTCCTGATCATTACACTGTTTTCGGCCAGTACTTACCTGTCGCTGATCTACCTCGCCACCTCGATGATCCTGGTCCCTTACCTGTGGTCGGCAGCCTATGCCCTGCTGCTGGCAGTACGCGGCGAAACCTATGAAGGCGCGGCGGGTGACCGGCAGAAGGATCTGATCATCGGCGCCATCGCGTTGATCTACGCGATCTGGCTGCTCTATGCCGGCGGCATCAAGTACTTGCTGCTCTCGGCGCTGCTGTATGCCCCCGGCGCGATCCTGTTCGCCAAAGCCAAGCTGGAACTCAACAAACCGGTTTTCACCAACGTCGAGAAGCTGATTTTCGTAGCGGTGATCGTGTGCGCACTGGTGGCGGCCTACGGTCTCTATGACGGCTTCCTGACCCTGTAATTTGATTGTGTTGTCCTCTGGAGGATCATTGAAATGACCAAGGAAAAAGTTAAGTACGGCGTCCATTCCGAAGCCGGCAAACTGCGCAAAGTCATGGTTTGCTCCCCCGGCCTGGCCCATCAGCGGCTGACCCCGAACAACTGCGACGAATTGCTGTTTGATGACGTGCTGTGGGTGGCCCAGGCCAAGCGCGACCATTTCGATTTCGTCACCAAGATGCGTGAGCGCAATGTCGATGTGCTGGAAATGCACAACCTGCTGACCGACATCGTCGCTATCCCCGAAGCGCTCGACTGGATCCTGGAGCGCAAGATCACCGCCGACTCGGTCGGCCTCGGCCTGATCAATGAAACAGGTTCCTGGCTGCGCAGCCTGGAGCCGCGCAAGATTGCCGAATTCCTGATTGGCGGTGTCTCTGCCGATGATTTGCCGGACAGTTTCGGCGGCAAGACCATTCAGATGTTCCGCGAGTTCCTCGGCCACTCCAGCTTCATCCTGCCGCCATTGCCCAACACCCAGTTCACCCGCGATACCACCTGCTGGATCTACGGCGGCGTCACGCTCAACCCGATGTACTGGCCGGCACGTCGCCAGGAAACCCTGCTGACCACCGCCATCTATAAATTCCACCCCGAGTTCACCAATGCCGACTTCCAAATCTGGTACGGCGACCCGGACAAAGATCACGGCAACTCCACCCTCGAAGGCGGCGATGTGATGCCGATCGGCAATGGCGTGGTGTTGATCGGCATGGGCGAGCGTTCATCGCGCCAGGCCATCGGCCAACTGGCGGTCAACCTGTTCAAGAACAAAGCGGTGGAAAAAGTCATCGTCGCCGGCTTGCCGAAATCCCGTGCAGCCATGCACCTGGACACCGTGTTCAGCTTCTGCGACCGCGACGTGGTGACGATTTTCCCGGAAGTGGTGAACCAGATTGTCGCCTTCACCCTGCGTCCGGACGAGAGCAAACCCGGCGGCATCGACATCCGCCGCGAGGACACCAACTTCCTCGACACCGTGGCCCAGGCCCTCAATCTCAAGGCCTTGCGGGTCGTCGAAACCGGCGGCAACAGCTTCGCCGCCGAGCGCGAACAATGGGATGACGGCAACAACGTGGTGGCCGTGGAACCAGGCGTGGTCATCGGCTACGACCGCAACACCTACACCAATACCCTGCTGCGCAAGGCCGGGGTGGAGGTCATCACCATCAGCGCCGGCGAACTCGGACGCGGTCGCGGCGGCGGCCACTGCATGACCTGCCCGATCATCCGTGACCCGATCGACTACTAACCTATTAGCCTTGGCCCGCGCTTACCAAGCGCGGGCCAACGGGATAACCGACACCTCAGGAGATCCAAAATGGCGTTCAATATTCATAACCGCAATTTGCTGAGCCTGGAACACCACACCCCTCGCGAATTGCGCTACCTGCTCGACCTTTCCCGCGACCTCAAGCGCGCCAAATACACCGGCACCGAACAGCAGCACCTCAAGGGCAACAACATCGCCCTGATCTTCGAAAAAACCTCGACCCGCACCCGTTGTGCGTTCGAAGTCGCGGCCTATGACCAAGGCGCCAACGTCACCTACATCGACCCCAACTCTTCGCAGATCGGCCACAAGGAAAGCATGAAGGACACCGCCCGCGTGCTGGGGCGCATGTACGACGCGATCGAATACCGTGGCTTCAAACAGGAGATCGTCGAAGAGCTCGCCAAGTTTGCCGGCGTCCCGGTGTTCAACGGTTTGACCGATGAATACCACCCGACGCAAATGATCGCCGACGTGTTGACCATGCGTGAGCACGCCGACAAACCGATCCACGAAATCAGCTACGCCTACCTCGGCGATGCGCGTAACAACATGGGCAACTCGCTGCTGCTGATCGGCGCCAAGCTCGGCATGGACGTGCGCATCTGCGCGCCGAAAGCCTTGTGGCCTCTGGACGACCTGGTGGCGCGCTGCAAACAATACGGTGAAGAAAGCGGCGCCCGCATCACGCTGACCGAAGACCCGAAAGCCGCCGTCAAAGGCGTGGACTTCATCCACACCGACGTCTGGGTGTCCATGGGTGAACCGGTGGAAGCCTGGGCCGAGCGCATCCAGCAATTGCTGCCGTACCAGGTCAACGCCGAACTGATGAAAGCCACCGGCAACCCGCGCACCAAGTTCATGCACTGCCTGCCGGCGTTCCACAACAGCGACACCAAAATCGGCAAGCAGATTGCCGAGCAGTACCCGAACCTGAAAAACGGCATCGAAGTGACCGATGACGTCTTCGAGTCGCCGGCCTGCATTGCCTTCGAGCAAGCGGAAAACCGCATGCACACCATCAAGGCGATTCTGGTGTCGACGCTGGCTGACCTGTAACGGCTGACCTGGCTCCCACAGACTGAACATGGTCAATGTGGGAGCTGGCCTGCCAGCGATTGCAATGTGTCAGTCAACATCATCATGGATTGATCGATCGCAATCGCTAGCAGGCTAGCTCCCACAAGGGGCCAGTTCCGACAGTGCGATCAAGTCGTTTGCCTTTTCTCTGTTTAGAAGGACATGCACCATGCGTATCGTCGTTGCACTGGGCGGTAACGCCCTGCTCCGCCGGGGTGAGCCGATGACCGCTGACAACCAGCGGGCCAACATCCGGATCGCCACCGAACAGATCGCCAAGATCCACGCCGGCAATCAACTGGTCATCGCCCACGGCAATGGCCCGCAGGTCGGCCTGCTGTCGTTGCAGGCTGCTGCCTACACTTCGGTTTCGCCCTATCCGCTGGACGTGCTCGGCGCCGAAACCGAAGGCATGATCGGCTACATCATCGAACAGGAACTGGGCAACCTGCTGGACTTCGAAGTGCCGTTCGCGACCCTGCTGACCCAGGTCGAAGTCGATGCCAAAGACCCGGCGTTCCAGAATCCCACCAAACCCATCGGCCCGGTATACACCAAGGCCGAAGCAGAAAAACTCGCTGCCGAAAAGGGCTGGGCCATCGCCCCGGACGGCGACAAATATCGTCGCGTGGTCGCCAGCCCCAAACCGAAACGCATTTTCGAAATCCGCCCGATCAAGTGGCTGCTGGAAAAAGGCAGCATCGTGATTTGCGCCGGCGGTGGCGGCATTCCGACCCTGTACACATCCCCGGGCAAGCTCGAAGGTGTCGAGGCGGTGATCGACAAGGACCTGTGCTCGGCGCTGCTGGCCGAACAACTTGAAGCCGATCTGCTGGTGATCGCCACCGACGTCAACGCCGCGTACATCGACTTTGGCAAACCCACCCAGAAATCCATCACCCAGGCACACCCGGACGAAATGGAAAAACTCGGCTTTGCCGCGGGCTCCATGGGACCGAAGGTGCAGGCAGCCTGCGAATTCGCGCGCCATACTGGGAAAGTCGCGGTGATCGGTTCACTCGCCGACATCGAAGCGATCGTCCAGGGCAAGGCTGGCACGCGCATCAGCACCGCGACACCTGGCATTACTTACTCATAAGGAGCGACGTCTATGGCACAGTTTGATCCAGGTCACTTGCACATCGAACGTCATGCGCTGACCCCGGATGATGTCAGCTACAACATTCACCTGGACTATGAAGTCAGCAAGAATGACAAAGGTGAAAAAGGCATTCAGTTCACCATGCATGGCAACATTCAGGGCAAGGACATGTCAGAACCCTTCTTCCTGCCCAAGGAGGAGGCCTACAACTTCGCCAGGGATGTCACAAGAATCGCCGAGAAGTACGGAATACCGAAAACGCACAGCCAGATCGGCTCCGTCCACAAGCATTACGATTTGATGTTTGAAGACATTCGGCAGCAGTTGAATATGAAATCCGGCGACCCGGTAAACCCCGAGCATTTCGAATAACCCGAACACACAGGCTGTGCTCGACCACAATCCACTGCGGGAGCGAGCCTGCTCGCTCCCGCAGGGATCATCGTTGGCCTGAAGTCCTGCGCCGGATTTCACCTTACCCCCTGCTCCAAGGCATACTTGCCACCCTCCGCACTCCAGAATCCGAAAGCGCCCCATGCGTATCCACGTCAGCTTCATCGACCGCGTCGGTATCACCCAGGAAGTCCTGGCCTTGCTCGGTGGGCGCAATCTCAATCTGGACGCGGTGGAAATGGTCCCGCCCAACGTCTACATCGACGCCCCGACCCTGAGCCCGGAAGTTCTCGAAGAGCTGCGTGATGCGCTGTTCAGCGTGCGCGGCGTGCAAGCGGTGACGGTGGTCGACATCCTGCCCGGTCAGCGCCGGCACTTGCAGCTCGATGCATTGCTGGCGGCCATGACCGACCCGGTGCTGGCACTGGACAGCGCCGGCAAAGTGCTGCTGGCCAATCCGGCATTGATCGCCCTGTACGGTCGCGAGCCGGCCGGCGAAAGCATCGCCGAGCTGTTTGCCGACCCGGCGTTGCTCGACGCCTTGCTCGAACACGGCTTTCGATTGCCGCTGCGGGAAATCACGGTCAACGGCCAGACCCTGTTGCTGGACGCCACACCAATCACCGACGCCGGCGCCTTGCTCACGCTGTATCAACCCAATCGCATCGGCGAACGACTGTCGGCCCTGCATCACGACCACGCCGAAGGTTTCGATGCGCTGCTCGGCGAATCGCCGGTGATCCGCACGCTCAAGGTCCGCGCCCAACGGGTGGCGGCCCTCGATGCACCGCTGTTGATCCAGGGCGAAACCGGCACCGGCAAGGAGCTGGTGGCCCGGGCCTGCCACGCCATCAGCGCGCGGCACAGCTCGCCGTTTCTGGCCTTGAACTGCGCGGCATTGCCGGAAAACCTCGCCGAAAGCGAACTGTTCGGCTATGCCCCCGGTGCCTTCACCGGTGCGCAACGCGGTGGCAAGCCGGGGCTGATGGAACTGGCCAACCAGGGCACGGTGTTTCTCGACGAAATCGGTGAGATGTCGCCGTACTTGCAAGCCAAGTTGCTGCGTTTTCTCAACGATGGCAGCTTCCGTCGCGTGGGCGGTGATCGCGAGGTGAAGGTCAACGTACGGATTCTCAGCGCGACCCACCGCGACCTGGAAAAAATGGTCAGCGAAGGCCTGTTTCGCGAAGACCTGTTCTATCGATTGAACGTGCTCAATGTCGAAGTGCCGCCGCTGCGCGAACGCGGCCAGGACATTCTGCTGCTGGCCCGCTATTTCATGCAGCAGGCCTGTGCGCAGATCCAGCGCCCAGTCTGTCGCCTGGCGCCGGGCACCTATCCGGCCTTGCTCGGCAACCGTTGGCCGGGCAACGTACGGCAACTGCAGAACGTGATCTTTCGCGCCGCAGCGATTTGCGAAAGCAGCCTCGTGGACATCGGCGACCTCGACATCGCCGGCACCTCGGTCGCGCGTCAGGGCGATCACGACGTCGACAGCCTGGAGCAGGCCATGGACGACTTCGAGAAAACCCTGCTGGAAAAACTTTACGTCAGTTACCCCTCGACCCGCCAACTGGCCAACCGCCTGCAAACCTCCCACACGGCGATTGCCCATCGACTGCGCAAGTACGGCATACCCAACAAGCCGTGACCACTGTTGGCCCCAAACACTTTCTTACTGATACCCCTCGATCTGTAGGAGCCGGCTTGCTGGCGATGGCGATTTTGAAGACGCCATCGCCAGCAAGCCGGCTCCTACAATTCGGGTTTCCAATCCAAAATCGTTTTAAAAGCGACCTTCATCTGTACTGAAAGCGCTACAGCGGAACGATATCGCTACACTCTCCCCTGATCACCGCTGTGCAAGGCTTTGATCCACCTCAGCTTTTTTCTTCCCTCCGTGCTGTAGCGATTTCGCTACAGCCAGCCCTTTTCAGCCTTCCGCAAAAACAAATAACCAATTGATTTATAAAGAAAAAATAACATTGGCCGCGATTTTGCTAAGTAACCCCTCATAAATCAGGGCACCGCCCAAGCATTCAATCGCGTCCACCAGACGAGTCTGGCCCCTTTAGGAGTTTCCATGAGCGAGTTGCGTTTTACTGAAGATCACGAATGGCTGCGCACCGAAGCTGACGGCAGCGTCACAGTCGGTATCACCGCTTTCGCACAAAACGCCTTGGGCGACGTGGTTTTCGTACAGCTGCCTGAACTGCAGTCCTACGACAAAGGCGTCGAAGCCGCCACCGTGGAATCGGTGAAAGCCGCCAGCGGCGTGTACATGCCGCTCGACGGTGAAGTGCTGGAAGTGAACCCGGCGCTGGACAGCAGCCCTGAACTGGTCAACGAAGATCCGCTGGGCGAAGGCTGGTTCTTCCGCTTCAAACCTGCCGATGCCGCCGCCGTCGGCCAACTGCTGGATCAAGACGCCTACGACCGCCTGATCAAAGCCCAAGCCGAAGCCTGAGGAGCACTGACATGACCCAGATTAATCCTGCCGTTGTAAACATAAGTACCGCCAACGAATTCATCGCCCGTCACATCGGCCCGCGCGCCGGCGACGAGCAAGCCATGCTCAACAGCCTGGGCTTTGACTCGCTGGAAGCCCTGAGCGCCAGCGTGATTCCGGACAGCATCAAGGGCACCAGCGTACTGGGCCTGGAAGACGGCCTCAGCGAAGCTGACGCCCTGGCGCTGATCAAGTCAATCGCCGGCAAAAACCAGCTGTTCAAAACCTTCATCGGCCAGGGCTACTACGGCACCCACACGCCGTCGCCGATCCTGCGCAACCTGCTGGAAAACCCGGCCTGGTACACCGCCTACACCCCGTATCAGCCAGAAATTTCCCAAGGCCGTCTCGAAGCGCTGCTGAACTTCCAGACCCTGATCAGCGACCTCACCGGCCTGCCGATCGCCAACGCCTCCTTGCTCGACGAAGCCACTGCCGCTGCCGAAGCGATGACCTTCTGCAAACGCCTGAGCAAGAACAAAGGCAGCCACCAGTTCTTCGCCTCCGTGCATTGCCACCCGCAAACCCTCGACGTCCTGCGCACCCGTGCCGAGCCACTGGGCATCGACGTTGTGGTCGGCGACGAGCGCGAACTGAGCGACGTGACGCCGTTCTTCGGCGCGCTGCTGCAATACCCGGCGAGCAACGGTGACGTGTTCGACTACCGCGAACTGACCGAACGCTTCCACGCCGCCAACGCGCTGGTGGCCGTGGCCGCCGACCTGCTGGCCCTGACCGTACTGACCCCGCCGGGCGAATTCGGTGCCGACGTGGCCATCGGCAGCGCACAACGCTTCGGCGTGCCACTGGGCTTCGGTGGCCCGCACGCGGCTTACTTCTCCACCAAGGACGCATTCAAGCGTGACATGCCGGGCCGTCTGGTCGGTGTCTCCGTGGACCGTTTCGGCAAGCCGGCCCTGCGCCTGGCGATGCAGACCCGCGAGCAACACATCCGCCGCGAGAAGGCCACGTCCAACATCTGCACCGCGCAAGTGCTGCTGGCCAACATCGCCAGCATGTACGCCGTGTACCACGGCCCTAAAGGCCTGACCCAGATCGCCAACCGCGTGCATCACCTGACCGCGATCCTCGCCAAAGGCCTGACCGCCCTGGGCCTGAACGTCGAACAGCAAAACTTCTTCGACACCTTGACCGTGGCCACCGGTACCGACACCACCACATTGCATGAGCAGGCTCGCGCCCAACAGATCAACCTGCGCGTGGTCGATGCCGAGCGTCTGGGCCTGTCCCTCGACGAGACCAGCACCCAGGCCGACGTTGAAACCCTGTGGGCCTTGCTGTCCAACGGCAAAACCCTGCCGGACTTCGCTGCCCTCGCTGCTTCGGCCGTCAGCACGATCCCGGCTGCGCTGGTACGCCAGTCGCCAATCCTCAGCCACCCGGTGTTCAACCGTTACCACTCGGAAACCGAGCTGATGCGCTACCTGCGCAAACTCGCCGACAAGGACCTGGCCCTGGACCGCACCATGATCCCGTTGGGTTCGTGCACCATGAAGCTCAACGCTGCCAGCGAAATGATTCCGGTGACCTGGGCTGAATTCGGCGCCCTGCACCCGTTCGCTCCGGCCGAGCAAAGCGCCGGTTACCAGCAACTGACCGATGAACTGGAGGCGATGCTCTGCGCTGCCACCGGTTATGATTCGATCTCGCTGCAACCGAACGCCGGTTCCCAAGGTGAATATGCGGGTCTGCTGGCGATTCGCGCCTACCACCAGAGCCGTGGCGAAGACCGTCGCGACATCTGCCTGATCCCGTCGTCGGCCCACGGCACCAACCCGGCCACCGCACAAATGGCTGGCATGCGTGTTGTCGTCACCGCGTGCGACGCCCGCGGCAACGTCGACATCGAAGACCTGCGCGCCAAGGCCATCGAGCACCGCGAACACCTCGCCGCGCTGATGATCACCTACCCGTCGACCCACGGCGTGTTCGAAGAAGGCATCCGCGAGATCTGCGGCATCATTCACGACAACGGCGGCCAGGTGTACATCGACGGCGCCAACATGAACGCCATGGTCGGCCTCTGCGCACCGGGCAAGTTCGGCGGCGACGTTTCGCACCTGAACCTGCACAAAACCTTCTGCATCCCCCACGGCGGTGGCGGCCCGGGCGTTGGCCCGATCGGCGTGAAATCGCACCTGACCCCGTTCCTGCCGGGCCACGCCCAGATGGAGCGCAAGGAAGGCGCGGTCTGCGCGGCACCGTTCGGCAGCGCAAGCATTTTGCCAATCACCTGGATGTACATTCGCATGATGGGCGGCGCAGGCTTGAAGCGCGCTTCGCAACTGGCGATCCTCAATGCCAACTACATTTCCCGTCGCCTCGAAGAGCACTATCCAGTGCTGTACACCGGCAGCAACGGCCTGGTGGCGCACGAGTGCATCCTTGACCTGCGTCCGCTGAAAGACAGCAGCGGCATCAGCGTCGATGACGTCGCCAAGCGCCTGATCGACTTCGGTTTCCATGCGCCGACCATGTCGTTCCCGGTAGCGGGCACGCTGATGATCGAGCCGACCGAAAGTGAATCCAAGGAAGAACTGGACCGCTTCTGCGACGCCATGATCCGCATCCGCGAAGAAATCCGCGCAGTGGAAAACGGCACCCTGGACAAGGACGACAACCCACTGAAAAACGCCCCGCACACCGCGGCGGAGCTGGTCGGTGAGTGGTCGCACCCGTACAGCCGCGAACAAGCGGTGTACCCGGTTGCCTCGCTGATCGAAGGCAAGTACTGGCCACCGGTCGGTCGTGTCGACAACGTGTTCGGCGATCGCAACCTGGTCTGCGCCTGCCCGTCGATCGAAAGCTACGCTTAAACGAATGAGGGGGCGGACTCATCCGCCCCCTCAACGTCGCCCCCCCTGTAGGAGCTGGCTTGCCAGCGATTGCGGAGGATCAGCCGACACACATGTTGCCTGAAACACCGCCATCGCTGGCAAGCCAGCTCCTACAGGATCGAGGCCTATTCAGGATTGCTGTCGATTCTCTAATAACAAGAAACCGGAGAACCTCATGTCGTTAAGCGTGTTCGACCTGTTCAAGATTGGTATCGGCCCCTCCAGCTCACACACCGTCGGCCCGATGCGCGCCGCCGCGCGCTTCGTCGAAGGCTTGCGCCGTGAAGCACTGCTGACCGCGACTGCCTGCGTCAAAGTCGAGTTGTACGGCTCGCTGGGCGCCACCGGTAAAGGCCACGGCAGCGATAAAGCCGTGCTGCTCGGCCTGGAAGGCGAGCACCCGGACACGGTCGATACCGAAACCGTCGCCGCACGCTTGCAAGCCATTCGCGGCAGCGGACACTTGAACCTGCTCGGCGAACACAGCATTGCGTTCAACGAGAAAGAACACCTGGCGATGATTCGCAAACCATTGCCTTACCACCCCAACGGCATGATTTTCCGTGCGTTCGACGCTGCGGGCCTGCAAATTCGCAGCCGCGAGTACTACTCGGTCGGCGGTGGTTTTGTCGTTGATGAAGACGCCGCCGGTGCTGACCGCATTGTCGAAGACGCCACGCCCCTGACATTCCCGTTCAAAAGCGCCAAGGATTTGCTCGGTCATTGCGTCAAATATGGGCTGTCGATCAGCCAGGTGATGCTGACCAACGAAAGCGCCTGGCGCCCCGAAGCGGAAACCCGCGCCGGCCTGTTGAAGATCTGGCAGGTCATGCAGGACTGCGTCGCCGCTGGCTGCCGCAACGAAGGCATCCTGCCCGGTGGCTTGAAGGTCAAACGCCGGGCCGCTGCGCTGCATCGGCAATTGTGCAAGAACCCGGAATCGTCCCTGCGCGATCCGCTGTCCGTGCTCGACTGGGTCAACCTCTACGCCCTGGCCGTCAACGAAGAAAACGCCAACGGCGGCCGCGTGGTGACAGCGCCCACTAATGGTGCAGCGGGGATCATTCCCGCGGTCCTCCATTACTACATGCGCTTCATCCCGACCTCGAATGACGACGGCGTCGTGCGCTTCCTGCTGACCGCCGCAGCGATCGGCATTTTGTACAAGGAAAACGCCTCGATTTCCGGCGCCGAAGTCGGCTGTCAGGGCGAGGTCGGCGTGGCGTGTTCCATGGCCGCCGGGGCCTTGTGCGAAGTCCTCGGCGGCACCGTGCAGCAAGTGGAAAACGCCGCCGAAATCGGCATGGAACACAACCTCGGCCTGACCTGCGATCCGATTGGCGGGCTGGTGCAGGTGCCTTGCATCGAGCGCAATGCCATGGGTTCGGTCAAGGCAATCAATGCCGTGCGCATGGCCATGCGGGGTGACGGACAACACTTCGTCTCCCTCGACAAAGTCATTCGCACCATGCGCCAGACCGGCGCCGACATGAAAAGCAAATACAAGGAAACCGCCCGTGGCGGTTTGGCGGTCAACATTATCGAGTGCTGATGCACGCTCATCCGCACCCTTCTTCAGGAGCTGAATATGTCCACCGAACAACTGTTGAAAACCCCATTGCATGCGCTCCACATCGAGCTCGGCGCGCGCATGGTGCCGTTCGCCGGCTACGACATGCCTGTGCAATATCCGCTGGGCGTGATGAAGGAACACCAGCACACCCGCGACCAGGCCGGCCTGTTCGATGTGTCGCACATGGGCCAGATTCGCCTGACCGGCGCCAATGCCGCCAAGGCCCTGGAAACCCTGGTACCGGTGGACATCATCGACCTGCCTGTGGGCATGCAGCGCTACGCGATGTTCACCAATGAGAGCGGAGGCATCCTCGACGACCTGATGGTCGCCAACCTGGGTAACGACGAACTGTTCCTGGTGGTCAACGCCGCGTGCAAGGATCAAGACCTGGCGCACCTGCGCAAGCACATTGGCGAGCAGTGCAGCATCGAGCCGCTGTTCGAAGAACGCGCCCTGCTCGCCCTGCAAGGGCCGGTGGCAGTGACTGTACTGGCACGTCTGGCGCCAGAAGTGGCCAAAATGACTTTCATGCAGTTCGCCCGCGTGAAACTGCTGGGCGTGGACTGTTTTGTCAGCCGCTCGGGTTACACCGGTGAAGACGGTTTCGAAATCTCCGTGCCGGCTGAGAACGCCGAAGCCCTGGCCCGCGCCCTGCTGGCGGAGCCGGAAGTCGAAGCCATCGGCCTCGGCGCGCGTGACTCCCTGCGCCTGGAAGCCGGCCTGTGCCTGTACGGCCACGACATGAATACCGACACCACCCCGATCGAAGCCAGCCTGTTGTGGGCCATCTCCAAGCCGCGTCGCGCCGATGGCGCGCGTGCCGGTGGTTTTCCTGGCGCTGAAAGCGTATTTGCCCAGCAACAAGGCGGTGTCAGCCGCAAACGTGTTGGCTTGCTGCCGCAAGAACGCACCCCGGTGCGCGAAGGCGCTGAGATCGTCAACGAAGCCGGCGAGATCATCGGCAGCGTCTGCAGCGGTGGTTTCGGGCCAACCTTGGGCGCACCGCTGGCCATGGGTTACGTCGACAGCGCGTATGTCGCTCTCGACACACCGGTGTGGGCGATCGTACGTGGGAAAAAGGTGGCTTTGCTTGTAAGCAAAATGCCATTTGTTCCACAACGCTACTATCGTGGCTGATCAACTGTTCCTATAAGTAACGCAGTTGCGTTTACAACGCACTAATGTGTAACGCAACTGCCATAAAATAGTGCATCGTTTGGCTCTAAGCTTCGATTATGAACTTTGCTTATAACGATCGAAAACAATTGAACAGGGCTATCGCATAAGCCAGCACTAGTTGTCCTGTCTATGCCAGCAACCCGAGCAAATCCGGGCCTTTCACAGGGCTTGTTTTTTCTCCCGTAGTTGGCGTAGAGTTTGTTCACTGTGTTTGCATGGGTCGCTTGGAATCGTGACCTGGGCAGTAGCCTACAAGTTAGCTACATCCCGTTCGACGTCTTCTTACTCTCCTGCAACCAGCCCCAGTACTCTTTCATGAGAAGGAGACTGTCATTAATTTTTGCGTCAAAGGAAATAAGAAATGTCTCAACGTCAGAGCGGTACCGTCAAGTGGTTTAACGACGAGAAAGGTTTTGGTTTTATCACTCCTGAAAGCGGTCCGGATCTGTTCGTGCATTTCCGCGCCATCCAGGGCAACGGCTTCAAGAGCCTGAAAGAAGGCCAGAAAGTGACTTTCGTTGCTGTGCAAGGCCAGAAAGGCATGCAGGCTGACGAAGTACAAGCAGAAGCTTAATCTTCTGTAACGAAAAAGCCCCTGATGCTGACATCAGGGGCTTTTTTGTGCGCGTAAATCCGTAAAATGGCTTCTTTTTTCCGCCGAGAACACCCCATGTCGAAACACCTGCTTACCCCCCAGGGCGAATTTCCTGCCGCTGGCCTGGGTCGTCGTCTGGCAGCGATGTTCTATGACTTTCTTCTGTGCACCGCCCTGCTGATCGTCACCAGCGGCGTTTACAAGATGATCCAGATGGCGATCATCGGCGAAGAGAAAATGCGCACCCTGACCGAAGCCGGCGCACTGGACGGTGACCCGCTGCTGTCGACGGTGTTGCTGTTTGTGCTGTTCGGCTTCTTCGCCAAATTCTGGACTTACTCGGGCCAGACCCTCGGCATGCAGGTCTGGTGCATCCGCGTGCAGAATGCTGACGGCTCATCCATCAGCCTGTGGCAGGCGCTGCTGCGTTTTGTCGTTTCAATCGCGTCGCTGCTATGCGTTGGGCTGGGATTCTTCTGGTCGCTGTTCGACAAACAGAAGCGCAGCTGGCACGACATGTATTCCAATACACAGCTGGTGCGGATTCCGAAGAAAGCCAAATAGTCCCGCCATACGAAAACCAGTGTGGGAGCGAGCCTGCTCGCTCCCACACTTTTTTTGCGACTTACCCTGAGAGACTTTAAGCGTTACCGGCCAATTTCATCCGCGCAGCCTGGGTGAAATCGAGCATCCGTTTCAACGGGCGAATCGCTTGAGGAATCAGCGCCGGGTCGACAAATATCTCGTTCGTCCCCTCCTTCAAGCTCTTCAGCGTGCGCTCAAGGGTATTCATCGCCATCCAGGGGCAGTGCGCGCAACTGCGGCATGCGGCACCGTTACCGGCCGTAGGCGCTTCGATAAAGACTTTGTCCGGGCACAGCTGCTGCATCTTGTAGAAGATGCCGCGATCGGTCGCGACAATCAGCGTCTTGTTCGGCAGGGACTGGGCTGCGGCGATCAACTGACTGGTGGACCCGACGGCGTCTGCCAGCTCGATCACCGAGGTCGGCGATTCGGGATGCACCAGGATTGCCGCATCCGGGTACAGCGCCTTCATGTCTTCAAGCTGCTTGGACTTGAACTCTTCGTGAACGATGCACGCACCGTCCCACAGCAGCATGTCGGCCCCGGTCTGGCGCTGGATGTAAGTGCCCAGGTGTTTGTCCGGGCCCCAGATGATGGTTTCACCGTTATCCATCAGGCTTTCGACGATTTCCAGCGCACAGCTGGAAGTCACTACCCAGTCAGCCCGGGCTTTGACCGCCGCCGAGGTATTGGCGTAAACCACGACCGTGCGCTCTGGGTGTTGATCGCAGAACGCGGAGAACTCGTCAACCGGGCAACCCAGGTCCAGCGAACAAGTCGCTTCCAGGGTCGGCATCAGGATGCGTTTTTCGGGATTGAGGATTTTGGCCGTCTCGCCCATGAATTTCACACCGGCGACGACCACGGTCTTGGCCGGGTGAGCATTGCCGAAACGGGCCATCTCCAGCGAGTCGGAGACACAGCCACCGGTTTCTTCGGCCAGGGCCTGAATAACCGGATCGCAATAGAAGTGAGCCACCAGCACGGCGTCCTGAGCCTTGAGCTCGGCAGCGATGGCAGCACGGTAATGAGCTTCCTCATCGGCGGTCAGCGGCTTGGGCTGCTTGGCGTCGAGGTGGGCTTGAACCAGAAGGCGTTCGGAAATCTGCGTCATGTTCGCAAGACCTGCAGGCGCATTCGCGCGAAAGTCGAGTATACACCCGGCTCCGGACCCTTCAGGGTACCGCCGGGAAAGTGAGTATTGATCAGGCACGGACAACGTTGAAGCTGCGCAAGGCTACAGAATATCCGATGGATGCAAAAGATGATTCTGACCTGCGTCATGCGCTGCTACCCAAGGATTGGGCAAACACAAATCGCGGGCAAAAAAAAATCCGGAAATCCTCACTTTCGTGGGCCTTCCAGACTTTTAAAACTGCTTGAAAATGGTGGGTCGTGTGGGATTCGAACCTACGACCAATTGGTTAAAAGCCAACTGCTCTACCAACTGAGCTAACGACCCGCTGTGTGGTGGCGCGTATAATACTGATTTTTAAGGACTATTCAACACCTATTTTGAAATAAATTAAAAATAAGGTGTAGGGTCGCTAATTCCTGCCGCCGCAAAGCCTTCCGCACGCAGTCGGCAGCTGTCGCATTTGCCGCATGCACGGCCGTCATCGTCGGCCTGATAGCAGGAAACAGTCAGCCCGTAGTTCACGCCAAGCCTGGTGCCCGCCTGGACGATCTGCGCCTTGCTGAGGTTCTGCAGTGGCGCCTGAATGCGGAAACCGTTGCCCTCTACCCCGGCTTTGGTCGCCAGATTGGCCATGCGCTCGAAAGACTCGATGAACTCGGGACGGCAGTCCGGGTAGCCAGAGTAATCCACCGCGTTGACACCGATGAAGATATCGCGTGCGCCGAGCACTTCAGCCCAGCCCAGCGCCAAGGACAAGAACACCGTGTTGCGCGCCGGCACGTAAGTCACCGGAATGCCTTCTCCCAGTTCCTCAGGAATATCGATACTGCTGTCAGTCAGCGCCGAGCCACCCATGCCGTTGAAGTTGAGCCCGATGACCTTGTGCTCGACCACACCCAAATCACGGGCGACGCGCTCGGCAGCGTACAGCTCAGCGTGAGAGCGCTGACCGTAATCGAAACTCATGGTGTAACAGCTGTAACCTTCAGCGCGAGCCATGGCCACGACGGTTGCCGAGTCCAGGCCACCGGAGAGCAGGATGACCGCACGCTTTTCAGTAGTGTTCAGTTGTTCATTCATTTCAGCGCCCCGGCTCGTCATTCCATAGATATTTATGCAGCTGCAATTGCAAGCGCACTGGCAGGTTATCCGCCACAACCCAGTCCGCCAGATCCCGAGCATTCAGATCATGGTGACTTGGCGAGAACAGGACCTCACCGGCGCGCTGGTCCAGACCGTACTGGATCAGTTTGGACACGGACCAGTCGTAGTCTTCCCGCGAACAGATAACAAACTTCACCTGGTCGTTGGGCGTGAGCAGCTCAATGTTTTCGTAGCGATTGCGATGTGCTTCCTTCGAACCCGGGGTTTTCAGGTCGACAACGCGACTGACCCGGGAATCTACCGCCGAGATATCGATAGAGCCACTGGTTTCCAGTGACACTTCGTAACCGGCGTCGCACAAGCGCTTGAGCAAGGGGATGGCGTTGGGTTGCGCCAGGGGCTCGCCGCCCGTGACACAGACATAACGCGGACGGTAACCGGCAACCTGCTCGAGGATATCGTCGAGGGTGCGGATGGTGCCGCCAGTGAATGCGTAGGCGCTGTCACAGTATTGGCAACGCAGAGGGCAACCGGTCAGGCGCACAAAAACAGTGGGCAGGCCAGCAGTCCGCGTTTCACCCTGCAACGAGTAAAAAACTTCGGTAATTCTCAATGTGTCTTGCATAGTCGCCACGGGCGTAACAGCTAAACAGGCTGTCCGCCTCCGTCAGGCACTTCAAGGAACCCCGGCAATGCGCAGATCCCAAAAAGCGTGTTTCATAAAAAGGGCGTGAATTCTAACGAAAAAACCCGCGACAAGCGCGGGTTTCTTCGAAACGGTGCAAACAGGCTTACATTTTCTGCAGATCGCGTTGAGCCAACTGAGCGGCGGAAGTGCCCGGATATTGGGACACAACCTGCTGCAGAATGCCTTTTACCCGGTCGGTATGACCCAGGCGGCGCTCCACATCAGCGAGCTTGTACAGCGAATCAGGCACTTTTGCATGCTTTGGGTAAAGCTGCGAAACCTTGGCAAATGCCTGGCCTGCGCCCTGCAGGTCACCCTTTGCCAGGTTCACTTCACCCAACCAGTACTGGGCATTGCCCGCGTATTGGCTGTTCGGGTATTTACGCAGGAATGCGGCGAAGGCCTGACTGGCCTTGTCGAAATCCTTGGCCTTGATCAGGTCGAAGGCAGCATCGTAATAGAGCTTTTCCTTCGCCGGATCTGCCGGTTCGCTACCTGCGGCGGGTGCCTGGGCGGCAGCTGCCCCTGCACCTGCTGCAGCACCGGGGGCGTTCAAATCACCACCGGTGGAAGAATTTTCAGGAGTCGCGGCTGGTGCAACGCCGGTTCCTATGCGCCGATCAAGATCCTGATATCGCTCCAGGTTCTCCTGCTTCATGCGCGCTACATCATTTTGCAGAACTTCAATCGCACCTTGTTGGCGCTCGATCTGTTGCTGCATTGATTGCAGTTGGTTGAACAGCTCGCCCTGTGCCGAGACAGGGGCCGAAACCCCTCCCCCGGCATAGGCGCCGTTCGTACCGTAACCTGCAGGCGGATAACTGCTCCCGCTATTGTTATAGCCGGAGTCATTATCGACCACAGGAACCGCAGCCCACGCCGCAAGCGGCGCGAGACTGAGAGCCAGAACAGTTACAGCACGACGGCACGTTCGCATGACGAATTACTTACGCAGTTCGACGCGACGGTTTTGAGCCCAGGACTGCTCGTCGTTGCCGGTAGCAACTGGACGCTCTTCGCCGTAGGAAACCAGTTCCAGCTGAGCTGGGGAAACACCTTGCAGTACCAGGTAGCGTTGAACGGCTTTCGCACGACGCTCGCCCAGTGCCATGTTGTACTCACGAGTACCACGTTCGTCGGTGTTGCCTTCCAGAACAACGCGAGCGCCGTTTGCTTTCAGGTCTTTGGCGTGAACATCCAGAGCGCGCATGGCTTCTGGCTTCAGGTCCGAGCTGTCGTATTCGAAGTAGAAAGTGGTGATAGCGCGCAGAGCAGCTTCTTCGCTCAGGGAGCCGTCAACTGCACCAGTGTTTGCGCCGTAACCAGCGTTTGGATCTACAGCGCCTTCACCGGCATTGTCGCCGCCTTTGGACGAGCAACCTACAGCTACAGCCATGGCCAGAGCCAGCGCAGCAAATTTACCAAACTTCAGCATTTCCATCGTGAAACTCCTAATGAACCCCAGTGTGTTAAGTACAACGTATAGCGCCGCGTCAGTTCAGGTAAGGGGACCAGGAAGGTTCTCTGACTTCGCCTTGTGCGGTAGGAAGCGGGAGCCTTACGCGTCCATTGATGGACACGAGCATCAAGACTCCCCGGCCCTGCTGGCGGGTGGCGTAGATTACCATGGTGCCGTTGGGCGCAACAGTAGGCGACTCGTCCAGAGTGCTATCAGTGAGGATTTTTACGCTACCGCGCTGCAAATCCTGAGCCGCCACTTTGAAATTGGTGAAACCATCCTGGCGGTGAATCATCACCAGGGTCTTTTCATCAGCCGACAGCTTAGGGTTGGCGTTGTAGTTACCCACGAACGTCACACGCTCCGCACCGCCACCACCCACGCTGGTTTTGTAGATCTGCGGTTTGCCGCCACGGTCAGAAGTGAAGTAGATGGTCGAGCCATCCTTGCCCCAGAACGGTTCGGTGTTGATGCCCGGGCCGTTGGTGACGCGGGTGATCTGACGCGAACCGAGGTTCATCACGTAGATATCCGGGTTGCCGTCCTTGGACAGCACGAACGCCAGGCGATTGCCATCCGGCGACCAGGCAGGCGCGCCGTTCAGGCCTTCGAAGTTGGTGATCTGCTCACGACGACCGGTGTCGATGTTCTGCATGAAGATACGCGGACGCTTCTGCTCGAACGACACATAAGCGATGCGCTTGCCGTCCGGTGCGAAACGCGGCGACAGGATCGGCTCGCGCGATTGCAGCAGGGTCACGGCACGGGCACCGTCATAGTCCGAACGTTGCAGCGTGTAGCGAGTGTTCTTCTCGGAGAAACGCTCGGCTGTCACGTAGAGCAGACGCGTCGAGAAAGCACCTTTGATACCGGTGAGTTTTTCGAACGACTGGTCGGCGATGTAGTGGGACATGTCACGCAGTTGATCGACACCACCCGACACGCTGCCGGTCAGCACTTGTTGCTCGGTAGCGACGTTGAACAGCGCGTATTGCACCTGCAGGCGAGCGCCCGCCGGAACAATGCTGCCGACCATGACGTACTGGGCGCCCAGCGCCTTGAAGTCACGGAAGATGATTTCGCTGGCCTGGCTTGGCTGGCTGATCATGTTCTGCTTTGGAATCGGCGCGTAGTAACCCGAGTTACGCAGGTCGTTACCGATGATTTCAGCCATGTCGTCCGGCAGCACGCTGCCGCCCTGGTTGCCGAACGGCACGACGGCGATCGGAGTTGCCCGATCACTGCCGCTGGTAACCAGAATGTTTTTCTCATCTGCCATCGCCAAACCTGCCATGCAGCAGATAGCGATCAGCATTCCTCGAAGAAGGTTTCTCACAAGGCTAGATCCTCAGGTGTGAATGTCATCTTGAATGAACGATACGGAGCGAAATCACTCGGCTTCATTCCCTGCATTTCTGTCAAACGTCCAATATTCTTCACCGCTGCCACAGCCGATGCGTCGAACGGACCGTCGCCACTGGACTTGGACACATTGACCGAAGTCACCGTACCGTCCGGCAACATGCCGATTTGCAACACGACCGTCATGCCTTTGCGGGCCGAAGGTGGACGAGCCCAGCCTTCCGCTGCACGAGCGCGAATCAAGTCATCGAAACTGCCGGCGACTTCGTCACCCTGCTCATCCGCCAAGGCCTGCTGACGCTGCGGCGTGTCGGAAAGCAAATCTGCCAAGGCCTGAGCCTTTTTGTCTTCGGCAGATTTACGTGCCGCGTCCTGCGCTTTCTTCTTCGCAGCATCGGCAGCAGCTTTCTTCTTCGCTTCATCGGCGACTTTCTTCTTCGCCTCTTCAGCTTCAGCTTTCTTCTTGGCGTCTTCCGCGGCTTTCTTCTTCGCGTCTTCGACGATCTTTTTCTTCGCTGCTTCAGCGGCCGCTTTCTTGGCCTCTTCTTCAGCAGCCTTCTTGGCTTCTTCTTCCGCTTTCTTCTTGGCTATATCAGCCAATTGTTTCTCTTCTGCCTTCTTGGCTTCGGCGGTCTTCTTCGCTTCATCGGCTTTCTTGGCTTCATCAGCCTTTTTCGCCTCTTCCGCTTTCTTCGACTCGTCGGCCTTCTTGGCTTCCTCGGCCTTTTGAGCCGCTTCTTCTTTCTTTTGTTCCGCAGCCTTCACCGCTTCCTGCTCGACCTTTTTCTGCTCCATCTGCTCGACTTCAGTCTGGCGCGCGGCGGACTTCTTCGCCTCACCCGCAATCTTCTGATTGGTCTGGGTGGTTGCCTGACTTTTCGATTTCAGCTGGTACAGGGTCGCCTGGACGATCGGCTTGGCCGGCGGCAACTCTGGAGTAAAGGCGAAACTGACAAACAGCATGCCGAACACCAGCACGTGCAAGCCAATCGCCCAGACACTAGGCCAGAAGTAGCTTTCCGAGGCGGACGGCTCTCGCTGTTGCTGCATCAGGGCGCCTCGGTAATCAAGCCAACATTACCGACGCCGGCCTTCTGCAACCCGCCCATGGCGCCCATGACGGAGCCGTAGTCGACAGTCTTGTCGCCGCGAATGAAGACCTGAGTGCGTTTGCCGTTATCGTTACCGGCGGCAATGATCTTGGTCACTGCACTGGTCATTTGCGGCAGGGTCATGGCCCTGTCCTGTTGCTTCTCGGTGTCGACTTCGCTGCCAAGGTTCCAGTAATAGGTCTTGTCAGCCTTGATCGAAATGGTCAGGACCTGGGTGTTGTTGTCCTGCGGCAAGGCTTCGCTGGAAACCTTGGGCAGATCAACTTTCACGCCCTGATTGAGCATCGGCGCGGTCACCATGAAGATGACCAGCAGTACCAGCATCACGTCGATGTAAGGCACTACGTTCATCTCGGCAACCGGCTTGCGCTTTTTGCGAGCTCGAGCGATTAAAGCCATCTGGAAATTACCTGCTTATTCTTCGCTGGTGTGCACTTTGCGGTGCAGGATCGCCTGGAATTCATCGGCGAAGGTGTAGTAGCGGCCGATCAGCGTTTCGCTGCGAGCGGCAAAACGGTTGTAGGCAATAACGGCAGGGATTGCGGCGAACAGGCCGATCGCGGTGGCGATCAGTGCTTCAGCAATACCCGGTGCAACCGTCGCCAGCGTTGCTTGCTGGGCAGTCGCCAGGCCGCGGAAGGAGTTCATGATGCCCCAGACCGTACCGAACAGGCCGATGTACGGGCTCACGGAACCGACGGTGGCCAGGAATGGCAGGCTTTGTTCGAGCTTTTCTTCTTCGCGGGAAATCGCAACGCGCATGGCACGCGCCACGCCTTCCATGACCGCTTCAGGATCAACGCCTGGCTGCTGGCGCAGACGGGAGAATTCCTTGAAACCGGCGCGGAAGATCTGCTCGACACCCGAATCCGGATCCGGGTTGCTGCCGGCCTGGCGGTAGAGTTTGGACAGGTCGATCCCCGACCAGAAGCGCTCTTCAAAGCTCTCCAGGGCACGTCGACCGGCGCGCAGTAGATTGCTGCGCTGAAAGATCATGATCCATGAGGTCACCGATGCGGCTACCAGGGTCAGCATTACCAGTTGCACCACAATACTGGCATTGCTGACCAGGCTCCACATGGAGGAATGGTCGACGACGTTAGCTTCCACGCTTTATCTCCTGCTTTGAGTGTTTACCCGCGCCGCTCACGTCGGCAAAGGCCGCTCGTAGAGCTTCGGGAATGGCCCGGGGTTTCAAACTGTCAGTGCGCACACAGGCCACCAAAAACTGCCCTTCACAGAGCAGCGCATCATCCGTCGCTCGCCTGACCTGCTGTTTGAATCTCAGGCTGGCACGGTTCAATTCGATTACTTCAGCGCTTACCAGAAGCTCGTCGTCCAGTCGCGCCGGCGCGTGGTAGCGCGCTTCGCTGGAATGCACGACGAACAACAGGTCCTCACCTGCCAGCTGCGATTGGGCAAAGCCCAGCTCTCGTAGCCGCTCGGTTCGAGCCCGTTCCATAAACTTGAGGTAATTAACGTAATACACGATGCCGCCCGCATCGGTGTCCTCGTAATAAACGCGACAACGATGTGCGAAAGGCCCAAGCCCGTTTTGCGCGCGCATACTCTAGTGCTTACTCCTCAGGTTGCCAATCGGCCAGGCAACTGTTTTTCATTGTTCTGCGGCTTTCTCGCGAAAGTACGGTCCTAGGACAGCACAATGCCCGAAAATTCTGCCCGCAAATGTTAATTAATCGTCCACGGCATCGAGGAATTCGTCTACCACGGGCATCTCGCCCAATCGTGACGGAATGTTTAAGCCGAAATGCAGGTAGGCATGGCGCGTCACCACCCGCCCGCGCGGCGTGCGCATGATGTAGCCCTGCTGGATCAGGTACGGCTCCAGCACATCCTCAATGGTGTGGCGTTCTTCGCTGATCGCGGCAGCCAGGCTGTCGACACCGACCGGTCCGCCATCGAACTTCTCGATCATGGTCAGCAACAGACGTCGGTCCTGGTGATCGAAACCTCGCTCATCGACATCCAGCAGGTTCAGAGCAAGATCGGCAATCGGCTTGGTGATGTGCCCCTTGGCGCGAACTTCGGCGAAGTCGCGCACCCGGCGCAGCAAACGGTTGGCGATTCGCGGAGTGCCACGGGCACGCCGGGCGATTTCGAAGGCGCCCTCCGGGTCCAGCGGCAAACCGAGGATGCTCGCCGAACGACTGACAATCGTCGACAGGTCGGCGTTGTTGTAGAACTCCAGGCGCTGGACGATCCCGAAACGGTCCCGCAACGGATTAGTCAGCATCCCCGCCCGCGTCGTTGCGCCAACCAGGGTGAAGGGCGGCAGATCAAGCTTGATCGAACGCGCGGCCGGACCTTCGCCGATCATGATGTCGAGCTGGAAATCTTCCATCGCCGGATACAGCACTTCTTCGACGATCGGTGACAACCGATGGATCTCGTCGATAAACAGCACGTCGTGGGGTTCAAGATTGGTCAGCAGCGCCGCGAGATCGCCCGGACGCTCGAGGACCGGCCCCGAGGTACTTTTGATCGAGACGCCCATTTCCTGGGCGATGATGTTGGCCAAGGTAGTTTTACCCAGGCCCGGAGGACCGAAGATCAGTGTGTGATCCAGGGATTCGTTACGACCACGGGCGGCCTGGATGAACAGTTCCATTTGCTCGCGAACGGTTGGCTGGCCAATGTATTCGGCCAGGCTGACGGGACGAATTGCCCGGTCCTGGACCTCTTCGCGGTCACGGGGACCACCCGTGGCGGCGATCAGACGATCAGCTTCAATCACTTAGATCATTCCCTTCAGGGCACGACGAATCATGTCTTCACTGCTCAAGTCTTTCTCCTTGATCGCGGCAATCGCCTTGCTGGCTTCCTGCGGCTTGTAGCCCAGGGAGATCAGCGCGCTGACCGCGTCGTTTTCCGCCGTATTGACCGGTGCAGGGCCGTCCGGCTGGTTCGGCACCAGGGCAAACATCGCCGGCACGGTTTCCCAGGCCTTGAAGCGATCCTTGAGCTCGACCAACAGGCGTTCTGCGGTTTTTTTGCCCACACCCGGCACCTTGGTCAACGCCGAAGTGTCCTGTGACTGCACGCAACGAACCAGTTCGTCGACTTCCAGACTCGACATCAATGCCAGGGCCAGTTTCGGCCCTACACCATTGAGACGGATCAACTCGCGAAAAAAGTCTCGCTCACGTTTGCCGACGAAGCCATAGAGTAACTGCGCGTCTTCGCGTACGACCAAATGGGTGTGCAAGGTCAGCGGCTCACCGACCGACGGCAGGCGATACAGCGTGGTCATGGGCACTTCCAGCTCATAGCCCAGACCGTTTACATCCAGAATCAGGTGCGGTGGCTGTTTTTCAGCCAGAGTGCCGCGCAAGCGTCCAATCACGTTACAGATCCTTGAGCGTTGGCCAGCCCGAGGCCAGCGACTGACAGAGCAAGGGGTTCGGCCGACAACACAGGCGCGAAACCCTCATTCCGGAAAAATGATTGCTGATGCTATCAGAGACGCAGGCGCCCGCCACGACTGCGTGCCGTCCCCAAGCCATGGGGCAGGAGACTGGAACGGGTGTGAGCGTGGCAAATGGCGATGGCCAGGGCATCCGAGGCATCGATTTGTGGCTTGCTGGTCAGTTTAAGCATATGCATGACCATCATTTGAACTTGCTCTTTATTGGCGGCGCCAGTGCCCACAACGGCCTGTTTGACCTGGGTCGCGGAGTACTCGGCGATCTCCAGGTTTTCTTCCGCGCCCGCCACGATCGCGGCGCCCCGGGCCTGCCCCAGCTTCAGGGCGGAGTCGGCATTGCGGGCCATGAAGACCTTTTCGATGCCCATGGTCACCGGTTTGTACATCTGGATAATCTCCCGCACGCCGCGGTAGACAATCTGCAGACGCTCATGCAGTTCACCGGCGCCGGTACGGATACAGCCGGAGGCCACGTACTCGCAGCCACGTCCGGTATCACGAACCACGCCATAACCGGTGATGCGCGAACCGGGGTCGATACCAAGAATTAAAGTCATAACGCCTGCGGTTAAGTAAAAGCACGATATTCAATACAGCGAATAACAAATGTGGGAGCGGGCCTGCTCGCGATAGCGGTGTCATATTCAGCAACGGTGTTGCCTGAAAATCCGCATTCGCGAGCAGGCTCGCTCCCACAATGAATCCTGGTCGCCCTTAACCGAGCTGTGCGGCGACCGACTCCGGGATATCCGCATTGGAGTAGACGTTCTGCACGTCATCCAGGTCTTCGAGCATATCGATCAGCTTGAGGACTTTCTCGGCGCCTTCCAGATCCAGTTCGGCGCTGGTGGTCGGCAGCATGACGATTTCGGCATCATCCCCCTTGAACCCCGCCGCTTCCAGCGCGTTACGCACGGAATAGAACCCGGCAAACGAGGTAAACACGTCGATCGAGCCGTCTTCGTTGGTCACCACGTCATCGGCGTCCGCCTCCATCGCGGCTTCCATCAGTGCGTCTTCGTCGACACCGGCGGCGAAGGAAATCTGCCCCTTGCGCTCGAACAGGTACGCCACTGAACCGTCGGTCCCGAGGTTGCCGCCGCACTTGCTGAACGCATGGCGAACAGCGGCTGCGGTGCGGTTGCGGTTGTCGGTCATGCACTCGACCATCACCGCTACGCCGCCCGGGCCGTAACCTTCGTAGGTCAATTCGACCATGTCATCGGTGTCCGCTGCGCCGGCACCACGGGCCACCGCGCGATCGATGATATCGCGACTCATGTTCGCACCCAGGGCCTTGTCCAGGGCCAGGCGCAAACGTGGGTTGGAACCAGGATCACCACCACCCTGACGGGCAGCAACGGTCAGTTCACGAATCCACTTGGTGAAAATCTTGCCCTTCTTGGCATCCTGACGTTCTTTGCGGTGCTTGATGTTCGCCCACTTGGAATGACCTGCCATAACTCGCTCCGAATTCTCTTTGAAACATTGCCCGCCACGCAGTATCGCGTCGGCCGGCAAACAAAAAATTTCGACCCCTATAAAGAAAAGGCGCATCCGAAGATGCGCCCCTTCAGGTCAGCCTTACTCAGCTTTTGGCGTTTCGCGCAGACGAATGTGCAATTCGCGCAATGCCTTGGCATCTACCTCGCCCGGTGCCTGAGTCATGACGTCTGCCGCGCTCTGGGTTTTCGGGAAGGCGATCACTTCACGGATCGACTGGGCGCCGGTCATCAGCATGACCAGACGGTCCAGACCGAAGGCCAGGCCACCGTGCGGTGGTGCGCCGTACTTCAGGGCGTCGAGCAGGAAGCCGAACTTCTCTTCCTGTTCCGCTTCGTTGATGCCCAGCAGACGGAATACCGATTGCTGCATTTCCTTACGGTGGATACGGATCGAACCGCCACCCAGCTCGGTACCGTTCAACACCATGTCGTAGGCACGGGACAGAGCGCCAGCCGGGTTGGCTTCGAGCTCGGCCGGGGTGCACTTCGGTGCGGTGAACGGGTGGTGCAAGGCGGTGAAGCTGCCGTCGTCGTTCTCTTCGAACATCGGGAAGTCGACGACCCACATTGGCGCCCACTTGCAGGTCAACAGGTCCAGGTCGTGGCCAAGCTTGATACGCAGGGCACCCAGGGCTTCGCTGACGATCTTGGCTTTGTCGGCACCGAAGAACACGATGTCGCCGTCGACTGCGCCGACGCGATCGAGGATCACGTTGAGGTTGGCTTCGGGGATGTTCTTGACGATTGGCGACTGCAGGCCTTCAACGCCTTTGGCGCGCTCGTTGACCTTGATGTACGCCAGGCCCTTGGCACCGTAGATGCCGACGAACTTGGTGTAATCGTCGATCTGCTTGCGCGGCATGCTCGCGCCGCCAGGCACGCGCAGGGCGGCGATGCGGCATTTCGGGTCGTTGGCCGGGCCGCTGAACACCTTGAAATCGACTTCTTTGAGCTGATCGGCAACGTCAACCAGTTCCAGCGGGTTACGCAGGTCAGGCTTGTCGGAACCGTAGCGACGCATGGCTTCTTCGAAGGTCATGTGCGGGAAATCACCGAACTCCAGATCCAGCACTTCCTTGAACAGGTTGCGGATCATTTGTTCGGTCAGGCCCATGATCTCTTTTTCATCGAGGAAACTGGTCTCGATGTCGATCTGGGTGAATTCCGGCTGGCGGTCGGCACGCAAGTCTTCGTCGCGGAAGCACTTGGCGATCTGGTAGTAACGGTCGAAGCCGGCCACCATCAGCAGTTGCTTGAACAACTGTGGCGATTGCGGCAACGCGAAGAACGAACCGGCGTGAGTACGGCTCGGCACCAGGTAGTCACGGGCGCCTTCCGGGGTAGCACGGGTCAGGATCGGCGTCTCGACGTCGAGGAAGCCGTTCTCGTCCAGGAAGCGACGGATGCTGGTGGTCATGCGCGAACGCAACCGCAGCTTCTCGGCCATTTCCGGGCGACGAAGGTCGAGGAAGCGGTAGCGCAGACGGGTTTCTTCGCCGACGTCGGAGAACTCGTTCAGCGGGAACGGCGGGGTTTCCGATTCGTTCAGCACTTCCAGTTCATAACCCAGGACTTCGATCATGCCCGACGCCATGTTGGCGTTGGTGGCACCGGCCGGACGCAGGCGGACCTTACCGGTGATCTTGACAACGTATTCGCTGCGCACGCGGTCGGCGGCGGCGAAGCTCTCAGCGCGGTCCGGATCGAACACCACCTGGGCCAGACCGTCACGATCACGGATATCGAGGAAAATCACCCCACCGTGGTCACGGCGACGATGAACCCATCCGCAAAGGGTAATTTCCTGGCCTTCCAGGCTTTCGTTCAGTTGGCCGCAATAATGGCTGCGCATCATGGTAGTGGTTTCACTTCTCGTAATTCGAAATTCGGTTGCAGACCTCGCGTACATCAAGTGCAAGGGCTCGCGCGTGTCGTTCAAGTCAGGTTCCAAACCTAGTCAGCTTTGTCGCCGCCAGCCAGATTCTTCTTGGAACCGGTCTTGAAATCAGTCTCGTACCAGCCATTGCCGCTCAAGCGGAAACCCGGCATGGACAGCATCTTTTTCAGCTCTGGCGCCTGGCAGGCAGGGCAGTCGACCAGCGGTGCATCGCTGATCTTTTGAATGGCTTCCAACTGATGACCACAGGAAGCACATTGATAATCGTACATCGGCATGGAGGTTGTCTCGGCGATCAGATTGCTACCGCGCACGCTGGGTTTTGCGGCAAAGAGCGGGATTATATCCATTAAATGCTGCCTGTGCAGCCGTAAGACTGCACAGATCGACACTCTGTCTTTTCCGCGCCACGGCTAAGCCATGACCATGCAATTTCCTTCCTTGAGGCTGTGCACGACACACACCACCCGCACCAACCCGCTGAAGTTCTTCACCCCGCCATGGCGCAAATGCACCTCGCGGTCCAGGTAGGACAGCAGTGCGCTGACCGAACAACAGTTGACCCTGGCCATCTCGGTCAAAATATCCCAATACACCTGCTCAAGCCGCAAACAGGTGGCAAACCCATTCAAACGCACCGAACGGGATAATGGCTGAACCAACCCCATGTCGAATTCACTGACAAACGGATCAATCCTGATGCCTGTTACCGGACCGCTCCGCCCCTCGTTTCGCTTCTCTCCATGAACCATAACGCTGACACTCCTTTGTCATCCGTGGTTTCCATAAGCGCAATCTGCCTGCTTATAAAACCGCGAGGACCACGTTATATCCAGATGACTTTTTGACCATCCGCGTAGGAGAAGCCAACAGTTGAAGGGAGATCACGGAGCGCGTCCTACTCCGAAGCGTTTCCTACATCCAGTAGAGAAAGCTCATTCAACAAGTAGGTACTTTTCGAGGAAAAAAGATAAACGCGCGAACGGCAGTCAATATGTCATTCGCGCGCCTGGGGTATTACTGGTCCAGCAGTGCGCGCAACATCCACGCCGTTTTCTCGTGAACCTGCATGCGCTGGGTCAGCAAGTCGGCCGTGGGCTCGTCACTGACTTTATCCAGCAGCGGAAAGATGCCGCGTGCGGTGCGCGTTACGGCTTCCTGGCCTTCGACCAACTGCTTGATCATGTCTTCGGCAGCAGGCACCCCCTCCTCCTCCTTGATAGAAGACAGCCGCGCGTAGACCGCGTAGGCACCGGGCGCCGGAAATCCGAGCGCGCGAATCCGCTCGGCAATCGAATCGACCGCCAGGGCCAACTCGTTGTATTGCTCCTCGAACATCAGGTGCAAAGTCCGGAACATCGGCCCGGTGACGTTCCAGTGGAAGTTATGGGTTTTCAAATAAAGCACGTAAGTGTCCGACAACAGACGGGAGAGTCCGTCGACGATGGACTTGCGATCCTCTTCACTGATACCGATATCAATTGCCATGTTTTTCCCCTAAAGGTGATGAAATTCATCCAACAGGTGCAGGACCACTCTAGCAAGCCTGTCGTCGCATCGCAGCCCTGGATCGCCCATGGGCCCGCGACAAATCGTCCCCGGCACACCGCTGGACGCCCTGATTTGAGTAGCTTGCGGCTTTGCTGTTAAATAGACAGCGTGTCGTGGGTGCCTATTTTTTCCGGGTGCCGCGCATAGGCTGATATCCGTACGTGTCCAACGCCTCCTATTGTTCTGAAGCGAACCGTGCCTCGTCAGCTCTTCCTTGTGAGCCGTCTTAACGTGAGCCAATCAAAATGTTGAAAATCGTCCACCTGCTAATAGGTGCAGCGGCCTTGCTGCTGTCCTTCACCCCTAGCCTGCGATCCGAAGCTGTCCCTTACCTGCAACAACCCGATGCACTGTACCTGGCCTTTTTCGGCCTGCTCAACCTCACCCTCGCGCCCGTCATCCCTTACTGGAACAAAGGCCCGCGTCATCAACTGCAAAACCTGGTCAGCGCCCTGCTGGTACTGGCTGTCGTTCTGCAAACGCTGACGCTGATCGCGCCGATGCCTGTCATCGCCGGTCAACCTGCCGTTCTGTTCAGCCTGGTCGCCGCTCTGGTCGCTGTTTTTCTGCACCTGGCCATCAGCTTCTACAAATCGTCACCGGCCGCCGCCTCGCCAAGCTACGACATGAGCAACCGCGATACCGGCACCGTCAAGTGGTTCAACACCTCCAAAGGCTTCGGCTTTATTTCCCGCGACTCCGGTGACGATATTTTCGTGCACTTCCGGGCTATTCGCGGTGAAGGCCATCGCGTCCTGGTCGAAGGCCAGCGCGTGGAGTTCTCTGTCATGAATCGTGACAAGGGCCTGCAAGCCGAAGATGTGATCGCTGCTCTGCCTCGACGCTGATTCAAGGCGGAAAAAAACCGCGACCAGCCTGGCTGGACGCGGTTTTTTATTGCCTGCCTTTCAGTAATGCGGCGGCGGTGCCTCTTCCTCGAAACTCTCGAACTGACCGGCCATTTCTTCCTGGCGCTTGAGCAAGGCAGCCATCTGCAACTGCAGACGCTCGACCGCCCTCTGCTGCGCCGCCAGCACATCATTCAACGCCTGGATGGTGTCATCCTGAAACGCCAACTGACTCTCCAGATCGGTAACGCGATCTTCCAGACTCATGTTTCAACCCTCCACGAACGTGAAATCGTCGGTCAGCACCAGACGCAGGCGCTCACGAATCACCGCGACCTGCTCTGCACTGTACGGCTTGGCCGGGTGTTTGCCCCAGACCGGAGCGGGCCAGGCGGCGTCCTCTCGCTTGCGCACGATCACATGCATGTGCAACTGACTGACCACGTTGCCCAGCGCCGCGACGTTGAGTTTATCGGCGTCGAACGAATCCTTGAGCAGCTCGGCCAGCGCGGTGGTTTCCTGCCACAGTTGCAGCTGATCGGCGACATCCAACTGAAATATCTCGCTGATATCGTCGCGACGAGGCACCAGGATGAACCAGGGATAGTTCGAGTCGTTGGACAACAGCAGCCGGCACAGCGGGAAATCACCGATCGGTAGCGTGTCTTGTTGAAGTCGTGGATCTAAAGCGAACACAGCGCGCACTCCCGCCAGGTCATCAATTTTCAGCTTAGCGCCCATCCCGAGGGAGTGTGCGCCAAGCGACAGGACGGCAGCATACCTGCGAACGTCGCCAGCTTCACGACGAACCATGATGCAAGTCCGTTGAGGTTCTAATAATGGCCGCCCCTACGCCCCGAGATGAAACACTTCCCGGCAAAACGCACCATTACCGAACCGGCAACCCCGAAAAATGCGCTGAAATGACCGAAAAGCCCCGGCGCGCTCATGCCCGGAGAGTCGCCAGGCTGTATGGATTCAGCACAGGGAATAAAATTTTTTGCACCAAAACCGCACAGCGAGTCTACGCTGAGTGCTTCGCATATCCGCCATTTACTCAATGACGGGGTGAACCGGTAACGTTTTTGGTTGTCACGCAGCGGTAACAGGTCGATCAACACCATGCGACGGACGGCGTCAAGCCCCTCCCTGAGCAGGACGAGACCCCCGGTTTTATGAGGCTTTTACGGCACCAGGTAGCCTTGCAGAAAAAAATATCGAGGGATTTCCGGTTTGTGCACGCTTGTTGCATTCACACCCACATCGTCTATAAGGCACCGCTGGAAGCGAGGCCCTTAAAGACTCAATAAAACAGTGGCAGGGTAGCCCGATGGAGATTCAAACGTTTCACCAGGGACTCTTTTTACCGATGCTCAACCCCAACAAAACAGCGCTTAAGTTGTGTCTCCGGTTGCATCGGGGTTGTAAATTTGCGACATCTAGCAAGCTGTTAGCGACAGGGTCGTAAAGAAGCTGAAAGGTTAGATGCGCAAGTATCGCCAACATTGTCGGCGTGATATAAGTTTGCGCCGACACAAAAAGAAAGAGCCGCCCAGATAATAAAACAGGTGGGACGGCAGTACTCTTCTAAAAACCAAAGGAGCAAATCACGATGCGCGTGATGAAGTGGAGCATGATCGCACTGGCTGTTGCAGCAGGCACCTCGCAGTTCGCAATGGCGTCCTCTCAGGACGAGTCCAAAGGCTTTGTTGAAGACAGCAGCTTTGGCCTGAAATTTCGTACGCTGTACATGAACCGTGATTTCAAAAACGGCGCCAGCAACAATCAATCCACGCCAAATAAAACCCGCATCAAGGGCTATCGCGAAGAAACCGGCCTGTCCGGTACTGCGATCTTCGAATCGGGTTACACCCAAGGCACTATCGGCGTCGGTGTAGATGCCATGGGCCTTGGCATGATTAAACTGGACAGCGGTCCAGGTCGTACTGGCAACGCCATGTTTGCCAAAAACGCTGAGGGCGAGCCTGAAGACTCCCAAGGCAAAGGCGGCGCAGCCATCAAGTTCCGCCTCTCCGACACCACGCTGAAATACGGCCGTCAATTCGTCGCCAGCCCGGTTTTCGCTACCGATGACAGCCGTCTGCTGCCAGAAGTCGCTGAAGGTACTTTGATCACCAGCAAGGAAATCAAGGGCCTGGAACTGACCGCCGGTCGTTTCACCGCGCTGAGCTCGCAAACTGGCATGGGCAAGGACAGCATCAACGGCAAGAGCACCCCAGGCCTGACCAGCGCCAACATCGCTGGCGCAACCTATCAGTTCACCGATAACTTCGTTGCCGGTATCGCTGCGTCCGACGTTGATGATTACTTCAAGAAGCAATACATCAACGCCAACTACACCCTCCCGATCGATGACAATCAGTCGCTGAACTTCGACCTCAACGCCTATCGCACCAAGGATCAAGGCCAGGCGCTGTATGGCGAACTGGACAACAAACTGTGGAGCCTTGCAGCTGCCTATAGCCTGGGTGCGCATAAATTTACCCTCGCCTACCAGCAGTCGTCCGGTGACACCAACTACCTGTATGGCGTAGACGGTAACAGCACCATCTTCGTATCCAACTCCATCCAGATCTCCGACTTCATCGGCGTAGATGAAAAATCCTGGCAAGGTCGCTACGACCTGAACATGAAAGAATACGGCGTTCCTGGCCTGAGCTTCATGGCTCGTTACGTATACGGCGACAACATCGAAACGTCTTCTGGTAGCGAAGGTAAGGAACACGAGTTCAACTTCGAAACCAAATACGTCTTGCAAGAAGGCCCAGCCAAAGATCTGTCGTTCCGTCTGCGTAGCGCAATCTACCGTGCGAACAGCGCCTACAACGCTGACTACTCTAACGACCTCAACGATGTGCGTCTGATTGTTGAATACCCGCTGAGCATCCTGTAATCAGGGCGTGACACGGTAATACTGTAAGACGAAACGCCCACCTCTTCAGGTGGGCGTTTTTTTTTGCGTGCCACAAAATCACACACCCCACATACAACTTCGACTCATAACATTAGTACTTTTTTAACTGACCCGATCAAAAGTCACAAAAAAGCCCAAGCGACTATTAATCCCTTGGGCCCAATGTAAGTAACTATTGAAAGCGCGCTTACTGCGCCGATGCTTCCTGAACCACGCGAACAACGCGCTGTGGAAACGGAATGTCGATCCCGGCAGTTTTCAATCGATCGCGGGACTGCTCGTTAAACATGAACATCACATCCCAATAATCCGCCGTTTTAACCCATACACGCAGGGAAACAGTGATCGAACTGTCGCCCAGGGTCGAAATCACCGCCTGAGGCTCCGGATCAGTCAGGACCCGTGGATCCTTGGCCAGCTCCAGCAACACTTCACGGGCCTTCTGCAGGTCCGCTTCGTAATCAACACCCACATCAAACACGACCTTGCGGGTTGGCTGACGGTTGGTGTTGGTGATGATGCCGTTCGACAGGTTACCGTTTGGCACGATGATGGTTTTGTTATCGCCAGTGCGCAGCACGGTGTGGAAAATCTGGATGCTGTCGACAGTACCCGCCACACCCTGGGCCTCGATCCAGTCACCGATGCGGAATGGACGGAACAACAGAATCAGCACACCGCCAGCGAAATTCGCCAGGCTGCCCTGCAAGGCCAGACCGATGGCCAGACCCGCCGCACCAATCGCCGCCACGAACGAAGTGGTTTCCACACCGATCATCGATGCCACGCTGACGACCAGCAGCACCTTCAGAATGATATTCGCCAGGCTGCTGATAAAGCCTAGCAGCGCCAGGTCGGCATTGCGCAATGCGATCAGGCCACCGAGCTTCTGGGTCACCTTGTTGATCAGCCACCAACCGATGGCCAGGGTGATCACTGCCAGCAGCACGCGGCTGCCGTATTCCATGATCATCGGGATCCAGGCTTGGGATGCCTTGACCAGATTATCGACTTCAGCATTCAAATCCATATACGTTCTCCTGATTTGCGGCTACCCGGCACGCGAAAAATAGCGGCAGAAAGACCGACCCGATCCGGATCAATCATTTCTGCCGTTGCTTGGGCCTCGGACGCCGAAAACGCCGAGAGGTTCCCGTGTCGGGGATCAGTCGCGGAAGTTGTTGAACTGCAGTGGCATGCCGAATTCCTTGGCTCGCAGCACGGCGATGGCTTCCTGAAGATCGTCACGTTTCTTGCCGGTGATGCGCACTTGCTCGCCCTGAATGGCGGCCTGCACCTTCAACTTGGCGTCTTTGACGTGAGCGACGATTTTCTTCGCCAGCTCTTTGTCGATGCCCTCCTTGAGGATGGCGTCCTGTTTCATCAGTTTGCCGGAAGCAAACGCATCCTTGACCTCAAGGCACTGCACGTCGATTTTGCGCTTGACCAGGGCCAGCTTGAGGATCTCAATCATCGCTTCGAGCTGGAAATCGGCTTCGGCGGTCAGGTTGACGGTCAGGTCCTTTTCCTTGAACTCGAAGCTGCCCTTGCCTTTCAGGTCATAGCGACGATCGAGTTCCTTGACGGCGTTCTCGACCGCGTTGGTGACTTCGTGTTTGTCCAGTTCGGATACCACGTCGAACGACGGCATGTAATCTCTCCAATAAATAGGGGGCGCTCGATCAAGAAGGAGCACACCTGGCTTGCGGTAAAAATCCGCGCTGATTATAACGGGTCTTTCCCATCATTCACTGCGAGCTGTCCATGCGCGCGTCAAACAGAGCAAAAAGCTGATGTCCACCACCTGGCATGTTCTTGGCGCCGGCAGCCTCGGCACGTTGTGGGCCACGCGCCTGGCACGGGCCGGGGTGCCGGTGCGGCTGATCCTGCGCGACAGCACGCGCCTGCAAGCCTATGAAGCGGCTGGCGGATTGACACTGGTCGAGCATGGCGCGGCACAGCACTACCCGGTGCCTGCCGAAACAGCCGACAGTAAAGAGCCGATCAATCGCCTGCTGGTGGCCTGCAAAGCCTATGATGCCGAAAACGCTGTGGCGCAACTGGCGCCGCGCCTGGCCCCCGGGGCCGAGCTGATCCTGTTGCAGAACGGCCTGGGCAGTCAGGACGCCGTGGCGGCGCAGGTGCCCCAGGCACGCTGCATTTATGCCTCCAGCACCGAAGGCGCTTTCCGCGACGGTGATTGGCGCGTGGTGTTCGCCGGGCATGGGTTCACATGGCTGGGGGATGCCAGTCACCCCGTCGCGCCGATCTGGCTTGAGGACTTGAGCAACGCCGGCATTCCCCATGAATGGAGTCCCGAGATCCTCACCCGCCTGTGGCGCAAACTGGCGCTCAATTGCGCAATCAATCCATTGACCGTGCTGCACGATTGCCGCAATGGTGGCTTGCAGGAGCACCACTGCGAAGTCGCCACCCTCTGCGGCGAACTCGGCGAACTGCTCGAGCGCTGTGGTCAGCCTTCGGCGGCCGAGAACCTGCAACAGGAAGTCGAACGGGTCATTCACGCCACCGCAGCCAATTATTCGTCGATGTACCAGGACGTCAGCAACCAGCGCCGCACCGAAATCAGCTACCTGCTGGGCCATGCCTGCAAAGTCGCCGCCCGGCATCAACTGAATCTGCCGCACCTCAATCAACTGCAACAGCGCCTGATCGCCCGCCTGCTCAGCCTTGGATTGCCCAGCGACTAAGCAGCGGCTACGCTGGCCACTTGTTCCTTTGCAGCGATAAACCTGATGCCATTGCGCCAGCGCCTCGAAAACCTGCCGGTCGGTCAGAAACTTCTGGCCGCCCTGTTGGTGCTGTTGACCACAGTTCTGCTGGTCGCCAACCTGACCTTTATCAGCGCCGCGTATTACATCTCCCAGGAAAGCATGGCGCCCCAAGCCTTGCAGACCATCGGCCGCCTGGTGTCCAACCCGAGCCTGATTTCCGAGGCATTGACGTCACCGCAAAGCGCACAGCGCCTGCTCGACGAACTCAACAGCTATTCACCGTTGCGTGCCGCTGCGCTGTATGACGGCCGGGGCGAACGCCTGGCACAGTTGCAGCATGGCGATCACCTGAAATTGCCGGAGCGTTACCGGCATATCGAATCCTGGCAGGCCACCGAGTTTCGCAGCAATCAAATCATCACCCTGCCCCGCCCCGGCGCGGCACCGGGCCATTTGCTGTTGGTGGCCAGCAGCGAACTGCCGATGGCGTTCTATACCGGGACCCTGACCGCCAGCCTCGGGATTCTGATCTTCAGTGTGCTGCTGTGGCTGGTCATCGCGCGGCAGATCAAACGCCTGATTACCCGGCCGATCCATCAGCTTGAAGAGCTGTCGCGCCAGGTGACCCGCGAAGAAAACTACGCCCTGCGAGCCTCCCGGGGCAACCACGATGAAATCGGCAGCCTCGCCGAAGCGTTCAATACCATGCTGTCGCGCATCGAAGCCCGGGAGCAACAGCTCAAGCGCGCACGGGACGATTCCCAGGCCGCCTATGACCAGGCGCAGGGCCTGGCCGAGGAAACCCGCCACACCAACCGCAAACTGGAGCTTGAAGTCCAGGTGCGCAGCAAGATCGAGAAAAAACTCACCGGGTTCCAGAACTACCTCAACAGCATCATCGACTCCATGCCGTCGGCGCTGATCGCCCTCGACGAACAGCTCTACGTGACCCAGTGGAATCAGGAAGCCAGCGCCCTGTCGGGCACGCGCCTGGATGAAGCCTTGAACCAGCCGATCTTCCTTGCCTTCGAGCCACTCAAGCCGTTTTTGCCGCAACTCAAGCAAACGGTCGAGCAACATACGGTAGCCAAGATCGAGCGTGTGACCTGGTTCAAGGATGACGAGCCCCGGCACTACGCCTTGACGTTCTATCCGCTGATGGGCGGTGCCGGGCGTGGCGTGGTGATCCGGATCGACGACATCACCCAGCGCCTGTCCCTCGAAGAAATGATGGTGCAGTCGGAAAAAATGCTTTCCGTAGGTGGCCTCGCCGCCGGCATGGCCCATGAGATCAACAACCCTCTCGGTGCGATCCTGCACAACGTGCAGAACATTCGCCGACGCCTGTCCCCCGAACTGCCGAAGAACCTCGAGCAGGCCGAACACATCGGCGTCGAGCTATCGACCGTCAATCAATACCTGCAAGCCCGGGAAGTGCCGCAGCTACTCGACGGCATCCAGCAGGCCGGCGCCCGGGCGGCGAAGATTGTCACTCACATGCTCAGCTTCAGCCGCCGCAGCACCCGGCAAATGGCGCCGTGCGATCTACCGGCGTTGATCGATCAGGCGGTGGAAATCGCCGGTAACGACTTCGACCTGGCCATCGGTTTCGACTTCAAGGGCCAGGCCATCATCCGCCAGTTCGATCCCGCGCTCGGCCCGGTGCCCGGTACCGCCAACGAACTGGAGCAAGTACTGCTCAACCTGCTGAAGAACGCCGCCCAGGCGATTCACCTGCGTGAGGATGACAGCGAGCCGGGGCGGATCATTTTGCGTACCCGGCTCAATCCGCCGTGGGCGGAGATTCAGGTCGAGGACAATGGCATCGGCATGAGCGAGAACGTGCGCAAGCGCACCTTCGAACCGTTTTTCACCACCAAGGAAATTGGCCAGGGCACGGGGCTCGGGCTGTCGGTGTCCTACTTCATCATCACCAATAACCATAAAGGGCAGATGGAAGTGCAATCGACCCTCGGCCAAGGCACCTGTTTCACCTTGCGCCTGCCATTGGCGGGCACCCCGCTCGTCTCTCAAGAATTCAATCAGCTTTCGAGGTAACCATGGGCTTTCGCTTGTCGAAGATTTACACCCGCACCGGCGACAAAGGCGAAACCGGCTTGGGCGATGGCCGCCGAGTACCGAAGGATCATCCACGGATCGAAGCCATTGGCGAGGTCGATTCGCTCAATAGCCAGGTTGGCGTGTTGTTGGCGGGGCTGACGGCTGAACGTGCCGAGTATCCGCGATTGCAGGAAGTGATCGAGGTGTTGGCGCCCTGCCAACATCGGTTGTTCGACCTTGGCGGTGAACTGGCGATGCCGACATATCAGGCGTTAAACGGGGCTGAAATCGAGCGACTGGAAGCGGCGATCGATGTGTGGAATGAGGAATTGGGGCCGCTGGAGAATTTCATTCTGCCGGGTGGCTCGGCGCTGATTGCCCAAGCCCACGTTTGCCGTAGCCTGGCGCGCAGTGCCGAGCGGCGTTGCCAGCAGTTGAATGCGATTGAGCCGTTGGCCGGGGTTGGCCTGGCGTATATCAATCGGTTGTCGGATTTGTTGTTTGTGATGGCAAGGTTGATTGCCAAGCGTCAGGGGGTTGCGGAGATTCTTTGGCAGGCGGCGGCGAAGCCTGAGGTTTAGTCGGCGCCTGTCAGGCCCTCTTCGCGGGCAAGCCCGCTCCCACAGTGATCGCGTCGAACACAAAATCTGTGTACACCGCTAAACCTGTGGGAGCGGGCTTGCCCGCGAAGCGGCCGGCAGCATCACTGGATAATCAGGCCTCAGGCCAAAAAGCCCGAATCCCCGCCACACCTTGGGCACCTGCCGCCCAAGCCTTCTGAACGTGCGCCGGGCCAACACCGCCCAGCAAAAACACCGGCTTGCTGAAGCTCTCAATCAAGGTCGAAGCCTGTTCCCAGCCCAGCGGTTCAGCCCCCGGATGTGTCAGCGTCGGCTGCACCGGCGACAAGGTCACGAAGTCCACGCCCATTTCTTCGGCCAGCGCCAACTCTTCGGCGCTATGGCAGGACGCGGCCAACCAGCGCGAAGCAGGCAATGGCCGACCGGCCGCCGCGTATTTGCGCAACTGCACCGAGGTGATGTGCCAACCGGCGGAAGGGAAATCCCCCAACCATTCGAACGGCCCCTTGATCATCAGCTGCGCTTTGCCGGCACACAGACCTGCCGCATCAACGGCCAGGTCGCGATACTTCGGGTCGTAACCGTTGGGTGCGCGCAGCTGGATCAACTTGATGCCGCCGGCAATGGCTTTCTGGATACCGCGCAGCAAGGTCGGGGTTTCCAGATCTTCCGGGGTGATCAGATACTGCTCGGGCAACCGAGCCGCCGCGACGATCGGCCGGTTGGCTTCAGGGAACTCGTAACCCGACAGTTCACGGGCGCTGACCCAGGCCAATGGCTGACCTTCAGCGCCATGTGGCTCGCCGGTAAACGCCGATACTTCCCAGACATCCAGCAATACCTGCTTGTCCGGGTAATCGTGGCGAACCTTGATCAAAGGGCGCGCGGCGCTGACGACGATGCCCAACTCCTCATTCAATTCGCGGGCCAGCGCAGTTTCCACCGACTCGTCGGCTTCGACCTTGCCACCGGGAAACTCCCACAAACCGCCCTGATGCTGGGTATCGGCACGGCGGGCAATCAGGATCTTGCCGCTGTTATCACGGATAACGGCAGCGGCTACATGGACTCGTTTCACCGCTCGATTTCCTCCAGTCCGGCCTTCTGCCAGGCCTTGAACGCTGGCCATTGGTAGAGGGTTTCAACATAGGCTTGGTCTACCGCAGACAGCTTCACCTGATAGGTGCGCAAGCGTACGGCGATGGGTGCAAAAAATACGTCGGCCAGACTGATGCGACCGAACAGATACGGCCCGGCTTCAGCAGCGGCGGCACGGCACTCGGCCCACAACGCCGACATGCGCTCGATCTCCGCCTGCACATCCGCCGGGACGGGCGACAGGGGTGCGTCATGGCTCAGGTCGAACGGCATGTTGCCGCGCATGGCGAAGAAGCCGCTGTGCATCTGCGCACAGGCCGAACGTGCCTGGGCGCGGGCGGCGGTGTCGGTAGGCCACAGGTTCGCGTCAGGGAACTGTTCGGCCAGGTATTCGGCAATGGCCAGGGAATCGGCGATGGTGCCGTGTGCGGTTTTCAGCAGCGGGACTTTGCCGGTCGGCGAATGCTTGAGCAGACGCTCGCGGGTGTCGGGCTGGTTCAGTTTGATCAGCGTTTCGGTGTAGCAAGCGCCGGCCAGATCGAGGGCCAGAGCACCACGCAGGGACCAGGAGGAATACAGTTTGTCACCGATGATCAGGTGCAGGCTCATGTTCGGGACCTTTGAATTTAGGGACAAGCCAGTCTAGCGGCTGACCGGCAAACCGCCATCGCGGGCAAGCCCGCTCCCACAGTGACCGCGTTGAACACAACATGTGTGTACGCCATTGAACCTGTGGGAGCGGGCTTGCCCGCGATGGGGTCGACACGGTCTTAAGTACGGTACTCGGCGTTGATTTTCACGTACTCGTGGGACAGGTCGGTGGTCCAGATGGTTTCGCTGCAATCGCCGCGACCGAGTTCGATACGGATGGTGATTTCTTCCTGCTGCATTACCGCCGCGCCCTGGGCTTCGGTGTAGGTCGCAGCGCGGGCGCCACGGCTGGCGATGCACACTTCACCGAGGAACACGTCGATCTTGCTCACGTCCAGGTTCGGCACGCCGGCACGGCCAACGGCTGCCAGGATGCGGCCCCAGTTCGGATCGGAAGCGAACAGCGCAGTCTTGATCAGCGGCGAGTGAGCCACGGTGTAACCGACGTCCAGGCATTCCTGATGATTAACGCCGCCGTTGACTTCAACGGTGACAAACTTGGTCGCGCCTTCGCCGTCACGCACGATGGCCTGGGCCACGTCCATGCACACTTCGAAAACCGCCTGCTTCAGTTTGGCGAACAGCTCGCCTTCGGCGCGGGTGATCTCCGGCAGTGCAGCCTGACCGGTAGCGATCAGCATGCAGCAGTCGTTGGTGGAGGTGTCACCGTCGATGGTGATGCGGTTGAACGACTTGTTGGCGCCGTCGAGCATCAGGTTTTGCAGTACATCACGGGACACTTTGGCGTCGGTGGCGATATAGCCGAGCATGGTCGCCATGTTCGGACGGATCATGCCCGCGCCTTTGCTGATGCCGGTCACGGTGATGGTCACACCGTCATGCTGGAACTGACGGCTGGCACCTTTTGGCAAGGTGTCGGTGGTCATGATGCCGGTGGCAGCCGCTTCCCAGTTGTTAATCGACAGGTCGTCGAGGGCTGCTTGCAGTGCGCCTTCGATTTTCTCGACCGGCAACGGCTCGCCGATCACGCCGGTGGAGTACGGCAGCACCTGGCTGGCATCCACGCCAGTCAGCTCGGCCAGTTTGGCGCAAGTGCGCTCGGCAGCCGCCAGGCCTGGCTCGCCGGTACCGGCGTTGGCGTTGCCAGTGTTGGTCAGCAGGTAACGCACCGGACCTTGCACGCGTTGCCTGGCGAGGATTACCGGGGCGGCGCAAAAAGCGTTCAGGGTGAACACGCCCGCCACCGTGGAGCCTTCGACACAGCGCATGACCACGACATCCTTGCGCCCCGGGCGCTTGATACCGGCCGAGGCGATACCGAGTTCAAAACCGGCAACCGGGTGCAACGTTGGCAAAGGACCAAGACCAACAGCCATGAATGCGCTCCTAACTAGATGATGTCTGCACCGCTCGGCAGGAACGGTGGTTTAAATGGCAAAACGCCGCGACGGCTTGAGCCGGTCGCGGCGCGGGTATTTCAGCGATTGAAACGGGTTTTACTGGATCTGCCCGTGGCAATGCTTGAATTTCTTGCCCGAACCGCAGTAGCACAGTTCGTTGCGGCCCAGCTTCTGCTCGTTGCGAACCGGTGCGGTGGCGAGGGCAACATCGACCTCTTCACCCAACACTTCCGGCTGCTCCAGACCAGGGGCTTCTTCGTGCAGGAACTGCATGCGCGCCGCCAGTGCTTCGGCTTCCTGACGCAGGCGAGCTTCTTCTTCGGCCGGATCTTCGCGACGAACCTGAACGTGCGACAGCACACGGATCGAGTCGCGCTTGATCGAATCCAGCAGCTCGGAGAACAGCGTGAACGACTCGCGCTTGTATTCCTGCTTCGGGTTCTTCTGGGCATAGCCACGCAAGTGGATGCCGTGACGCAGGTGGTCCATGGTCGACAGGTGGTCTTTCCACAGGTCGTCGAGTACGCGCAGAACGATTTGTTTCTCGAAGGTGCGCAGCGCTTCGGCGCCCGCCTGGTCTTCTTTCTCGTTGTAGGCGGCGATCAGTTCCTGCATCAGTTTTTCGCGCAGGGTTTCTTCGTACAGGTGATCGTCTTCGTCGAGCCACTGCTGAATCGGCAGTGCCACACCGAAATCGCTCTGCAACGCCGCTTCCAGACCCGCCACGTCCCACTGCTCAGGCAGCGATTGCGGTGGAATGTGGGCGCTGACGGTCGCGTCGAGCACGTCCTGACGGAAATCGGCGATGGTTTCACCGATGTTGTCGGCGGCCAGCAACGTGTTACGCATGTGATAGATCACTTTACGCTGTTCGTTGTTGACGTCGTCGAACTCGAGCAGTTGCTTGCGAATGTCGAAGTTGCGGCCTTCAACCTTGCGCTGAGCCTTTTCGATGGCGTTGGTCACCATGCGGTGCTCGATCGCTTCGCCAGGCTGCATGCCCAGGGCTTTCATGAAGTTCTTCACCCGGTCAGAGGCGAAGATGCGCATCAGGCTGTCTTCCAGCGACAGGTAGAAGCGGCTGGAACCGGCGTCGCCCTGACGACCGGCACGACCACGCAACTGGTTGTCGATACGGCGCGATTCGTGACGCTCGGACGCAATCACCTGCAAACCGCCCGACTCGAGCACTTGCTGGTGACGCTTCTGCCAGTCGGCCTTGATCTGGGCAATCTGCTCAGGTGTCGGGTTTTCCAGCGAGGCCACTTCCACTTCCCAGTTACCGCCCAACAGGATGTCGGTACCACGACCGGCCATGTTGGTGGCGATGGTCAGTGCGCCTGGGCGACCGGCCTGGGCGATGATCTCGGCTTCTTTTTCGTGGAACTTGGCGTTCAGGACCTTGTGTTCGATGCCTTCCTTCACGAGCAGGCTGGACATGTGCTCGGACGTTTCGATGGTCGCGGTACCCACCAGAACCGGGCGGCCGGCAGCCATGCTTTCCTTGATGTCGGCGACGATCGCGGCGTATTTCTCGTCGGCGGTCAGGAACACCAGGTCGTTGTAGTCCTTACGGGCCAGCGGCTTGTTCGGCGGAATGACCATGACCTGCAGGCCATAGATCTGATGAAACTCGAACGCTTCGGTGTCGGCCGTACCGGTCATGCCGGACAGCTTGTTATACAGACGGAAGTAGTTCTGGAACGTGGTCGATGCCAGGGTCTGGCTTTCGGCCTGGATGTTCAGGTTTTCCTTGGCTTCGATGGCCTGGTGCAGGCCTTCGGACAAACGACGGCCCGGCATGGTACGACCGGTGTGTTCGTCGACCAGCACGACCTGACCGTCCTGCACGATGTACTCGACGTTGCGATGGAACAGCTTGTGCGCACGCAGGCCGGCGTAAACGTGAGTCAACAGGGCCAGGTTGTGCGCCGAGTACAGGCTTTCGCCTTCAGCCAGCAGGCCGATGCTGGTCAGCGTTTCTTCAACGTACTGGTGACCGGCTTCGTTGAGTTCGACCTGACGGGTCTTCTCGTCGACGGTGTAGTGACCCGGCTTGGTGACTTCGCCTTCGACTTCTTCGACGTGCAATTCCAGCTGCGGGATCAGTTTGTTGATCTCGATGTACAGCTTGGAGCTGTCCTCGGCCTGACCGGAGATGATCAACGGAGTACGGGCTTCGTCGATGAGAATGGAGTCGACTTCGTCGATCACGGCAAAATTGAGTTCGCGCTGGAATTTTTCTTCCATGCTGAACGCCATGTTGTCGCGCAGGTAATCGAAACCGAATTCGTTGTTGGTGCCGTAGGTGATGTCGGCGGCATAGGCAGCGCGCTTCTCTTCCGGCGGCTGGAACGGCGTGACGACGCCGACCGTCAGGCCGAGGAATTCATACAGCGGACGCATCCAGTTGGCGTCACGGCGGGCCAGGTAGTCGTTCACCGTCACAACGTGCACGCCCTTGCCGGACAACGCGTTGAGGTAAACGCCCAGTGTTGCCACCAGAGTCTTGCCTTCACCGGTACGCATTTCGGCGATCTTGCCTTCATGCAAGGTCATGCCGCCGATCAGCTGGACGTCGAAGTGGCGCATGCCCATGACACGCTTGCCGGCTTCGCGGGCGACCGCAAAGGCTTCTGGCAGCAGCTTGTCGAGGGTTTCCCCTTTGGCGATGCGGGCCTTGAACTCGTCAGTCTTGGCACGCAATTGATCGTCCGAAAGGGCCACCATTTGCTCTTCGAAGGCATTGACGAATTGCACCGTCTTGAGCATGCGTTTGACTTCACGCTCGTTCTTGCTTCCAAAAAGTTTCTTTAACAAAGGCGCAAACATATCGGCAGGATCTTCCACACTAAAGGGATGGAGGGCGGCCCCGTGAGTCGCCCGTGCAGCCCTCATGGCCGCATGCGAACGAACATTCTACCCGGAAACGGTGGTGAGGAAAGTGGCGATATTCCACGATGCTGGCACTGCGCTTTGACGGGGCTCACTTAAAATAGGGGCGTTTTGCTCAACTTCAACCCATCCAGGGCAGAAGTTAGTTATTGATTTAATGGGTAAAGCATCCACAAAAGCAATGGGCGAGTGCATTCGGCGCTTTCTGCTACCATGGCGGCTCTGTTACTTCAGGTGTCTGATCATGGCATTTCGCCCTCTTACGGCCAGAGCACCCGCCGTTCTCCTTCGCGAAGCCAAGCCGCTCAAAGCCATTCTCGGCCACGCTCAACGCCTGGGTCATCTGCAACGCCTGCTGGAAAGCCAACTGCAACCGGCCGCTCGCGAGCATTGCCATGTCGCCTCGTGGCGCGAAGGCAGTTTGCTGCTGATCGTGATAGACGGCCATTGGGCCACTCGTCTGCGCTACCAGCAAAAACGCCTGCAGCGGCAGCTGCAGATGTTCGACGAATTCGCCAGTCTCACGCGAATCCTGTTCAAGGTGCAGCCGCCGACCGTTCAGCAAGGTGCGGCCGGACACACCATGGATTTGTCCAATGACGCGGCGGCGACCATTCAGGCGACGGCCGATGGCATCAGTGATCCGAACCTGCGGGCGGCGCTGGAGCGACTGGCGGCGCATGCCCGGCCCAAGGTTTGACAGCCAGATCAAAAGATCACAGCCTGCGGCAGCGCCCACAGGGGGAACTGCCGCAGGCTGCGATCTTTTGCATTCAGCGGCGTTTGTTGCCACCTAATAAAGAACCCATCAAGCCGCGCACCAACTGGCGACCTATCTGATTCGCCGCCTGCTGCATCGCGGACTTCAGCGCCTTCCCCGCCGCCGTGCCGAGGAATTCCCCAGCCTGCTCGGTGAAGCTCGGCTCTTGCGCAGCCGGTTTGCCCGGTGCCGCCTCGGGCTCTGGCGCCAGCCCTTTGCGGCCCATCAGCACTTCATAAGCCGACTCGCGATCAATCGGCTTGTCGTACCGCCCCTTGCACGGCGAACCGGCGATCAGCAGCGTACGCTCGGTCTCGCTCAATGGCCCGATTCGCGACTGTGGCGGTGCGACCAGCACGCGCTGGACCATTTCTGGCGTGCCCTTTTCCTGCAACGTGCCGACCAGCGCCTCACCGATACCCAACTCCGTCAGCACCGACAGCGCATCGAACGCCGGGTTGGGCCGGAAACCGTCAGCCACCGCCCGCAGGGATTTCTGCTCCTTGGCGGTGAACGCGCGCAAGCCGTGCTGCACACGCAAGCCAAGCTGTGCCAGGACATCGTCCGGCAGATCGCCCGGCGACTGGGTAACGAAATACACCCCCACGCCTTTCGAACGAATCAGCCGCACCACTTGTTCCAGGCGATCCTGCAACGCCTTGGGGGTGCCGGTGAACAACAAGTGCGCTTCGTCAAAAAACAACGCCAGCAGCGGTTTGTCCGAATCGCCGCGCTCCGGCAATTGCTCAAACAGTTCGGCCAGCAGCCACAACAGGAATGTCGCGTAGACCTTCGGCGCTTCATGCACCAGCCGACTGGCGTCCAGCAAATGAATGCGGCCACGCCCGTCGACCGTCGGCTGCAAAATGTCTTCGAGTTGCAGCGCTGGCTCACCGAACAGCGCCTCGGCGCCCTGCTGTTCGAGTGTCGCCAGGCGGCGCAGCAGGGCCTGGCTGGAACCGGTGGTCATCAGCGCCGCATCATCACCGAGCAGTTCCGGATGGTCCTTCAGGTGATTGAGCAGTGCCTTCAGGTCTTTCAGGTCCAGCAGCAACAAGCCTTCGCGGTCGGCGACCTTGAACGCGGCGTACAGCGCCGACTGCTGACTGTCCGTCAGCTCCAGCAGGCTGCCCAACAGCAACGGCCCCATTTCGCTCAAGGTTGTGCGCAATGGATGACCGGTTTGCCCATGAATGTCCCACAAGGTCACCGGATAAGCCTGAGGCTTGTGGTTCAGCCAGGGCATCCCGGCGATTCGCTCGGCGATCTTGCCCTGAGGATTGCCGGCGGCGCCCAGGCCACACAAATCACCTTTGATATCGGCGGCGAATACCGCTACGCCGGCATCGCTGAAAGCTTCGGCCATGCGTTGCAGGGTCACGGTCTTTCCGGTCCCGGTAGCCCCGGCGATCAAACCGTGACGGTTGGCCAGGCGCATGGCCTGGGCGATAGGTTGCCCCGAAAGATCGGCGCCGATAACAAGCTGCAATGAGTCAGGCATTTGGTCACCCATGGTTAAACTTTGATCGATCGCTGCCGATATCAGAGGCTGAACTGCGTTGATAATCCGCTAGGGCGAGGACGGAAATATCAACCTGATTCCACCGTCGCCCGTGACGTGTTCCACTTATAAAAGCACGCCATGGGCATTGAGACCTTATCGGAGCCTCAATCCATGAATAAAAATATGCGCTTCAGCCATAAAATCCTGCTTGCCGCCGCCCTCATCGTCACTGCCGCTTTCGCTTCATTTACCTTGTACAACGACTACAAGCAACGTCATGCGATCCGTAATGACCTGGACAACTACCTGCATGAAATGGGCAGTGTGACTGCCAACAACATCCAGACCTGGCTGAACGGAAGCAGCCTGTTGATTGAAAATCTCTCACAAAACGTAGCTCTGAATGCGGACACGAGCAACATTACCAAACTGCTCGAACAGAAGGCGCTGGCCTCGGCCTTCATGGGCGTCTTTATGGGCAGCGCCGATGGCGTCTTTATCATCCGTCCGGACGCCAGGATGCCAGAGGGTTTCGACCCCCGCATCCGGGATTGGTACAAGAGCGCCCAGCAAGCAAGCGGCTCGGTATTGACCGAACCCTACATCGATATGGCCACCGGCCAACAAGTCATTTCCATCGTCCACAGCGTATTCAAAGACGGTCAAAACATCGGCGCACTCGGCGGCGACCTGAGTATGCAAATGATCATAGACAGCCTGAACGCGCTGGACTTTGACGGCATGGGCCATGCCTTCCTGGTCAACGCCGACGGCAAGATCCTGGTGCACCCGGACAAAACGCGGGTCATGAAATCCTTATCCGAGGCTTACCCGGACAACACCCCTCGCATCAGCAGCGAATTCAGTGAAACCGAGGTCGATGGCAAAACCCGCATCGTCACGTTCACCCCCATCAAAGGCCTGTCTTCGGTCAACTGGTACATCGGGCTTTCGGTGGATAAAGACAAAGCCTTCTCGAAGCTCAGCCAATTCCGCACCTCGGCAATCATTGCGACCATTATTGCGGTAGCGATAGTCATCGCATTGCTGGGCATGCTGATTCGTCTGCTGATCCAGCCGCTGCACGTCATGACCCGCGCCATGGCCGACATTGCCGACGGCGATGGCGACCTGACCAAACGCCTGACCATCGTCAACAACGATGAGTTCGGCGCCCTCGGCACGGCGTTCAACCGTTTCGTCGAGCGCATCCATGGCTCGATCCGCGAGGTGTCTTCGGCCACCGGCCAGGTCAACGAAGTGGCCTTGCGTGTGGTGGCCGCCTCGAACTCATCAATGTTCAACTCTGACCAGCAGGCCTCGCGCACCAGCAGCGTGGCCGCCGCAATCCACCAGCTCGGCGCCGCCACCCAGGAGATCGCCCGCAACGCCGCGCAAGCGTCGAACCAGGCCAGTGACGCCCGCCACCTGGCCGAAGAGGGTCAACAGGTTGTGGATCGCAACATTGCCGCGATGAACCAGCTGTCGAGCATGCTCAGCGCCTCGAGCAGCAACATCGAGTCACTGAACAACAAGACTGTGAACATCGGGCAGATTCTCGAAGTGATCACCAGCATTTCCGAGCAGACCAACTTGCTGGCGCTCAATGCCGCCATCGAAGCGGCGCGGGCCGGTGAAGCCGGGCGCGGGTTTGCGGTGGTGGCCGATGAAGTGCGCAACCTCGCGCACCGCACCCAGGAGTCGGCGCAACAGGTGCAAACCATGATCGAGGAACTGCAAGTGGGTGCGCGCGAGTCCGTCAGCACCATGAGCGACAGCCAGCGTCACAGTCAGAACAGCGTCGACATCGCCAATCTGGCGGGTGAGCGCTTGGGCAGCGTGACCCAGCGTATCGGCGAAATCGACGGCATGAACCAGTCGGTGGCGACCGCAACCGAAGAGCAGACGGCGGTGGTCGAGTCGATCAACGTCGACATCACCGAAATCAACACCCTGAACCAGGAAGGTGTGGAAAACCTGCAATCGACGTTGCGGGCGTGTTCGGACCTGGAACAACAGGCGGCGCGGCTGAAGCAGTTGGTCGGTAGTTTCAGGATCTAAGGCGCTTTCACCGGCCCCATCGCTGGCAAGCCAGCTCCTACAGGGATCTTTGTGACACTGGAGATCGACTCTAGGAGCTGGCTCGCCAGCGATGGCGGCGCGCAACCCACCGCAAAAACTCCGTTGTGCCCCTCCCCTCCAAACCCCAACCGAACAACTATTCTTCAATAAGGTCAACCCATGGAGAGCAACGGACCGGAGGAGTGTTCATCGTGCATATCGCTGACATAACCATGTTTTACGCCCCTGCCAGCGGTGGCGTGCGCACTTATCTGGATGCCAAACATCATCGTCTGTGTACAAGGCCCGGTATTCGCCACAGTTTATTGATCCCCGGGGCGGTTTTCAGTGAACAAAATGGCGTCTATACCGTTCCGGCGCCCGCCCTGCCTTTCGGCAAGGGTTATCGATTCCCTCTGCGTCTCGCCCCTTGGCGCAATGTCCTGCAAGACCTGCAACCCGAACTGATCGAGGTCGGCGACCCTTACCTCACCGCTTGGGCAGCCCTCGACGCACGCCGGCAACTGGATGTGCCCGTGATTGGTTTCTATCACTCGGACCTGCCCCTGCTGGCCAGCAACCGCATGGGCAATTGGGTGACCCCCAATGTCGAAGCCTATGTCAGCAAGCTTTACGGCAACTTCGACCGGGTGCTCGCGCCCAGCCAGGTCATGGCCGACAAACTCACCCATCTCGGGGTGAAAAACGTTTTCGTCCAACCCTTGGGCGTCGATCTGCAGACTTTCCATCCCGACAAACGCGATCCAGGCATCAGGACCGAACTGGGTCTGGACGAAAACACCCGCCTGTTGATTTTTGCCGGGCGTGGCTCCAAGGAAAAAAACCTGCCGGTGCTGCTGCAGTGCATGAAACGCCTGGGCCGGCGGTATCACTTGTTGCTGGTTGGTTCGTCGATGCCGACCACGGTGCCGGGCAATGTCACCGTCATCGATGAGTTCTGCCCCGCCGCGCAAGTCGCACGCTTGATGGCCAGCGCCGACGCATTGCTGCATGCAGGCGATCAGGAAACCTTCGGCCTGGTGATACTCGAAGCCATGGCCAGCGGGATTCCAGTGGTGGCGGTGGCGGCGGGTGCTTTTCAGGAGATCGTCACTGGGCAGTGCGGCCTGCTGTGTGCACCGAACGATCCGCAGGCGATGGCCAACGCCGTGCGCGAACTGTTCGCTCAAGGCAGTGCGCCCCTTGGCCTGCAGGCACGTCGGCATGCCGAGCAGCACTACGCGTGGGACTCGGTGGTCAACAGCTTGCTCGGTCACTATCACGCCGTACTCGGCACTCAATGGCCGCGAGTGGCCAATGGTTGAGCCAATGAACACGCCCAGCCTGTTATTGGTCCTGCACGATGTAGCACCGCAAACCTGGGCCGATTACCAACCCTTTGTCGACGCCGTGGATGCACTGGGCAACGTACCCATCACCTGGCTCGTGGTGCCGAACTTCCACAAGCACAACGACCTGCGCGACCACCCGGACTTTCGTCAACGGCTTGAAGAACGAATCAAGCGCGGCGACGAACTGGCGCTGCACGGCTATTTCCATTGTGATGACGGATCGCCGGTGAACAATCCGCGAGACTGGTTCATGCGCCTGATCTATACCCACGAAGGTGAGTTTTACAGCTTGTCCCGGGAGGCCGCCCTCGCCCGCCTGCACGAGGGCATCGCCATGTTTGGCCGGTACAACTGGCCGCTGCAGGGTTTTGTCGCGCCGGCCTGGCTGATGAGTGAAGGCACCCGTCAGGCCCTGCGCCAACTGCCATTGAGCTACACCAGCGACCCACAACATCTTTATCGGCTACCGGATTTAACGGCGATCGACGCCCCCGGGCTGGTCTGGAGTGCGCGCAGCGCCTGGCGTCGCAGGCTATCCAGGCTCGTCAGTGATGAGCGCGAACAACGCTGGCGCCAGGCACCGGTGATCAGGCTGGGCCTGCACCCGGTGGACATGCGCCATGAGTTCTCGCGGACCTACTGGCTACACACCCTCAAGCGCCTGCTCGAAGACGGGCGAATACCCATGACCAAGGCGAACTGGCTGGCCCTGCATAGCCAGGACAGGGAGCACGCCGCATGAATCGGGGGATCCTGCTGGTGATCGGCCTGCTCGCGGCGGTGCTGATACCGTGGCTTTTGGGCGGCAGCGAAACCTGGTCGCGATTGAGTGGTTTTCCGCTGAGCGGATTGCTGGTCATGTTTGCCATGATCCTGCTGTGCTGGGTCCTGAACACCCTGCGATTGCGCCTGTTACTGGGGGATCAGCGTAACAAGGTCAGCCCGATCAAAGGCCTCGGCGTGGTCATGGCCGCCGAATTCGCCTACTGCGCCACGCCTGGCGGCAGCGGCGGGCCGCTGACCCTCATGGCCCTGCTGGGGCGCAATGGTGTGCGTCCAGCCAGAAGCAGCGCCGTGTTCGCCATGGACCAGTTGAGCGACTTGTTGTTTTTCCTGTGTGCGCTGAGCGGGATTCTGATCTATGCGCTGTTTCAGCACCTGAGCCAACGCCTGGAGTGGCTGTTGATCGTCAGTGCGGTATCGATGTTCGGCGGCTTGATCAGTTGCGTGCTCGTGGCCCGCTATCACCGCCTGCTGATTCGCCTGAGCGGCCGGCTGCTGGTCCGTCTCAACGTCCAGTCCACCACACGGATGCGCTGGGCGCGCAAGCTCCTGAACTTCCTGGCGGCGTTTACGGACACACTGAAACTGCCGCTCCAGACGCTGATTACGGTGTTTGGCTTGACCTGCCTGCATTGGATCTTGCGCTACAGCGTGCTGTATCTGGCGTTGCGCGGGCTCGGCGCAGACTTGCAATGGGCCTGGAGCTTTTTGATCCAGATGCTTTCCCTCAGTGCAGGGCAATTGAGCCTGTTGCCGGGCGGGGCCGGTGCGGCGGAACTGACCTCGGCGGCGCTGTTGGCGCCCATGGTGGGTAAATCCACGGCAGCGGCAGCGATTCTGATCTGGCGGGCGGTGACCTATTACTTCTACTTGCTGGTCGGTGGGCCGGTATTTGTGCTGATGCTCGGGCGGCCGCTGCTCAAGAAGTTGATGAAGCTCAAGCACGCCTGATCATCTACAGGTCCGCGATCTTATCGTCCGGCTCATGCTGCATCCGCTCCCACAATTCGGCGGCTCCGGGAAACTCCGTTCCATCCTCCGGGCTCATGTCGTCCGGGTCATATCGACTCAAACAGCCCTCGCCCAACGTGGCGGGTGCCTTGGAAGTGGCTTTGTCCAGTGGATCGGCCATGGTCATGTCCTCAGTGCAGAAACGGCGAAGGGCCTGAAGCGATTGAACGCCCAGGCCCTTCGAATTTCAACCGTGTCGTGGGGAAATCAGAACACGACGGTTTTGTTGCCGTGTACCAGCACGCGATCTTCCAGGTGATAACGCAGGCCTCGGGCCAGCACCATCTTCTCGACGTCACGGCCGAAACGCACCATGTCTTCAATGCTGTCGCTGTGGCTGACACGCACCACGTCCTGCTCGATGATCGGGCCGGCATCCAGTTCTTCGGTCACGTAGTGACAGGTCGCGCCGATCAGTTTCACACCGCGCAACGACGCTTGATGATAGGGCTTGGCACCCACGAACGACGGCAGGAAGCTGTGGTGAATGTTGATGACCTTGTGTGCATATTCGTTGCACAACTGCGGCGGCAGGATCTGCATGTAACGGGCAAGGACCACCACTTCGGCATCGTGCTGTTTGACCAGACGGGACACTTCGGCGAAGGCCGGTTCCTTGTCCTGGGGATTGACCGGCACGTGGTAGTACGGAATCCCGTGCCACTCGACCATGCTGCGCAGGTCATCGTGGTTGGAGATCACGCAGGCGATTTCGCAGTCCAGTTCATCGCTGTGCCAGCGATGGAGCAGGTCGGCGAGGCAGTGGGACTCGCGGCTGGCCATCAATACCACGCGCTTCTTCTGCTCGGTATCGGTGATGCGCCAGTCCATCGAGAACTCTTCGGCAATCGGCGCAAACGCTTCGCGCAAGGCTTCGATACCGAAAGGCAGCGAGTCGGCACGAATCTCGTGACGCATGAAGAACCAGCCACTGAGATTGTCCGAGTGGTGGCTCGCTTCAGTGATCCAGCCGTTATGTGACGCCAGAAAGTTACTGACTTTAGCAACGATGCCGACGCGGTCGGGGCAAGAAATCACCAGCCGAAAAGTGCGCATGGGGGGGAAACTCCAGAACTTCGCAAAGGCGGCCATTCTAGCGATTGCGCAGCAAAACTGCAGTATTGATGATGCGCAATGCTGCCCGATGGTTAGCCACGAGGTTCCTGCCCGCACACCAGGCGTACGCATCAACCGTGCAGTTAGCTTTCTACAAGCACGGGTTTGTAAATATCTGTAGCGAATGCTTCAAATTATTTAACTGCATCGAAAAGGTGTAGCGGATTCCCGGTAATTTAATTAAATAAACCTGCTTTAATGTTTACTTGATGAAACACCCTGACTATTATTGCGGCACTGTCACCCTGCCATCCAGCGCCCCACATAAGGTAGTAATCATGTCCTTGATCAACGAATATCGCGCCACCGAAGAAGCTATCAAAGAGCTGCAAGCCCGTTTGAAGAACCTGTCCCAAGACGACAAACTGCAAACCGAGCTGGAATTCGAAGGCAAACTGCGCACCCTGATGGGCGAATACTCCAAGTCCCTGCGTGACATCATTGCTTTGCTGGATCCAGAATCCAAAACCAAAGCTCCACGCGGCGGCGCAGTAAAAACTACCGGCACCAAGCGTGCTCGCAAAGTTAAACAATACAAAAACCCGCACAACGGCGAAGTCATCGAAACCAAAGGTGGCAACCACAAGACTCTGAAAGAGTGGAAAGCCAAGTGGGGCGGTGACGTGGTTGAAGGCTGGGCTACCCTGCTGGGCTAAGCCGCCACACCTGTCGCAGATAAATAGGCGACAAAAAATAACGCCAGCTTATCGCTGGCGTTTTTTTATGCCCGGAGTTCAGGCCCCGGGTATTTTCGATTTCAAAGATTCAAGCGTTTGCGCAGCCCCTGAACATGTTGTTGCCATTCACTCAGTACCTGTTGCTGAAACGATGTCGCAGTAACGGCCAATTGGGCTGCGGCCTCTACAAAACTTTCCAGGGTATTGGGCGCCCCCCATTCAGGGTTCGACAAGCGCTTCTGACAGAAGACTCGCCAGCGCTCTTGCTCTTCAGAATTCAGCGTTTCTGGAAAGTTGCGTGCGCGATATCGAAACAATAATTCAGGCAAACGTTCATCATCGAAAGGCCATTGCTCTTGTGCTAATTGCGCAGGGTCCACCGAGCGCACTTGTTCACATAGACGTCGATCCCGGTCACCGATAAATCCATCGTATAACTGTTGTTCCGGGTCCTGACTGACAGAAAAATCCTCGCGGGCATAAATGGCCGCAACTTTATCCAGCCAGACTTGCTGCGCGTCACTTAGCCGCAGTGCACGTTGCTGATACAGCGGCATATCCAGCCCGAGGCGCTGTTGATCTTGCGGACGAAGTACCGACAACGGCGCCACCACCGGGCATTTATTGATGTGGATGAGCTTGAGCGGCACAGGCAACTCACCCTCGGCCAAATCATCGCGACGGGTATACAAGCGCTGGCGCAAGGCGTCGGCATCCAGATCGAGCAAGCCCTGCGGGTCGAGATGCAGATCGCAGACAATCAGCGCGTTCTTGTTACGCGGATGCCAGGCCAGCGGTAGCACCACACCCACATAATGACGCGTCGCAGAGAAGCGCCCGGAAATGTGCACCATCGGTTGCAACAGTCGAATCTGGTCCAGCACCTTTTGTTTACTGCGCAACTTGAACAGCCATTCATATAACTTCGGCTGTTTTTCCCGAATCAAACGCGCCAGGGCGATTGTCGCGCGGACATCCGACAGCGCTTCGTGGGCATTGCCATGGTCGATACCGTTGGCGGCGGTCAGGCGTTCAAGCTTGAGCGTCACCCGCCCTTCGTCGTCTGTCGGCCAAACGATACCGTCGGGACGCAAGGCATACGCGGCACGGACCACATCGATCAGATCCCAACGACTGTTGCCGCCCTGCCACTCCCGCGCGTACGGGTCGAAAAAATTGCGGTACAGGCTATAGCGGGTCATCTCGTCGTCGAAACGCAAAGTGTTATACCCCGCACCACACGTGCCCGGCGCTGCCAGTTGGGCATGGACCCGGGTCATGAAGTCGGCCTCGCTCAAACCTCGCTCGGCCAGATTCGCAGGGGTAATTCCGGTGATCGCGCAGGCTGCCGGATGCGGCAGGATGTCGTCACTGGGCTGGCAATAGAGGTTGACCGGCTCGTCTATTTCATTGAGATCGAAGTCAGTACGCAGCCCCGCCATTTGCAGGGGGCGGTCGCAACGGGGGTTGATGCCCGTCGTTTCATAGTCGTACCAGAAGATGGAGGTCACAGGCGTTTCCTGAACTGAAGATCGACGAAGTCTAGGCGCTCACGTCCCGCTCCGGCCAGCAATCTTGTGATTCAAACATCTGCGGTTACTCAAACCGCACGACATAGTTATGTCGTTTTCCCCGGTGAGGCTGCTAGCATCGGGGAACGAGACAATCCCGATCAGGCCACATCATCAGGTTGCCCATGCTCGAGACCACAGCACTGCGAAGGAAAGCGACGCTGTCCCCGCCACTGGATACGCGGTATCAAGTTGAAACGCCTGAAGGCATCGACTTGCCTCTGCGACCCGCCGGGCTGATGGTGCGTGCGCTGGCGTTCTCCATCGACCTGGCTTTGCGCGGGTTGATCCTCGGCCTGCTGTTCGTTGTCCTGGCAATGCTCGGCAAACTCGGCGCCGGACTGGGTTCGCTGCTGATCTTCGGCGTGAGCTGGTGGTACATGGTGCTATTCGAAGTGCTTAACCAGGGCCGCTCACCGGGTAAGCAATGGATGGGCCTGCGAGTGGTGCAAGACGACGGCACGCCGATTGGCTGGTCTGCGTCGCTGTTGCGAAACCTGCTGCGGTTTGTCGATTTGCTGCCGTTCGGCTACTTCCTCGGGGCCATCAGCTGCCTGCAGCATCCCGGCTTCAAACGCCTCGGCGATGTGGCGGCCGGCACGCTGGTGATCTACCGCGAACAGCCGCTCACCCGCCCACAACTGCCGCCCGCCGAACCCCGTCGCCCGGCATTTGCCCTGAGCCTGAGCGAACAACGCGCCATCCTCGGATTCGCCGAACGCCAGGGCGAACTCTCCGCGGCCAGGGTCAATGAACTCGCCTCGATCCTTGCGCAACCGCTTCAGGTTCCAGCGCCACACGCCGTGGCCGAGCTCAATGGCATCGCCCGCGGCTTGTTGGGTCCGGCATGAAGCAAAGCCTTTTCGAACATCGGCACATGGCCGAGTGGGAGCAGTTTGCCCTCACGCTGCAACGACTGGAGCGGGACCGCAAGGCCGACGGCGTCGGTAATTTCCCGGCTGAGTATCGTCGTCTCTGCCAGCATCTGGCGCTGGCTCGGGAGCGCGGCTACAGCAGTTTCCTGATCGATTCGTTGCAGCAACAGGTCCTGCGCGGGCATCAACAACTGTATCGCCATCGCAGCCGGCTGGGCGCCAATGTGCTGGCTTTCATCCTCGCCGGTTTTCCCCGACTGGTGCGCGAACAGTGGCGCTTCGTGCTGGCCGCCAGCCTGATGTTTTTCGGCAGCCTGATCGGCATTGCGCTGTTGGTGTACCTGTTCCCGGACCTGGTCTACAACCTGATCCCGGCCGAGCAGGTCAGCGAGATGCAAAGCATGTACGACCCAAACGCCGAACATCCAGGGCGCTCGGCGGAGCGCGCGGCCAGTGAAGACTGGGTGATGTTCGGCTACTACATCATGCACAACATCGGCATCGCCTTTCAGACCTTTGCCAGCGGCTTGCTGTTTGGCCTGGGCAGCGCATTTTTCCTGTTCTTCAACGGCCTGATGATCGGTGCAGTGGCCGGGCATCTGACGCACATCGGTTTTGGCCAGACCTTCTGGTCATTCGTGATTGGCCACGGCGCCTTCGAATTGACCGCCATTGCCCTCGCCGGAGCGGCCGGCCTGCAACTGGGCTGGGCATTGATCGCGCCGGGGCGCCTGCCCCGCGCTGAAGCCCTGCGCCTGGCGGCTCGCAAGAGCGTGCTGCTGATTTGCGGGGTTATGTTGTTCCTGTTGATTGCAGCCTTCATCGAGGCCTACTGGTCGTCGACGACAGCACCAACGCCCATGACCAAATATCTGGTCGGCGCGGTGCTCTGGATGTTGGTCGCGGGTTATCTGCTGTTTGCCGGACGGGTCCGCCATGCGCCTGAGTGACGCCAGCGTGGTGATCCGCCCACGCCCGACCTGGGAAGCCATGGACCTCGGCGTCCTGTTGAGCCAGCGCCATCGACGCTTGCTGATGACCAGTTGGGCAATCATCACTTTGCCGGTTTTTGCCCTGTTGAGCGCTTTGCTGTGGGAGTCGCCATCCCTTGCCGTGTTCATTTTCTGGTGGCTGAAACCGGCCTTCGAACGCCTGCCGCTGTACATTCTGTCCAAAGCCATGTTTGGCCAAACTCCCACACTGAAACAGGCCCTTTGCCAATGGCCACGTCTGCTCAAGCCGCAGCTGCTGGCCAGCCTGACCTGGCGACGCTTGAGCATGAGCCGCAGTTTCCTGCTGCCGGTGGTGCAACTCGAAGGCCTGAGCGGCGAGGCGCGTCAACAGCGCATGCAGGTGTTGTTGCAGCGCGATGCCAGCGCCGCGCGGTGGCTGACGTTGATTGGCGTGCACCTGGAAACCGCGCTGTGGATCGGTTTGATGGCGCTGTTCTATCTGCTGTTGCCACAGCAAGTCGCGATCGACTGGAGCTGGCAATCGCTGATCGCCGCGGCCACCCAGGACTGGATCTGGCTGGAACATCTGACCAATGCCTTCTACGCCCTGGTGTTGGTGGTGTGGGAACCGATCTATGTGGCGTGCGGTTTCAGCCTCTACCTCAACCGCCGAACCGTGCTGGAAGCCTGGGACATCGAGTTGGTGTTCCGCCGCATGCGCCAGCGCTTGAACGGCACCGCCGTTGCGGTCCTGCTGGCGGCGATCCTGTTGATACCGAGCGGACACGATGCCTGGGCCGCCGATGCGCTGGTCACACCCGACAGTCCGCGCTTGCTGGAACAACCACTGACCAGCCAGGCGTCCCGGGACAGCATCAAGGCAATCGTTGACCAGCCGCCGTTCAAGAACAAGGAAACGGTGATCCGCTATCGATTTGGCGAGGACAAGGGCACCGCCGAAAACCCGGATGACGACAACACGCCACAATGGCTCAAGGCTTTGTTCCGGCTGTTCGAGAGCCAGCGTTTTGGCGCACTGGCCTCGCTGATCGAAGCCTTGCTGTGGGGCGTCGTGATCGCCGCCATCGGCTTGTTGATCTGGCATTACCGTGACCTGTTGCAGGCGTTTGTCAGCCGCCGCCCGAGCCCAGGCAAAAAAGCCATGCGATCGCTGCCGCAACAGGCGTTCGGCCTGGATCTCAGTCGCGAGACCTTGCCCGCCGACATCGCCACCAGCGCCGAAAACCTTTGGCAGAACCATCCTCGAGAAGCATTGGGTTTGCTCTATCGCGCCTTGCTGAGCCACCTCCTGCACGACTTCGACATCGCCCTGAAAGCCGCCGACACCGAAGGTCAGGTGCTCGAGCGCGTCGAACAACTGCAACAACCGGCCTTGCTGGCCTTCAGTAAGAAACTGACCGGGCATTGGCAGAACATGGCCTACGGGCATCGCTTGCCCGCCGCGCATTTGCAGCGTGAATTGTGTGACGGCTGGCGTGCGTTGTTCGGCCCTGGAGCGACGCATTGAATCGGCACAACTGGCTGATGATGCTCGGCATGCTCGTCGCCGTGTTGCTGGTCGCGCTGGGCGTGTACCTGTATGTCAAGGCCACGCCCTACCCGGCAGAAATCGATCACGGCCCTTCGCCCGAGGCGCAGGCCAATCCTTACCTCGCGGCCGAGCACTACCTGCGCAAACAGGGCCTGGTTGTCAGCCACGCCAACGGCATTGATGTTCTGCCGAGCCTCGAGCCGCATCAGCACAGCCTGTTGTTGCTGGGCGACCGCTACAACATGAGCCCACGGCAGATTGATCAATTGATGAACTGGACCCGGGCCGGAGGGCGCCTGTTGTTCGTCGCCCAATCGCTGTGGGATGAGAACACCGGGCAAAGCAACGATTTGTTGCTCGACCGGGTGCAACTGCACCAGTCCCTGAGCAAAGACCTCAAGGATCCGCCGCCCGATGGCGACAAAGATCCCTATCCGCAATTGACCAAGTTGTACCTGGAAAACGAAGACGCCCCGGCCTATGCCAGCTTCGACACCCAGTTCCATCTCGAAGACCCGAAGAATCTTGCACAGGCCTGGGCCAACAGCGGCAAGGCCACACACATGATGCAGCTCAACCACGGGCTTGGTTCGATCATTGTGGTCACCGACGCCGACCTATGGAAAACCCCGGCCATCGATCAATACGACAACGCCTGGCTGCTTTGGTACCTGACCGCCGATACCGACGTGACCTTGCTGTTCAACACTGATCACGACAGCCTGTGGACATTGTTGCTGCGATATTTCCCCCAGGCACTGGTTGCCTTGCTGGCGCTGATTGGCCTGGGTCTCTGGCATGCCGGTGTGCGCCATGGGCCAATGCTGGAACCGCTACCGAAAGCGCGCCGACAATTGCTCGAACATCTTCGCGCCAGTGCCGATTTCATGTTGCGGCGCAATGGGCAGCAGAGCCTGCTGCAAGCGCTGCAACAAGACATTCTGCGGCGCATCCGCCGACGCCATCCCGGCTATGACCAACTCGGCGTTGCCGAACAATGGCTGGTGCTCTCACGCCTTACCGGCCAGCCCACACGCGCTATCAGCCAGGCCATGAGCCCAAGGACGAAGCAGCGACTGTCCAGCGCTGAATTCAGCCGCCAGGTCGCCCACCTGCAAACCTTGAGGAATGCGTTATGAACAGGTATCTGGACAGCAATCGCTGATGGGTTTGTCATCGGTAACGATGACTCTTAAACACCCATGCCGCTTTCCCTGAGCGCAATCGTTCTGAGCATTAGTTTTTTAAGAGGGGGTTGCCAGTGGCAATCCCCTATTGGCTGCCAGATTTCCAGCTACATTCGGTCATAACCCTCCCAATGGGCGTTTTATGCCTAGACTTGCTCTTGTCCGCCGTGCAGATGCTTTATTCAGGGCATGGAACTGCACGGAAAACGAAAACAAGAGGAATCCCCCAATGTTTAAACCTATGTGGAAAGCAGTCGCCTGCGCCTTTGCCCTTGTCACCATGAGCACGGCCACGGCTGCAGACCCGGTCATTATAAAATTCTCCCACGTCGTCGCAGAGCAGACGCCCAAAGGCCAGGGTGCCCTGCTGTTCAAGAAGCTGGTGGAAGAACGCTTGCCCGGCAAAGTCAAAGTCGAGGTCTACCCCAACTCCTCGTTGTTTGGCGATGGCAAAGAGATGGAGGCCTTACTGCTCGGGGACGTACAGATGATTGCACCGTCGCTGGCCAAGTTCGAGCACTACACCAAGACCGTTCAACTGTTTGACCTGCCTTTCCTGTTTGATGACATCACCGCTGTTGACCGCTTCCAGCTGAGCCCGCAGGGCCAGGCGTTGCTCAAGTCCATGGAGGACAAAAACATCACTGGACTGGCCTATTGGCACAACGGGATGAAACAACTGTCCGCGAACAAAGCGCTACGAGTGCCCGGTGATGCCCGTGGCCTGAAGTTCCGGGTGCAGGCCTCTGCAGTGCTTGAGGAACAGTTCAAGGTCATACGCGCCAATCCGCGCAAAATGAGCTTCGCCGAGGTTTATCAAGGCTTGCAGACCGGTGTCGTCAACGGCGCGGAGAATCCTTACTCGAACATCTACAGCCAGAAAATGCATGAAGTGCAGAAGTTCATCACCGAATCCAACCACGGTGTACTGGACTACATGCTGATCACCAACACCAAGTTCTGGAACGGTTTGTCGCCGGAGCTTCGCAGCGAGCTGGACAAGATCCTCGTCGAAGTCACCGCCCATGTGAACAAAGAGGCTGAGAAGCTGAACCAGGATGCCAAGCAGAGCATCATCGCGGCCAAAACCACCGAGATCATTATCCTGACGCCTGAGCAACGCGATCAATGGCGTGTCGCGATGAAACCGGTGTGGAAGAAATTCGAAGGCGATATCGGCGCCGAGCTGATCACTGCCGCAGAAGCCGCCAACCAGGCCCAATGATCGGTCGTCGGCAGGTGTTGCCGCCCTGACAGCACCTGCCTGACGTCTGCTACAGGAGATGCCATCCATGAATGCTCTTCGGCGCGTCTGGGAACACTTCGAGGAAGGCTTCATTGTCTTCCTTCTGGCGGCCATGACGTTGGTAACATTCGTCTACGTTGTCCTCAACAACCTCTACACCCTGTTCTACAGCCTCGCCGAGAGCTGGCAAGGCGCCAGCGAATCGCTGTTCGCCATCGGCGACGGGGTCATGGGAATGGCACAGGCCATGACCTGGAGCACCTCACTGACCAAGGCCCTGTTTGGCTGGCTGATTTTTTTCGGGTTGTCATATGGCGTGCGCACAGCCGGCCATATCGGCGTTGACGCGCTGGTCAATCTGGCCAGCAAACCGGTGCAACGGCTCATTGGTATCATTGCCTGTCTTTTCTGCCTGACTTATGCCGGATTGCTCAGCATTGGCAGTTTTGGCTGGATCCAGACCCTGATGGAGGCCCAAATAGGCGCCGAAGACCTGGGCCAGTACGGGATCATGCAATGGCACATCGGCTTGATCGTCCCCGTAGGGTTCGCCCTGGTGTTCATCCGGTTCGCTGAAATTCTCGTGCGTATCCTGCAGAACCGGCAGACCGGCCTGGGCCTGGCCGATGAAGCCGCCGATGCGATGAAACTGACCGAACACGAGGATGACAAGTCATGACCATTGCCTTCCTGTTTACAGCGCTCTTCGTACTGATGTTGATCGGCGTTCCCATTGCTATTTCCCTGGGTCTGGCGGGCTCACTGACCATTGTTTTTTTCAGCCCGGACTCCGTGCGCTCACTGGCAATCAAACTGTTCGAGACGTCGGAGCACTACACGCTGCTGGCCATCCCGTTCTTTCTGCTCGCGGGGGCCTTCATGACCACCGGTGGCGTCGCGCGGCGGCTGATTGACTTTGCCAATGCCTGCGTCGGCCATATCCGTGGGGGGCTGGCCATCGCTGCCGTGTTGGCGTGCATGTTGTTCGCTGCCCTTTCCGGATCGAGCCCGGCCACGGTCGCCGCAGTGGGTTCAATTGCCATTGCCGGCATGGTCCGCTCCGGTTATCCGCAGGCCTTTGGCGCGGGGATCGTCTGTAACGCGGGGACCTTGGGCATCCTGATACCACCCTCGATCGTCATGGTGGTCTACGCGGCCGCGACCGAAACCTCTGTCGGCAAGTTGTTCATGGCGGGCGTGATACCGGGCCTGCTGCTGGGGCTGGCGTTGATGGTGGCGATCTACATCGTCGCCGTTAAGAAAAATCTGCCCGCCATGCCGCGCGCGACGTTCCGTGAATGGCTTGGCACGGCACGCAAGGCGATCTGGGGTCTACTGCTGATGCTCATCATCCTGGGAGGTATCTACTCCGGGATGTTTACCCCCACCGAGGCTGCGGCAGTGGCGGCGGTGTACTCGGCCTTCATCGCCTTGTTCGTCTACAAAGACCTGACGTTCCGCGAAACACCAAAAGTCCTGCTGGACTCGGCCAAGCTGAGCATCATGCTGATGTTCATTATTGCCAACGCCATGCTCTTCGCGCACGTCTTGACCACTGAGCAGCTACCGCAACAGATCACCGCGTGGGTGATTGAAGCGGGGCTGACGCCGGTGATGTTCCTGCTGGTGGTGAACATTGTGCTGTTGATCGCCGGGGCCTTTATGGAACCCTCGGCCATCATCCTGATCCTGGCACCGATCCTCTTCCCCATCGCCATGAAGCTGGGTATCGATCCGATTCACCTGGGTATCATTATGGTGGTGAATCTGGAGATCGGCTTGATCACGCCGCCCGTGGGTCTGAACCTGTTCGTGACCTCTGCTGTGACCGGGATGACACTGCCGGCAACCATCAGAGCCGCCATGCCGTGGCTGATGATCCTGCTTCTGTTCCTGATACTGATTACCTACGTGCCCTGGATCTCCCTGGCTTTGCCAAACTGGCTGGGCATGAGTTGATGCCTGCCTGTCCGGGTACTGGACGTTCGTATCCGGACAGGGCTTTCACGTTTGTGTTACTGGCTACTTATTGTTGCCCTGAGTCCGTCCAGCAACTCCATAGTTCCACGGAGGACGGATTGCTGACGGGCGGCCCCAGCCACTCGCTCATCTCATGACATTGCTGATCGAAACATAACTGGTAGTCACCTGCTTGCGGGGAGCGTCCCAGGCTCAGAGGCTGCAAGGGCGGCAGCTGACGTTGATAGTGCCAACTGCCTTTTTCCAACCTGGCCCCTGAGGGAATTTCCATGCCTGCGCCATTTCCCTTGACCCTGGCCTCGGTGAGCACAAGTCCCTGTTGCGAGACACGGTAGTCTTCTTCCCAACGAATTTTTTCGATGGTGTGATTCCAGGCCAGTGTAAAGCTTGAGATCGGGAGTTGGGCCCAGGCGACTCCCGCCAGACCCAGGCACAAGCCGATCATGCTCTGGCCAGTCCGCCACGGCGAGACCGCCAGACATGCTGAAGTATCAGCAACACACCCAGCACAAAACCGATTTCGTCGGTCAACGGCAGCGCAACGACCAACAAGGCACCTGCCGCGAAACACAATAAACGCTCCCAAACCGGCATCTTCTGTTGCAGATAACCGGTGGACGCCATTCCCCAAAGACCAACGGCCAACATCGTCTTGACCAACATATAGGCACTCATCCACAAATTGTCGCCTTGCATCATCAGCGCAGGGTTGTAGACCGCCATGAACGGAATGACAAAGCCGGCCAGAGCAATACGCACCGCCCACAGACTGATCTTGAATCCTGTTTCCTTGGCGATGGGCGCTGCGGCAAAGCATGCCAGGGCAACCGGTGGAGTAAGGTCTGCAAGAATTCCGAAATAGAAAACGAACATGTGCGACACAATCAGCGGCACACCCAACTCCAACAGTGCGGGTGCTGCAATCGAACTGGTGATGATGTAGTTGGGAATCGTCGGGATCCCCATACCCAACACCAGGCAGGTAACCATCGTCAGTATCAGTGACAACAACAAATTATCCCTGCCTATGGCCAGTATGTAACCGGCGAAGGTCGAGGCTATGCCCGTCAATGACACTACGCCGATGATGATCCCCACCAGCGCGCAAGCAATCCCGACCGGCACCGCATGACGAGCACCTTCGACCAGGGCATGCAGGCAAATGCTCAGGGTTTCCCGGCCTCCCTGAATGAACCAGCAGATGACCACCAACGTGGCGATCACCGCAAAGATCACGCCGATACCCAACTGGAAAAAACCGACACAGAGGACACCCAGCGCGATCCAGAACGCACACCGCAACGCGAAACTGGACACCCGAAGAATGATTGCCGAACCGAGAATAACGATGGCTGTCAGCGCCAGGCCCACCATTCCGGAGAACAGCGGAGTACGTCCGGAAAACAGCAGATAGACCAGGACAAAAAGCGGAATCAGTAAATACCAGCTTTCCTTTACCGCCCCCCATGCGCTGGGACATTGGTCTTTGGGTAGCCCTTTAAGGTCGGAGCGTTTTGCCTCAAGGTGAACCATCCAGAACACCGAACCGAAATACAGGATGGCTGGAATTAACGCAGCTTTGGCGATCTCTACGAACGGGACATTAATTGTTTCCGCCATGATGAAGGCCACAGCGCCCATCACGGGTGGCATCAGCTGGCTGCCCATGCTCGAAGTCGCCTCTACGCCGCCAGCAAATGCTGCCTTGTAGCCGAAGCGCTTCATCAATGGAATCGTGAACTGTCCTGTCGTGACAACGTTGGCAATGCCGGAACCTGTAATCGTCCCCATCAAAGCCGATGACGCGACCGATACTTTTGCCGGCCCCCCGAGTTTGTGGCCAAACAGTCCCATCGCGAAGTCAGTGAACAATTTGATCATGCCCGCCTGTTCGAGAAAGGAACCGAACAAAATGAACAGGAAAATATAGGTAGCGGAAACGTAAGTGGGTGTCCCGTAGAGACCTTCGGTGCCGAATGACAACTGGTTGACGATTTGATCGAATCCGTAGCCTCGATGTGCCAGGTCGCCTGGCAGGTATTCACCCAATAAACCGTATGCCAAAAACAGTCCACAGATGACGGGCAATGCGATACCCATCACCCGACGAGCCGCCTCGAACACCAATACGATCAACACCAGCCCAACCACCATGTCTGCCGATGTCAGGTCACCTGAACGCTGGATCAAATCCGCCTCGAAGAACCATTGATACAAGGCAGTGGTAATCCCGGCGAGGCTCAATATCCAGGCCAACGGCTGCCAGGGACGTGCTCTGCCATACGCCGGGTAACTCAGAAACACCACCCACAGCAGAAAACCAACGTGCACCGCGCGCAGCACCTGGCTGGAAACCGGTGCAAACGCAGCGGTGACAATCTGGAAAACTGAAAACAACAACGCCACGTAGAACAGCGACTTAGGCCAGTCGCGCGGGTTGGCGGCGATGCCATGATGATCTTCGCTCATTGGGTACCTGCCTCAAAACTACATAGAAGGGTTTGAGCCGCTCTCTCGCGCTAGCGACCATCCCCCGCGAAGCTTTTTTGAATCAAAGCGCTCCAGCTTCCTTGTAGTAGCGCTCGGCGCCGGGGTGAAGTGGAATGGGCAGATTCCTGGCAGCGTTTTGCAACTTGATGTCCTTGGCGGCTGAGTGAGAATTACCCAGGCGAGTGAGGTTTTCGAACATCAGCTTGGTCATCTGGTAAGCAACGTCATCCGGAATGTCCTCGCGTGTCACCAAGATATTGGTGATCGCCACCGTAGGCACCGGTTCGGGCTGTCCGTCATAGGTATTGGCGGGTATTTGTGCAGGCTGATACGCGGCATTGCCGATTTTCGAAACCACGTCAGCAGGGATGGAGACGTAGTTCAATGGCATGGTTGAGGAAAGGTCGCGGATGGCCGCCATTCCTAACCCCGAGGACTGAAGCGTGGCATCTAACTGACGGTTTTTGATCAGCTCGACCGACTCTGCAAAGGGCAGGTATTGGACTTTGCTCATATCTTCATACGTCAGTCCCGCAGCTTTGAAGATCGCACGTGCATTCAGCTCTGTACCGGACTTCGGGGCGCCGACGGAGATAGTTTTCCCCTTCAGATCCGCCAAGGTTTTGATGCCGGATTCTTTGTTCGCAACAATTTGAATGTAATTCGGATAGGCTCCTGCAATGGCTCGCAACTTTGTCAGCGGGGCCTTGAATCCGGCATCCTCCACGCCATTTTTTGCATCAGCCACAGAGTCCCCCAACGCCAGAGCGAGCTCCCCACGACCCGCTTGTAAAAGGTTGAGATTTTCCACCGAGGCCTTGGTCGCCTGAACAGACGTCTTCGCCCCCGGAATCCCATCGCCGTATATCTGTGACAGCCCAACCCCAATAGGGTAATAAACCCCGCTGGTACCACCTGTCAGGATATTTATGAACACAGGTGCGGCGTTAGCTGCGCACGAGACTGTCAACGCAGCGGTGGCCGCAAAGAGGCTAAAGCGTTTGATTACTTGCATGAAAAACTCTCCGTCTTGTTATGGCTGTATGCAGAGTCTTTCTACTGTAGTCGAAACCAACGCCTTGAGTGGGAAGCTGAGTCAGGCTGATAACCACATTGAAGTCGCCTGAAGTCTCAAACTCACATCAGCTAGGCTAATACCTCCAAACGACCGGCAACACATTCTCGAGCGCTCAAATAACGGACGCCACAGGATTGCAATGATGTAACTTGGCAGCCACTCACTCGTGCCACATGAAAAATCATGGAAAAAGTTAAACAAGGTAAGTGACTGATTTTATGGAAAATAAAACAGATTCAAGCGATAGCAAGGCAGGAGTCGTCGTGAGTGAACCGATCGGTCCCGATGCATCCAGCCATGCCGCGCAACAACGGCAACGCGCCAGCCAGCTGGCTCAGGCAATACGCGTCGAACTGCAAAAAGCCGTCATCGGCCAGGACAGCGTGATCGACGATGTGCTCACGGCGTTGATGGCCGGTGGTCACGTGTTGCTCGAAGGTGTGCCCGGGCTGGGCAAGACCTTGCTGGTGCGAGCGCTGGCGCGTTGTTTCGGCGGTGAATTTGCGCGCATCCAGTTCACCCCGGACCTGATGCCCAGCGACGTTACCGGGCACGCGGTGTACGACCTTCAGACCGAGCAATTCAAACTGCGCAAAGGGCCGCTGTTCACCCACCTGCTGCTGGCCGACGAGATCAACCGCGCCCCGGCGAAAACCCAGGCGGCGTTGCTCGAAGCCATGCAGGAGCGGCAAGTCACCCTTGAAGGTCGCGCCCTGCCGATTGCCCAGCCGTTCATGGTGCTCGCCACGCAAAACCCCATCGAACAGGAAGGCACTTACCCGCTGCCGGAAGCCGAGCTGGATCGCTTCATGCTCAAGGTCCGCATGGACTACCCCGACGCCGAGCAGGAATTGAACATGGTGCGTCAGGTCAGCCGATCGACCCGAGCCGACATGCTCGATGTGCAACCGCTGCGCACAGTGCTCCAGGCCAAGGATGTACTGGCCTTGCAACGCATCGCCAGCGACTTGCCGCTGGATGACCAGGTGCTCGACTACGCCGTCCGTTTGGCCCGCACCACTCGCAGCTGGCCGGGCCTGACCCTCGGCGCCGGGCCTCGGGCCTCCATTGCGCTGGTGCGTTGCGCCAGGGCACGGGCCTTGTTGCGCGGTGGCGAGTTCGTCATTCCGGATGACATAAAAGGCTGTGCCCTGGCGGTGCTGCGCCATCGCGTGCGCATCGCCCCGGAGCTGGATATCGAGGGACTTGAAGTCGATCAGGTGTTGCGCCAACTGCTCGACCAAGTGCCGGCGCCGCGCTTGTGAAACCCACCCGCCTGCTATTGCTCTGGCTGGGTGTTTTGCTGGCCATCGGCATCGTGCTGGGCGCGTTGCAGGCGCTGGACGTTGCGTTGCCGACGTATGTGTCGCGGATCAACTGGGGCTTGTTGCTGGCGCTATTGGCCCTCGCATTGCTCGACGCCATCCGCCTCAAACGACTGCCCTCCCCACGCATTTCACGACAAATGCCCGGCAGCCTGGCACTTGGTCGCTGGAGCGACGTGCGCCTGAGGGTCGAACATGACTTCGCCCAACCGCTGGACATTCAGGTGTTCGACCACGTGCCGCCAGGCCTGAGCTTCGAAAGCCTGCCGCTGACGCTGACCCTGCAACCCGGTCAGCAAAGCTTTATGGCTTATCGGCTACGCCCGCTCAATCGCGGTCACTTCAGTTTTGAACACTGCGAAGTCAACCTGCCCGGCCCGTTGGGCCTCTGGTCAGACAAACGCTTGCTGAGCCTGACCGATGACACCCGCGTCTACCCCGACTTCGCCCGCCTCTATGGCGGTCAGTTATTGGCTGTGGATAACTGGCTGAGCCAACTCGGCGTGCGCCAGCGACAGCGCCGTGGCCTGGGGCTGGAGTTTCATCAGTTACGCGAATTTCGCGAGGGCGACAGCCTGCGCCAGATCGACTGGAAGGCCACTGCTCGGCAACGCACACCGATAGCCCGGGAGTATCAGGACGAGCGCGACCAACAGATCATCTTCATGCTCGACTGCGGTCGCCGCATGCGCAGTCAGGATGACGAGCTTTCGCACTTCGATCACGCGCTCAATGCCTGCCTGCTGCTGAGTTATGTCGCCTTGCGCCAGGGTGACGCGGTCGGTCTCAGTACGTTTGCCTGCGACACACCGCACTACCTCACGCCGGTGAAAGGCACCGGGCAACTCAACACCTTGCTCAACAGCGTTTATGACCTCGACAGCAGCCAGCGCGCCGCCGACTATCAAGCCGCCGCCACGCAACTGTTGGCACGGCAAAAACGCCGGGCTCTGGTGGTGCTGATCACCAATCTGCGCGATGAGGACGATGAAGAACTGCTGACGGCCGCCAAGCGCCTGGGTCAACAGCACCGAGTGCTGATTGCCAGCCTGCGCGAAGACCTGCTCGATAACCTGCGGGAAACAACGGTGCAGACCTTGCCCGAGGCATTGGCTTATTGCGGCACGGTGAATTATTTGAATGCACGGGCCGAACTCCATGAGCGGTTGAGTGCTCATGGTGTGCCGGTGCTGGATGCGCGACCAGGGGAACTGGGCACGCAGTTGGTCACCCAGTATTTAAGCTGGAAGCGTGGCGGCAGTGTTTAAGATCAGAAGACCCCAGCCTCTCAGGCCGAAGCCGGCAACGGCAGAAAACTGAAATACTGCCTCAACGCCTCCACCAGTTGCCCATACTCAGGCGGCGCCCGCTGCAGGCTGAACCCGGCGTCATAATGGTGAGGGGTCGCGTCTTCGTGGCACCACAGGCAACACGCCCGCAGGTCAATGACCTGTTGGCAGCGGTCGCCGACGGGAATCTTCAGGCGCAAATCGAAGTCAGCACCGATCATCATCGGCAACTGACTGATAAGCATCAGCCCGTCTTCGGAGACATTGCCCAGAAATCCGATGGGCTTGTCTGTAATGCTGTTGAACACTTTCAGAAAATACGGCAGTTGATGCCGCTCGATCCGGCGGTCAGTGAACATGCTGAGTTCGCTACACAAGGCCCTTAAGCAGGGCCGCACTAATGCTTCGGAACGGACCTGCCCGCAGTTGCGCAAATGGCAAAGCGGCCCGCTCTCCCCGATCCTGGTGCGACAGTCCGTGAGCCGCTGTCGCTTACTCCTGCCGATCACAGGTGTTACGACGGTTTAGAAACAATGCTCTAAAACCGGTCTATTCGACTATAGCTCACCACCACCGGTCGGCCAGCTATTGGATGACAACCTGCATCAGAACTGCGTCGGGCGCACTGCCGCGGCACTGCGTATCGGGTAATGGCCCAGGCTCTGCAATGTTTCCAGGCGGGCGCGGGCGCGGTAGGCGTATTCGCTGTGCGGATACGAGGCGATGATGAATTGGTAGGTCTGGGCCGCGTCGATAAACATCTTCTGCCGTTCCAGGCACTGGCCGCGCATCATCGATACCTCCGGCCACACATAAGGCCGCGCCCGGCTGGCGCGCTCGACCTTGGACAACTCGAGCATCACTTGCTCGCAATTGCCCCGGTCGTAAGCACTGTAGGCGAGATTCAAATGATGGTTCATCGAGAAACGGGTGCAGCCCGTGACACTGAGGACACTGATGGCAAGGGCGGCAATGAGCACGAATCGCATGGGGGATCTCCTGTCTTGAACGCTGTATCGACCCGTCAGCGGAAATCTTCAGGCAGCCTGGCGCAAAGTTGTTCGGTTCAATAAAGAAAGCGATAAGTAGTGCAAACGAACAATGACTACAACTGCGGAGCATAGTAGCCTCACTCAGCGCTTGAACTCAGGAGTCTTTGCATGTCCGTCCGTCGTACCAAAATCGTCGCCACCCTTGGCCCGGCCAGTAACTCGCCGGAAGTTCTCGAACAGCTGATTCTGGCTGGCCTGGACGTCGCCCGTCTGAACTTCTCCCACGGCACCCCCGACGAGCACAAGGCTCGCGCCAAGCTGGTGCGTGACCTGGCTGCCAAGCACGGTCGCTTCGTCGCCCTGCTGGGTGACCTGCAAGGCCCGAAAATCCGTATCGCCAAATTCGCCAACAAGAAGATCGAGCTGAAGATCGGTGATCAATTCACCTTCTCCACCAGCCATCCTCTGACCGAAGGCAACCAGCAGGTGGTCGGCATCGACTACCCGGACCTGGTCAAGGACTGCGGCGTGGGCGACGAGCTGCTGCTCGACGACGGCCGCGTGGTCATGCGCGTCGATACCGCCACGGCTACCGAGCTGAACTGCACCGTGACCATCGGCGGCCCGCTGTCCGATCACAAAGGCATCAACCGTCGCGGTGGCGGCCTGACCGCTCCGGCCCTGACTGAAAAAGACAAGGCTGACATCAAGCTTGCTGCGGAAATGGAAGTCGACTACCTCGCGGTGTCTTTCCCGCGTGACGCCGCCGACATGGAATACGCCCGTCAACTGCGCGACGAAGCCGGCGGTACTGCCTGGCTGGTGGCGAAGATCGAACGCGCCGAAGCCGTGGCCGACGACGAAACCCTCGACGGCCTGATCAAGGCATCCGACGCCGTGATGGTGGCCCGTGGTGACCTGGGTGTGGAAATCGGCGACGCCGAGCTGGTGGGCATCCAGAAGAAAATCATTCTGCACGCACGCCGCCACAACAAAGCGGTGATCGTTGCGACCCAGATGATGGAGTCGATGATCCAGAACCCTATGCCGACGCGCGCTGAAGTGTCCGACGTGGCCAACGCCGTGCTCGACTACACCGACGCCGTAATGTTGTCGGCTGAAAGTGCTGCCGGTTTGTACCCGCTGGAAGCCGTGCAAGCGATGGCGCGCATCTGCGTCGGCGCTGAAAAGCACCCGACCAGCAAGACTTCCAGCCACCGCATCGGCAAGGAATTCACCCGCTGCGACGAGAGCATTGCGCTGGCGACCATGTACACCGCCAACCACTTCCCGGGCGTGAAAGCGATCATCGCGTTGACCGAAAGCGGCTACACCCCGCTGATCATGTCGCGCATCCGTTCCTCGGTGCCGATCTACGCGTTCACCCCGCACCGTGAAGCCCAGGCCCGTGCGGCGATGTTCCGTGGCGTGTACACCATCCCGTTCGACCCGGCTTCGCTGGCGCCGAACGAAGTCAGCCAGAAAGCGATCGACGAGCTGGTCAAGCGCGGCGTCGTGCAGAAAGGCGACTGGGTCATCCTGACCAAGGGCGACAGCTACCACACCACCGGCGGTACCAACGGCATGAAGATCCTGCACGTTGGCGACCCGATGGTCTGAGTGACCGAACGCTGAAAAACAAAAGCCCCGCCCTGTGAATGGCGGGGCTTTTTGTTTTTTGATCCAACAGGTGTCTCGTCTGATCTGGCCCCATCGCCGGCAAGCCAGCTCCCATAGGTTTTGTGAACGCCACATACTACTGTGAGAGCGGGCTTGCCCGCGATGAGGCCCGTACAGGCGACGCTCATCTCAATGCCTGTTGATAAACCCTGCCAACGCCGCCAGCGCCTCCGGCGAACGCAGCCGCTGGGTGAACAATGCGCCCTCTTCTTCTATTACCTTGCGCAACAACTCTTTGTCCGGCGCCCTCATCAACTGCTTGCTGATGCGCACCGCTTCCGGCGGCAGCGATTCGAAACGCAACGCCATCTCCCGCGCCTTGGCCAACGCCTCTTCGCCACTGCCCAAGGCTTCGGACGCAATGCCCCACGCAGCCGCCTGTTCACCATTGAATCCCTCACCGAGCAGCAGCAACTCAGACGCTTTCGCATGCCCAAGCAACCGCGGCAAAATCAGGCTCGAGCCGAACTCCGGGCACAATCCCAGGTTGACGAACGGCATGCGCAACCGCGCATCGCGGCTGACATACACCAAATCGCAATGCAGCAGCATCGTCGTGCCAATGCCCACCGCCGCACCGGCCACGGCGGCCACTACCGGTTTGCGGCATTCGAGCAGGTTGAGCATGAAATGGAACACCGGGCTGTCGAGGTTGCCCGGCGGTTGCTGGATGAAGTCAGCGATGTCGTTGCCGGCAGTGAAACACTCACTGGAGCCGGTGATCAGTACCGCATTGATTTCAGGGTCGCTGTCGGCCTGTTTCAACGCTTCGGCCAGGTGGCTGTACATGGCGCGGGTCAGGGCGTTTTTCTTGGCGGGGCGATTGAGGCGTAGGGTCAGCAGGCCGCGTTCGCGTTCAATCTGGATGGCATCAGTCATGGTCGGTCTCGCGTCTGAAAATCAGCGCTCAACCACGGGGCAGGAACACATCGGCCAGCAGTTGATTGCGCGGCAGTCCCGCCAGGTAAAGACGCCGGGCAAAGGCGTCGACGCTGTCGGGGGCTCCGCAGAGTAAGGCCAGGGTTTGCCGGGAAACAAGCCGCAGTTGCGCCAAAGCCGCGGGTAACTCGGCCGGGGTCCAGAGCTCGATGCTCAGGTTCGCACGGCTGGCCGCCATGGCTTGCAGGGGCTTGGCCAGATAATGTTCGTCAGCATCATGGGCCAGGTGAATGACGCGTATCTGGCCTTGGTGATCCTGACGCAAAGCCTCACGCAACACACCGAACAACGGCGCCAGTCCAGTGCCGGCGGCCATTAGCCACAACGGCCGAGCGTGCCAGTCGGGATCGTAATGCAACGCCCCACCACGCAACTCGCCGAGGCGCAGCGGATCGCCGATCTTCAACTGACGGGCCGCGTCACTGAACTCGCCGGGCTGGCGACAATCGAGGTGAAACTCGAGAAAGCGGTCATCTTCGGGCAGGCTGGCCAGGGAATAAGGTCGCGCCACGTTCCCCGCCCACAACACCAGGTGCTGACCGGCCCCGTAGCGCAACGGCCGCTGCGGAGTCAGGCGCAGGCGCAACACACTGGGGCTCAACCAGTCGACCGCCGCGACCTCGGCGGGGCGGCCATCCTGTTGCGGGTCGAAGGTGTGCACCTGCAAGTCCTCGACCACCTGACACTGGCACGCCAGACGCCAGCCTTGCTGGCGTTGCTCCACGCTCAAGGCATCGGGGCGGCTGTCGCTCGGCAGTCCTTGCACGCACTGCACCAGGCACGCATGACAACTGCCGGCGCGACAGCTATAGGGTACTGCCACGCCGTTCTGATTCAGTGCATCCAGCAGATTGCTGCCTGCAACAACCGGCCATTGGCGATCACCGACGCGTAACTCAGGCATCGACGTTTTCCCACGCCGCCGCGCAACGGTTACGACCGTCACGCTTGGCCCGATAAAGCGCCTGATCGGCTCGCTGCAAGGCATCGTCGAGGTCGTCGCCGAGCTCCAGCAACGTCATGCCGGCCGACAGGCTGAGACCGCCGACATTCAGGCCAAGCAATTGGACATCAGTAAACGCAACGCGCAGCCGTTCACAGCACGAGGTCAGACTGTCGGCATCGCAATCGGGCAACAGCACCACGAACTCTTCGCCGCCATAGCGGGCCAGAACGTCGCCGTCGCGCAAGCAGGCCGTGGCCACGCCGGCAAAGGCTTGCAGCACCTGATCGCCCGCGGCATGGCCATGCAGATCATTGATCCGTTTGAAGTGATCCAGGTCGATCAATGCCAGGCCATGCATGACGCCGGCGTCCATGGTATTGAGTTCACGGGAGGCCAGGCGCAGGAAATGCCGGCGGTTGAACAGGCCGGTCAGTTCGTCGGTGGCGACGAGGTCTTCGAGCTGGCGCATCATCCCGCGCAGCGTGTCCTGATGCGCCTGCAAGGCGAAGCGTCGCTGGCGCATACGGTGTCGCGAAGCCTGGACAAAACCGGCATACAACACCAGCCAGACCAGCACCATCAACAACACGCACACCTGCAACGCCGACAGCGCCGGGTTGGCCAGCTGGAAGTGGTAGCCCTCCCACAGCGTGATGGCACTGAAACTGAAGAACACCAGCAAGGCACAGCGCACAAATGAGCGACGGGACAGGTGAAACAGCCCGAACAGCAGGATCAAGACATAAAAAACCAGGAACGCTCCACGAGCGTCGTCCAGGTGGGCGATCAACCAGGTTTGCCAGCCCAGCCCCAGCAGCACCTGAACCTCAGTGAGGCTGGGATCGGCGAAGCGCAGGTTGCAGCCGCTGTAAAACACCGCGAACAACGTGGCCTGGCAGATCACCACCAGTGCGCTGCCGATGGCGACGCTTGTCAGCGATTGCTGATAGTGCCCGGTAAAAAACGCCAGCCACAACAACAGCAAAGCCAAGGCATAGGTGCCGGCTGCGAGGGCAAAACGTTTGAGCAACAGTCGCTGGATGGCGTTATGGGTCAATCGTTGACTCACCGAATGAAGGAGACTGACAGAGCGTCCTACTCTACAGGCCGTGTGCCACTTTAGTGGTGCGGCCGATAAATGACCATTCAATTTTCGGACCGGATAACTGGCGTCAAATACATGACCCGAATACACGCCCCCAAAATCATCGTGCTTTGACCTTTAGCTTCAAGCTTGCAGCGTGTAACAGCTTCTATGCGACCAAGGTTTGACCACGGGCGCGTGTGCCGGCCCGCGAGGCGCGGTATACTGCCGCGCCTTTTTAGCGTCGCGCCAGCAGCCCCGGCGTGCCTTGAAAGGTGCTTGCAACCGACCGATGCACCCAAGCTGCAAGCACCTTATTGAATGTTCCCGTCTTTTAGAGGAGCGCGACTCATGACCGTGATCAAGCAAGACGACCTGATTCAGAGCGTTGCCGACGCCCTGCAGTTCATTTCTTATTACCACCCCGTGGATTTCATCCAGGCGATGCACGAAGCCTACCTGCGCGAAGAATCGCCAGCGGCCCGCGATTCGATGGCTCAGATCCTGATCAACTCGCGCATGTGCGCCACCGGCCACCGCCCGATCTGCCAGGACACCGGCATCGTGACCGTGTTCGTGCGTGTGGGCATGGACGTGCGCTGGGATGGCGCCACCATGGGCCTGGACGACATGATCAACGAAGGCGTCCGTCGCGCCTACAACCTGCCGGAAAACGTCCTGCGTGCTTCGATCCTCGCCGACCCGGCGGGCGCTCGCAAGAACACCAAAGACAACACCCCGGCCGTGATCCACTACTCCATCGTTCCGGGTAACACCGTGGAAGTGGATGTGGCGGCCAAGGGCGGCGGTTCCGAGAACAAGTCGAAAATGGCCATGCTCAACCCGTCCGACTCGATCGTCGACTGGGTGCTCAAGACCGTTCCGACCATGGGCGCCGGCTGGTGCCCACCGGGCATGCTCGGCATCGGCATCGGCGGCACCGCCGAGAAAGCCGCCGTGATGGCCAAGGAAGTGTTGATGGAATCCATCGACATCCACGAACTGAAAGCCCGTGGCCCACAGAACCGCATCGAAGAAATGCGTCTGGAGCTGTTCGAGAAGGTCAACCAGCTGGGCATCGGCGCCCAGGGCCTCGGTGGCCTGACCACCGTGCTCGACGTGAAGATCATGGATTACCCGACCCACGCCGCTTCGTTGCCGGTGTGCATGATCCCGAACTGCGCCGCCACCCGTCACGCGCACTTCGTGCTCGACGGTTCCGGCCCGGCCTCGCTGGAAGCGCCACCGCTGGACGCCTACCCGGAAATCGTCTGGGAAGCAGGTCCGTCGGCCCGTCGCGTCAACCTCGACACCCTGACCCCGGAAGAAGTGCAGAGCTGGAAGCCGGGTGAAACCGTCCTGCTTAACGGCAAAATGCTGACCGGCCGCGACGCCGCGCACAAGCGCATGGTCGAGATGCTGAACAAGGGCGAAACCCTGCCGGTGGACCTGAAAGGTCGCTTCATCTATTACGTCGGCCCGGTTGATCCGGTGCGCGAAGAAGTGGTTGGCCCGGCTGGCCCGACCACCGCGACGCGGATGGACAAGTTCACCCGTCAAATCCTCGAGCAGACCGGTTTGCTGGGCATGATCGGCAAATCCGAGCGCGGCCCGACCGCGATCGAAGCGATCAAGGATCACAAAGCCGTTTACCTGATGGCAGTCGGCGGCGCGGCTTACCTGGTGGCGCAAGCGATCAAGAAATCCCGCGTGGTGGCTTTCGCCGAACTGGGCATGGAAGCGATCTACGAGTTCGACGTGAAAGACATGCCTGTAACTGTTGCGGTCGACAGCAAGGGCGAGTCGGTACACATCACCGGTCCTGCCATCTGGCAGCAAAAAATCAGTGAAAGCCTGGCGGTAGAAGTGCAGTAAGCGCTTCGACTGACCGAAAAAGGCGACGGGGATTACCCTCTGTCGCCTTTTTTATTGCCTGCGCATGCCCCGCTTGCAGAGTGAGCCGGCTCGCGCCTGCAAGGGGCGACCCATGTTAATGTGCGCCCCCACCGTTTCCTTGTGTAATGCCCAGCATGTTCGAGTTATCCCGCCCCTTGCGCCTGACGGTCTATACCGTTGTCATCATTGCTGGCGCCACGCTCGTTGCCACTCTGGCCATGCGTCACACCGTACGCCAATCCATGGTCGAAGACGCGGCCCGGGCCAATCAGCAACTGGCGCTGTACGCCACATCGCTGCATACCCTGATCGAGCGTTACCGTTCCCTGCCCTCGGTGCTGGCGCTGGACCCGCAATTGCGCGATGCCCTCCAAGGCCCGGTGAGCCCCGAGCAGCAGGATCTGCTGAACCGTAAACTGGAAAAGATCAACGGCGCTGCCGACTCCTCGACCCTGGAACTGCTCGATCGCACCGGCCTCGCCGTGGCAGCCAGCAACTGGCGATTGCCCAGCAGTTACGTCGGCCACAATTACGGATTCCGCCCTTACTTCAGCCAGACCCGCACCCAAGGCACCGGGCGTTTTTATGCCGTGGGCGTGACCAGCGGCATACCGGGCTACTTCCTGTCCAGCGCCGTGACCAACGACGATGGCCAGTTTCTCGGGGCCATGGTGGTCAAACTGGAGTTTCCCGAACTGGAACGCGAATGGCGTCAGGGCAGCGACACGCTGCTGGTCAGCGACGCCCGCGGGATCATCTTCATCGCCAATCAACCGGGCTGGCGCTATCGTCATTTGCAGCCGCTGAGCGCCAGCGATCACGCCGAACTCAAGGCGACCCGGCAGTACGACAAGCAGCCGCTGACACCGCTGGAACATCAACCGCTGCGCCATTTCGACGACAACAGTGCCCTGACGCGGGTCAATGGCCCGGACGGCCGTGCCGATTACCTGTGGGAATCGCTGCCGCTCGCCGCCGAAGGCTGGACATTGCACTTGCTGCGCCGTCCGCAGGTCGCCTTCGAAGACAGTCGCAACGCCGCACTCGCCGCTGCCGGGCTGTGGCTGACGCTGGTGTTCCTGCTGCTGTTTCTCAACCAGCGCTGGCGCCTGGCGAAGATACGCCAACGCAGTCGCGAAGAACTTGAACAACTGGTGGAAGAACGCACCCGCGATTTGCGCACCGCCCAGGAAGGCCTGGTGCAATCCGCCAAGCTGGCCGCACTCGGTCAGATGTCGGCGGCGTTGGCCCATGAAATCAATCAGCCGCTGACGGCACAGCGCATGCAACTGGCCACCCTGCGCCTGCTGCTTGATCATGGTCGCGTCGATGAAGCGTATCAGGCGCTCAAACCGGTGGACGACATGCTGACGCGCATGGCGGCCCTCACCGGGCATCTGAAAACCTTCGCCCGCAAAAGCCCCAGCGGCCTGCGCGAACGCCTGGACCTGGCGGCGGTGGTTGACCAGTCTTTGCAACTGCTCGACACCCGTCTGCGCGACGAGCAAGTCAGCACCGTGCTGCACATGACTCGTCCGGCATGGGTGCGCGGGGATGCCATTCGCCTCGAACAAGTGTTGATCAACCTGCTGCGCAACGCTCTGGATGCGATGCAGGACAAACCCTGCAAACGCCTGGAAATCCGCCTGCAGGCTGATGAACAATTGTGGCGACTGAGCGTCATCGACAACGGCAGCGGCATCGCCGAAGAAAACCTGCCCAAGGTGTTCGACCCGTTTTTCACCACCAAACCGGTGGGCGACGGGCTGGGCATCGGCCTGGCAGTTTCATTCGCCATCGTCCACGAATCGGGCGGGCGTTTGAGCGCGGATAATCACGGCAATGGCGCGGTGTTCACGATGACCCTGCCGATCGACCTGGAGGCCCATGGCTCATGCTGAATTCTGTGATGGTGGTCGACGACGAAAGCAGCATTCGCAGCGCCGTCGAGCAATGGCTGAGCCTCTCGGGTTTTGAGGTGCAGCTGTTCAGCCGCGCCGATGAATGCCTGGCGCAGTTGCCGAAGCATTTTGCCGGGGTGATTCTCAGCGACGTGCGCATGCCCGGAATGAGCGGCCTGGAACTGCTGGCCGAAGTGCAACGTCGCGACGCCGACTTGCCGGTGATCCTGCTGACCGGCCACGGTGATGTGCCGATGGCCGTCGATGCCATGCGTGATGGTGCCTACGACTTTCTCGAAAAACCTTTCAGCCCGGAAACCTTGCTCGGCAGCCTGCGCCGGGCGCTGGACAAGCGCCGGCTGGTCCTGGAAAACCGCGCCCTGCATGAGCAAGCGGACAACCGCGCCAAACTCGACACCACCCTGCTCGGGGTGTCCCGTGGTTTGCAAACCCTGCGGCGGCAGGTGCTGGATCTGGCGGCATTGCCAGTCAACGTCTTGATCCGCGGCGAAACCGGCAGTGGCAAGGAGCTGGTCGCCCGCTGCCTGCACGACTTCGGGCCACGCGCCGACAAACCCTTTGTCGCGTTGAACTGCGCAGCCATCCCCGAGCAACTGTTCGAGGCCGAACTGTTCGGCCATGAAAGCGGCGCGTTCACCGGCGCCCAGGGCAAGCGCATCGGCAAGCTCGAATACGCCCACGGCGGCACGTTGTTCCTCGATGAAATCGAAAGCATGCCGCTGGCGCAGCAGGTGAAACTGCTGCGCGTGTTGCAGGAGCAGAAGCTTGAGCGCCTGGGTTCCAATCAAAGCATTCGCGTGGATTTGCGCATCATCGCCGCGACCAAACCGGACCTGCTCGACGAAGCGCGGGCCGGGCGTTTTCGTGAGGACCTGGCCTATCGATTGAACGTCGCCGAATTGCGCCTGCCGCCATTGCGCGAACGCCGTGAAGACATTCCGTTGCTGTTCGAGTTTTTTGCCCAGAACGCCGCCGAACGCCTGGGCCGTAAATTTCCGCCGCTGAGCGGCGCGCAACTAAGTCACCTGCTGAGCCACGACTGGCCGGGCAATGTGCGCGAACTGGCGAACGTCGCCGAGCGTCAGGTGCTGGGACTTGGCGAACCGGAACCGCTGGGCATCGAACCCGGCCAGTCACTGGCGGCGCAGCAGGAGGCGTTTGAAGCGCAATGCCTGCGTGCAGCGCTGAGCCGGCACAAAGGCGATGTGAAAGCGGTGCTTGAAGAACTGCAACTGCCACGTCGGACCTTCAATGAAAAGATGCAGCGGCATGGGTTGAGCAGAGAGATGTTCCTGTAGCGTCAGGACGGGCGTCATCGCTGGCAAGCCAGCCCTCACAATGTCCGAGATGCATGCAGAAAGTCATGCACAACACAGACCCTGTAGGAGCTGGCTTGCCAGCGATGAGGCCAGAGCAGGCACTGTGAATTCACCAGCCCAATCAGCAATTTTCCGCTCACCTCCAACAAAACATGAGCGGATTTCCGCTCACCAATCCGCCCTACCCCCTCTAAACCGCCCCTCTTCACGTTGGCACAGCTCCTGCTATAGCCCCCGCAGGCCGCGTTTAATCGCGCTCCACAAAAACAATTAAACGAAGGATCCTTCAATGGATAACTCCAACGCCCTGCCCCTTGGGTCGGCTGCCATGCCGGCTAAAGAAAGAACCACCAGAAGTCGCATCAAGTCGATCTTCAGTGGCTCGGTCGGCAACATGGTCGAATGGTATGACTGGTACGTCTATGCCGCTTTCTCCCTGTACTTCGCCAAGACCTTTTTCCCCAAAGGCGACACCACCGCACAACTGCTGAACACCGCCGCGATCTTCGCCGTGGGCTTCCTGATGCGTCCGATCGGCGGCTGGCTGATGGGTTTGTACGCCGACAAAGTCGGTCGCAAAAAAGCCCTGATGGCCTCGGTTTACCTGATGTGCTTCGGCTCGCTGCTGATCGCCCTGAGTCCGAGCTACGAAGTCATCGGTATCGGCGCGCCGATCCTGCTGGTGTTCGCGCGTTTGCTGCAAGGCCTGTCGGTCGGTGGCGAATACGGCACCTCCGCCACTTACCTCAGCGAGATGGCCACCAAGGAACGCCGTGGCTTCTTCTCCAGCTTCCAGTACGTGACCCTGATTTCCGGCCAGCTCATAGCGCTGGGCGTGCTGATCGTCCTGCAGAACCTGCTGACCACCGAAGAGCTGTATGCCTGGGGCTGGCGTATTCCGTTCGCCATCGGCGCGCTGTGTGCCGTCGTCGCGCTGTACCTGCGTCGTGGCATGGAAGAAACCGAGTCGTTCACCAAGAAGGAAAAGGCCAAGGAAAGCGCAATGCGCACCTTGATGCGCCATCCGAAGGAACTGATGACCGTGGTCGGCCTGACCATGGGTGGCACCCTGGCGTTCTACACCTACACCACCTACATGCAGAAATACCTGGTGAACACCGTCGGCATGAGCATCTCCGACTCCACCACCATTTCCGCCGCCACACTGTTCCTGTTCATGTGCCTGCAACCCATCGTCGGCGGGCTGTCGGATAAAATCGGGCGCCGGCCAATCCTGATCGCCTTCGGCATTCTGGGTACGCTGTTCACCGTGCCGATCCTCACCACCCTGCACACCGTCACCACTTGGTGGGGCGCGTTCTTCCTGATCATGGCGGCGCTGATCATCGTCAGCGGCTACACCTCGATCAACGCAGTGGTGAAGGCCGAACTGTTCCCGACTGAAATCCGCGCCCTGGGCGTTGGCCTGCCGTATGCACTGACCGTTTCGATCTTCGGCGGCACCGCTGAATACATCGCACTGTGGTTCAAGAGCATTGGCATGGAAACCGGCTACTACTGGTACGTCACCGCGTGCATCGCCGTGTCGTTGCTGGTCTACATCACCATGAAAGATACCCGCAAGCATTCGCGGATCGTTACGGACTAAGCCCGTACGCGTAACAACCAAGGGGCAGACCGTCGGGGTCTGCCCCTTTTTTGTTGGGCTCAAGCGCTGCGTGCAAAATCCTTCACTCCCGAAGAAGGCGGATTAATCACGAGTTAATGCTCGCCTTCCATCCTGTACCTGTCCGATTCGATTAACTGCGATACGCGCTCTCAGACCCTGAAAGTGAAAACGTTTGACGGCCTTAATATCAATTTAATCGATTGTTACTAGCATTATTTTGCGCTTTTTAATCAGTTTAATTGGCGTAGCATGAAACCCATGCCCAAGACACAAAACGCCAAAGAATCTGGAGAAATGAAGATGAAAACCAAACTGTTCCTCGCCATCGCCCTGTCCGTACTGGCCGCCAACACCTTCGCCGCCGACGGTTTCGATCGCACCGGCTCCGCTGTGGCTGCAGACGGTTATGACCGCACCGGTTCCGCTACCGTCGCCGCTGATGGCTACGACCGCACCGGTTCCGCCACTGTCGCTGAAGACGGCTACGACCGTACCGGCGGCGCCACTGTCGCTGAAGACGGCTACGACCGTACCGGCGGCGCCACTGTCGCTGAAGATGGCTACGATCGTACCGGCGGCGCCACTGTCGCTGAAGATGGCTACGATCGTACCGGCGGCGCTTCCGTCAGCTGATCCATTCAAGCGGCACCAGAGCCCGGCTTCGGCCGGGCTTAGTCATTTCTGGAGCATCGCAAATCTCCAGGCACACCAAACAACCCTATCTGGGCTCTTAGTCTGACTGGCAATCAGCGGCGCGGCCTTGCACTATTGTCGATATTCACAAGCAGCCTTCAGGAAAACTGGCCCATGCCCGACGACATCCACTATTACGAACCCGCCAACGGCCACGGCCTGCCCCACGATCCGTTCAATGCGATCGTCGGCCCCCGCCCCATCGGCTGGATTTCTTCGCAGGATGCCGACGGGCGCTTGAATCTGGCGCCGTACAGCTTTTTCAACGCCTTCAACTACATTCCGCCGATCATTGGGTTTTCCAGCGTCGGGCGCAAAGACAGCCTGAACAACATCGAACAGACCGGCGAGTTCGCCTGGAACCTGGCCACCCGGCCATTGGCCGAACAGATGAACCAGAGCTGCGCCATGGTCGAGCCGCACGTCGATGAATTCGAATTGTCCGGCCTGACTCCCGTGGCGTCGAAAATCATTCAGGTGCCGCGGGTTGCCGAAAGCCCGGTGTCCTTCGAATGCAAGGTCACGCAGATCATTCAGTTGCAGCGCGCGGACGGAAATGTGGTGCCGAGCTGGCTGATCCTCGGCGAAGTGGTCGCCGTGCATATCGCCAAATGGCTATTGAAGGATGGGGTGTACGACACCGCCGCGGCAGAACCGATCCTGCGCGGCGGCGGGCCAGCGGATTACTTTCAGCTGGGACCAGAGGCATTGTTCAAGATGTACCGCCCGGGAGCGGTGAAGTAACTACCAGATCAGCTCGCCGTCTTCGCCAACACCCTTGAGATGGGTCAGTTGCAGGGCGGCGGCTTCGTCCGCTTCCTTGGCGGTCTTGAAGGTCTGCTCTTCCAGCAGTTTGTTGAAACGAGGTGCACCGGCGCCGCCAATGGCTTTGGTGGCGATTGCCGCGTAATACCCGCCTTCACGCGGGATTACGGCCGATACTGCTTCAAAGGTTTCAAAGGCTTTGCGTGCCATGTCGCGCATCCTGGCTGGTTGAGAATGCAGCCATTAAACCCTCAACCGGCCAGTTTGTGTACTGCTGCTCCGGACTGACGCAGGGCCTGCGCCTCCGACACATCCTTGAAAGTGTGAAAATCCAGACTGTTGACCACCAGTTCCTGCACCAGCTCGGCGAAAATCTCCATGGCCGGGGTACTGAAGTACGCGGTCATCGCCTGTTGATTGCTCCAGAAACCGGACACCAGCCACAGCTCTGGATCGCATTGCGAGTGTTGCAAGGCAAAGTTCAGGCAGCCAGGCGCTGCGCGAGACGGTTCGATCAACGCGCTCAGGCGCAAACCAAGTTCTTGTGAACGCCCGGCGCGCGCTCGAACGAAAGCCATATGACTGACGGGGATTTGCTTGGACATGGTTCAACCCTCCCGGGGAGTCGAGTGGCAGCCATGGGACGGGCTGCGACAGGATCAAAGGTTAAGGGCCATGGCGCGTACGTCGTTAGTCGATTTCTGCCGTCGCGTTGCACAATCCTGCGAAAGTGCATGGGCTGCCTGTAACAATGTGTAAATCCCTGGCACGGTTCTGCCAGACGAGTTTCAAGCAAGTTTGGCGCTCTACGTTCTGACTTACCGGGGCGAAAAAACAACCCCGTGCAGAATCAGGCAAGCATTCGACAGGATGTATCTACCGCTCAAGCTTGCACAAACATATGCTTTGCCCATCACTCCTGCCCCTGCCGAGGATGCCTTGCATGTCGTCACTCGATCATTTTCTAGTCCCGCTGGACACCAACATGGAGAAGCAGCGCGCGGAACTGGCAGCGATCATTCGTCGCAACACTGCCGAAGATGGCAGTTATGCCACCGCTATCGACTCGCTATTCATGTCGCGCCACAGCCAGAACCACGAGTTCGCCCCGGTGCTTGCGCAACCGGCGCTGTGCATCATGGCCCAGGGCCGCAAAGAAGTGCGGCTGGCTGACGAGTACTTCAATTACGATCCGCTGAATTACCTGGTGGTCTCGGTCTCGATGCCGCTCAGCGGTCGAGTGGTGAATGTCTCGGCCGAGGAGCCGATCCTGGCCGTACGGCTGGACATCGACCCGGCGGAAATCAGCGCGCTGATTGCCGATGCTGGCCCGATCGGCGTGCCGACTCGCCCGACCGGGCGCGGGTTGTATGTCGAGCGACTCGACACCGCGATGCTCGATGCCGTGCTGCGTCTGGCACGGTTGCTCGACACGCCGAAAGACATCGCCATGCTCGCGCCGCTGATTCGTCGGGAAATTCTCTATCGGCTGTTGCGCAGCCAGCAGGGCCATCGGCTGTACGAAATTGCCATTGCCAACAGTCAGAGCCATCGCATCAGCCAGGCGATCAAGTGGCTCAATGGCAACTATGAACAGCCATTGCGCATCGATGATCTGGCCAGGGAAGTCAATTTGAGCGTGTCGACGCTGCATCACCGCTTCAAGGCGATGACCGCAATGAGCCCGTTGCAGTATCAAAAGCAGCTGCGCCTGCAAGAGGCGCGGCGCTTGATGTTGGCCGAAGGATTGGAAGCTTCGGCGGCGGGGTATCGCGTCGGCTATGAAAGCCCGTCGCAGTTCAGCCGCGAGTACAGCCGGTTGTTCGGGGCGCCGCCAGTGCGGGATCTGGCGCGGTTGCGGTTGTCAGTTTGATCCAGATTTTGTGTGGGTTGTGCCGGCCTCATCGCTGGCAAGCCAGCTCCCACAAAGATAATTGGTGGCCACAACATTGTATGAACACCGCCGAACCCTGTGGGAGCTGGCTTGCCAGCGATGAGGCCGGCTAAGGCAATAGAAATCCTGGATCAGGCCCCGAGTACCCGGCACGCCTCGGCCGGAAGGGTAACCGACACCGGATGCCCAACATTCAAACCAAACTCCTGACACGGCGTGCTCAGCGCCGTAAACGACACCCCGGAACACTCCACCGTCGTCTCGATCGTCGCGCCGATATCCCGCACAAACGTCACCTTGCCCAGCAAGCGATTGCCCGCGGTGGCCTGCGGCGCCGACAGTTGCAGGTCTTCCGGACGGATCAGCATTTTCACTTTTTCCCCCACCACAATACTGCTGCAGATCGGCACTTGCAGGGCATCGCCGCCCGGCAGGCTGACCTTGCCGTTGCCCAGTGCGGTGGCCGGGAAGATGTTGCCCGAGCCGATAAAGTCTGCGACAAACTCGTTGGCCGGATGGCGGTAAATCTCGATCGGCGTGCCCACCTGCTGCACCTTGTGCTCCCCCAGCACCACAACGATATCGGCCATGGTCATGGCCTCGCGCTGGTCGTGGGTGACCATGATGGTGGTGATGTTCAGACGCTGCTGCAGCTGACGGATTTCCACCTGCATTGACTCGCGCAACTTGGCATCCAGCGCCGACAGCGGCTCGTCGAGCAAGAGGATTTTCGGGTGCGAAGCAATTGCGCGGGCAATCGCCACGCGCTGGCGTTGGCCACCCGAGAGTTTGGCCACCGGACGATTGATCATCGCTTGCAGCTGGATCAGTTCCAGCAACTCCACCACCCGCGCCTGCTGATCAGCCTTGCTCACGCCACGCAGTTTCAGCGGATAGGCGATGTTCTCCCCCACCGTCATGTGCGGGAACAGCGCCAGCGACTGGAACACCATGCCGAAATTACGCAGATGCGCCGGGGTGTGGCCGATGTCCTCGCCGTCCAGGCGAATCTCGCCGCCGCTCAGGGTTTCCAGGCCTGCGATCATTCGCAACAAGGTGGTTTTGCCACAGCCCGACGGGCCGAGGAAACACACCAGTTTGCCCTCGGGCAAATGCAGGTTTACATCTTTTACCGCACAGGCCGAGCCGTAATGTTTCTCGACGTTTTCCAGAATCAGACCAGACATAAGCATCACCTCAAGAATCAGAACGAAACGCCACCTTCACCGACCAGCTTCTCCAGCGCCCAGATCAGGACGAAGTCGATCAGCACGATCAGCACGGCAAACGAAAATACGGTTGGGTCCAGCGAAGACACGGTGCGGCTGTACATCCAGATCGGCACGGTCATGACGTCGATGGTGTAGAGGAAATAGGTCACGGTGAATTCGTTGAACGAGACGATGAACGCCAGCAGCATCCCCGCCAGAATCCCCGACTTCATCAACGGCACCACCACATCGACAATCGCCCGCAGCGGTGAAGCGCCGAGCATTTGCGCGGCCTCTTCGACTTCACTGCCGATGGAGAGCATCGCCGCCGTGCAATTCTTCACCACGAACGGCAACGCCAGGATGACGTGGGCAATGACCAGCCGCGAGGTGGTGATGTGGAACGGCAGGCTGTCGAACACCAGCAGCAACGCCAGGCCCAGTACCACCATCGGGAACACCAGTGGCAACGACATCAGTTGCAGCGCCACGGCCTTGCCGCGGAACTCGCAACGGGTCAACGCGTAGGCGGCCGGCACCGCGATGAGGGTGGCGAAGATCATGGTCAGGCACGCCACCATCAGGCTGGTAGTCATGGCCTGGCCGAGGCTCAACACATCGCTGGAGTCCGGCGAAACGAAGGTGTGCCAGGCGGCCTCGTACCATTGCAGGCTGTAGCTGCTCGGCGGGAAATCAAGGTTCGATGCGCCACTGAACGACATGACGATCATGGTCAGGATCGGCAGCACCGCCAGCAGCAGAATGAAACCGGAAAGGATGCCGGCAAACTTGCCGGTCTCGCCAGGTAACAGCCCATAACGCTTCTTGCTCAGGGTACTCATTGCGAAGCCTCCAGCATGCGCCGACGACGGCCGGTGATGAATTCGGACAGGGTCATGATCGCCAGCGTGGTGACGATCAGCACCACACCGGCGGCGGACGCGGCGGGCCAGTTCATCAGCGGGGCGATCTGGTCATGCACCATCACCGCGAGCATCGGCACGCGACGGCCTCCGAGCAGCAAGGGCACGACGAAGCTGCTGGCGTTGTATGCGAATACCAACGTGGCACCGGTAATGATCCCCGGCAGGCTCATCGGCAACACCACCTGGCGGAACACCTGGAAACGACTGGCGCCAAGGGTGGCGGCGGCCTCTTCGTAGCTGCGGGCAACGCCGCGCATGGCACTGGCAATCGGCAGCACGGCCAACGGGAAAGCGGTTTGCACCAGGCCCATCAATACGCCGTTCTGGTTGTACAACAGCATGATCGGACGCTTGATCAGGCCCAGCCCCATCAGCGCCTGATTGAGCATGCCGCCCGGGCCGAGAATCACCAGCCAGCCGTAACTTTGCAGCAGCAGGTTGACCAGCAGCGGCAGCAACACGGCCGCGAGGAAGATCCGCCGCACGAACGGTGAAGTCAGTCGCGACATGGTGTACGCCACCGGTATCGCCAGTACCACGGCGATCACCGCACTGATCAGCGCCAGGCGCAGGGTCAGCATCAGCGATTTGAGGTAATAGGGTTCCAGCAACTGGGCGTAACTGGCCAGGCTGAACCCGGACCATTCCGCGCCCTTGGTGCCCACGCTCATGCGCAGGACCAACAGGCTGGCGGCGATCAGCACGCCGAGAAACAGCATGGATGGCGTGAGGAAAAACCAGGCACGCGCGGTCGGCGAAACACCCCGATTCGGGCGCGATTCAGCGGCGCTGACCGAATGGGTCAAAGGTTGGTGTTCCATAGCAAAGGTCTCGTCAATGGAAAGCAGCTGACGAACACAAGACTTGCGGACGCGTCAGCCCCCTTGTGGGAGCGAGCCTGCTCGCGAAAGCGGTGTGTCAGTCACATCAATACTGAATGTGCTGACGCATTCGCGAGCAGGCTCGCTCCCACAGGGGATCTTCCGTGTTTGAAGTTCCTGTGTACGTCACTCGATCAGGAAGAAAAGATTTCCGTGTAACGACGAATCCATTGGTCATGCACAGTCGCCAGGAAGGCGTTGTCGTGCATGATCGCCTTCTCGGCAATCTGTTCCGGCGTGAGGATGTACGGGCTCTTGCGTGCTTCGGCGGAGATGATCGCCTTGGCGTTGACCGGACCGTTGTAGATGTCCTCGGCCATCTTGCCCTGCACCAGCGGGTCCAGAGAATGGTTGATGAAGGCGTACGCCATGTCGATGTCGCCCGGACGGTTCTTCGGCATCACCGAGAGCATCAAGTCGGTGTAAAAACCTTCCTTCATACCGAACGTGGCGCCCAGGCCGTAGTTCGGATCGCGGATCTGTTTCGGGAAGAAGGCCGGGGCGTACAGGCCACCCATATCCAGCGAGCCGGTGCGGAACAGTTCGGCGATCTGGTTCGGGTTTTCGCCCAGGGTCACCACGCGATCCTTCAGCTCGGCGAGTTTCTTGAAGCCAGGCTCGATGTTGTGCTCGTCACCACCGGCCAGTTTGGCGGCGATGATGATCAGGTCCATGGCCTCGGTCCAGTTCGGCGGCGGCAGGAAAATGTTCGGCGCCGCGTCGGCATCCCAGAGGGACGCGTAACTGGTCGGCGCTTCTTTCTGAGTGCGGGTGCTATAGACCAGGCTGTTGCACCACAGCAGGTAACCGATGCCGTGACCGTTGGCGCCAGTGCGGTATTTTTCCGGGACATCGACGATGTTGGGAATGCGGTTGAGGTCGGGCTTTTCCAGCAGGTTGGCGGCGGCCAGGCCTTCGGCGCCGACGCCGGCCAGGGTGATGATGTCGTACTGCGGGCGATCACCGCCGGCCTTGAGTTTGGCGACCATTTCCGAGGTACTGCCGGTGCGGTCGGCGATGACCTTGCAGCCGTACTTGTCTTCGAAGGTCGCGGCGATATTGCGCAGTGCAGCCAGGCCGGTGTCATCGGACCAGGTCAGCAGACGCAGGGTCTTGCCAGTGAAGCGTGTATCGCTGGCATTGGCCTTGACGAACGGCAGGCTCATCGCCGCCGCTGCCACCGAGGCTACACCCACGGTCTTGATGAATTGACGTCTGTTCAGATCATGCTCGCCCATTACGGACTCCCTTTGTTTTTGTAGGTATAAGGCAGGTCGAAACTGTTGCATCCGCGCGGCTGGATCAGCGTTGTCCCTCGTATTTTCGGGGGCTTTACCGGGCCAGCGAGTTCATCCTGAGGTCGTGCAAAACACCTGACTATCGAAAAAAACTCATCGAAGCCATGACGCTGACGCATGCCTCTTCGAGAGGCATGCGCTCACCTTTTTCGTGCCTTCAGACGGCGCGAATCACGTGCTTGATTTCCTGAAAAGCCTGCAAGCCCCACGGCCCCAGTTCGCGGCCGATGCTGCTCTGCTTGTAGCCGCCCCAGGCGGTCTGCGGGAAGATCACTTGCGGCGCATTGACCCACACAAGGCCCGCCTGTAAAGCGTTGGCGACACGATCAGCGGCTTCGGCGTCACGCGTGACCACACTGGCCACCAGACCGAACTGACTGTCGTTGGCCAAGGCAATCGCCTCGGCTTCGCAGGCGAAACTGCGCACGCAAATCACCGGGCCGAAAATCTCTTCACACCACAGCGCACTGTCGAGGGGCACGTTGGTGAAAACCGTCGGCTGCAAAAAATATCCGCGGGGGAGATCCGCAGGACGATTACCGCCGCACACCAGCCTCGCCCCGACGCTCAAGCCGCGATCGATATGGCCGAGTACGCGCTGGTATTGCGCCTGATTGACCAGCGCGCCCATTTCCACGTTCGGGTCGAACGGGTCGGCCACGCGAATGGCTTCGGCACGGGCCTTCACCCGGGTGAGGAATTCATCGGCCAGTTCATCGGCGACCAGCACGCGGCTGGTGGCGGAGCACATCTGCCCGGCATTAAAAAAACCACCGCCACAAGCCACTTCCACGGCCAAGTCGAGATCGGCATCGGCCAGTACCAGCAGCGAAGATTTTCCGCCCAGTTCCAGGCTCACGCCCTTGACGGTTTCTGCGGCGCGTTGCATGACTTGCACGCCCACCGCATTGCTGCCGGTGAACGAAATTTTTGCGATGCGCGGGTCTGCCGACAGTGGCGCGCCTACCGCCAGCCCAGTACCGCACACCAGGTTGAACACGCCCGCTGGCAACCCGGCTTCAGCGATGATCGCCGCCAGTTCCAGCTCCGGCAGCGGCGTCACTTCCGAAGGCTTCAGCACCACGCAGCAGCCAGCGGCCAAGGCCGGGGCAAGCTTCCACGCGGTGGTGACCATCGGGAAATTCCACGGCACGATCAGGCCGACCACACCGCAGGGTTCGCGGCGCAAGCGCGCGCTGAAATCGTCGGTCGGCAACTCGATGGCGCTGTCCTGTTTCGCCTCCAGGCCTTCGGCGAGACCGGCGTAATACTCGAAGGTGGCGATCACGTCATCGACGTCGATGGCCGCTTCGAACAGCGGCTTGCCGTTGTTGCTCGACTGCAGATACATCAGCCGTTCGCGCCGGGCCTGCACGCCCGCAGCGATTTTGCGCAGGATCGCGCCACGCTCGGCACCGGTGGTTTTCGACCAGCCGGCGAAAGCCCGGGTCGCCGCACTGACGGCGTGATCGACGGCACGTTCGTCACCACCATTTACGGTGGTCAGCAGTGCTTCGGTCGCCGGGTTGATCACCCGCAGGTGTTCGTGACCGGCCGACCATTGGCCATCGATGTACAGGCCATCCAGGGTCGTCGGAAAAGTCATTTCGACACCGCCTTCATCCACTCGGTCTGATCGATTTCAATCAGGGTCGGGCCTTGGCGATCGGTCGCGGTACGCAGCGCAGCACGCAGTTGTTCAACCCCGCTGACGGCCTGCGCCGCGCACCCCAAGGCCTTGGCCACGCCGATGAAATCCGGGGTATAGATGTCGACGCCAACCGGCTCGATGGCGCGGTTGACCATGTATTTCTTGATCTCTTCGTAGCCCTGGTTATTCCACAGCAGGACGATCACCGGCGTGCGCGCTTCCACGGCACTGGCCAGTTCCGGCAGGGTGAATTGCAGGCCGCCGTCACCGATCAGACACACCACCGGAGGACGCGTGCCGCTTTCAACGCTGCCACCGAGCCAGGCGCCAATCGCTGCCGGCAAGGCATAGCCGAGGGTGCCGTAGCCGGTGGACGAATTGAACCAGCGGCGCGGACGCTCCGGGTTGAACGTCAGGTTGCCGGTGTACACCGGTTGGGTCGAATCGCCGACAAATACCGCGTTCGGCAATTCATGCAAAACGGTTTCGAGGAAACGGGTCTGGGCCAAGGTCGGTGCATCCCATGACGCGGCCAGCTCTTCACGCAAACGGGCGGCGCGTACCTGCCCCCAATCGTTGCGGCGCTCGGCCAGGGACTTGTGGGACAACGCGCTGAGCAACGCCTGGGCAGCGTTGCGTGAGTCAGACACCAACGCCACGTGCGGCGGATAATTGCGCACGGTCTGGTCCGGGTCGATGTCGATACGCAGCAGTTTGCCCGGAATCTCGAACCCACCGGCGAAGGTCACGTCGTAGTCGGTTTCGGCCAGTTCAGTGCCGATGGCCAACACCACGTCAGCCTCGGCAACCAGCGCGCGAGTGGCGACCAGGCTCTGGGTCGAACCGATCAGCAGCGGGTGAGCGGACTCAAGCATGCCTTTGGCGTTGATGGTCAGGGCCACCGGCGCACCCAGCAACTCGGCCAGTTCAGTCAGCTCGGCAGCGGCATCGATGGCACCGCCACCGGCCAGGATCAGCGGACGCTGGGCGCCGGCCAGCAGGTCGGTCATGCGCGACACGGCGCTCGGCGAAGCACCGGCGCGGTCGATATTGACCGGCAGGCTGCTGAGCAAGTCGTCGGCCTCTTCAACCAGTACATCCAACGGAATTTCAATGTGCACCGGGCGCGGACGACCCGCCTGGAACAGCGAGAACGCACGAGCCAAAACGCCCGGCAACTCCGACGCCGACATCAGGGTGTGGGAGAACGCCGCGACGCCGGCGCACAGCGCACCCTGGTTCGGCAGTTCGTGCAGCTTGCCGCGACCGCCGCCCAACTGGCTGCGGGATTGCACGCTGGAGATCACCAGCATCGGGATCGAGTCGGCATACGCCTGGCCCATCGCCGTGGTGATGTTGGTCATGCCGGGGCCGGTGATGATGAAGCACACACCCGGTTTGCCGCTGGTGCGCGCGTAGCCGTCGGCCATGAAACCGGCGCCCTGTTCGTGACGTGGCGTGACGTGGTTGATGCTCGAACGGGCCAGCCCGCGATACAGCTCCACGGTATGAACCCCGGGAATGCCGAACACCTGCTCGACACCATAACTCTCGAGTAACTTGACCAATACTTCGCCGCACGTCGCCATGTGAATTGCCCTTCTTGTTCGATTTGAGACGCCGGGCCTGCGCAGTGTTTATGATGGATTCGCAGGTCCAGGGATGGCCTCATTGGAACGGGCGACACATAGCCGCAACAATGGATAAAAAGTCATACTAGCCATGTCCTCACGTCATACCTTGGATCCCAATGAAACGACTGCCTCCCCTGCCGGCGCTGCACACTTTTCTGATTACCGCGCAGTGCTGCAACTTCACCCGGGCCGCCGAGCAACTGCACATCACCCAGGGCGCAGTGAGCCGGCAGATCGCCGGGCTGGAAGATCATCTGGGTTATGAGCTATTCATTCGTCAGGCCCGGGGTCTCGATCTGACGGCCGAGGGACGGGAATGGCTGCCACGGGTGCAGCAGATTTTCGGCTTGATCGACGAGGCCGTTGAACAGATCGGCGAGAAGCGCGAAACCCTTCAACTCAAAGCGCCCACCTGCGTCATGCGCTGGCTGTTGCCGCGCCTGTTGCAATGGCAAAAGGAGCGCCCGGACGTGCCGGTGGAACTGACCACCACGGTCAAGCACGGCGTGGATTTTCATCGCGAGCAATTCGATGCGGCGGTGATGTATGGCGCACCGCCGGACGCTGCACTGGTGTCACAAAAACTGTTCGACGAGCAGCTGACACCGGTCTGTTCCCGGCCGATGCTCGAAGGGCCGATCACCCTGCAAACACCGACCGATCTGCAACAGCATCTACTCCTGCACCCCACCCGCGATGAGCGCGACTGGAAGGCCTGGTTGAAGGCGGCGGGTGTGCCATTGAGCAATGTCGGCAAGGGTCAGCATTTCGAAACGCTCGATCTGGCGATGTCGATGGCATCGCAAGGAACGGGGGTGGCGATTGGTGACTGGTCGTTGATCGGCGATGACCTGGATGCCGGGCGGCTGGTCATGCCATTCGAGTTGAAAGTGAAAACCGGGCTGGCGTACTACCTGGTATCCCCGGAAAAACCCGGGGCTTCACCGAAGTTGCGCGAGTTGATGGGGTGGTTGGTGGAGCAGGCGCAGAGTCGCTGAAACCCAAAACCTGGGGGAAATCACTCCCCCACATCCGTTACCACTTCATCTCACCCTTGGCGACCTTGGCGCTCAACTCCAGGGAGCTTTCTTCACCCAGTGCCGGGTAGCGCTTTTTCATCGCTGCAATCAGGGCCGCCGAATCCTTGGCCTTGCCGGTTTCCTCGTCGAAGGCCTTGATGTAATCGGCAGTGAACTGCACGGCAGCCAACGACCGGGCACTGTCTCCCAGGTAATGCCCCGGAATCACGGTTTTCGGTTTCAGGGTTTCAATGGCATGCAGCGTAGCCAGCCAATCGGCATGGGACTGTGGCGTCTGGGTATCGGCCATCCACACATGGATGTTCTCTGCCACGACCACACCACCGACCACGGCCTTGATCGACGGAATCCACACGAAGCTGCGATCCGGTTGTTTGCCATCCAGGCCCACCACCTGCAGTTTCTGCCCTTCGAGCATCAGGCTGTCGCCCTTGAGTACATCCGGCACGATGGTTTTGGCCGGTACGTCGGCGCCCATTTTCGGCCCCCAGAACGCCAGTTTGCCGTCCACGGTTTGCTTGATGTGCTCGACCGTCGGCTGCGAAGCAAGCACCTTGGCGTTGGGGAATGCAGCGGTCAGGGTATCGAGGCCGAAGTAGTAATCCGGGTCACCGTGACTGATGTAAATGGTGGTCAATCGCTTGCCGCTGGTGCGAATTTTTTCCACCACCTGTTCGGCCTGGGACTTGCCAAATTGCGCGTCTACGAGGATCGCGTCTTTCTCACCGCTGACCAGCACCGAGGTCACCGGGAAAATCGCTTTTTCGCCGGGATTGTAGACATCCAGCGTCAGGGGCGAGGCGGCTGCATGGGCGACGAAACCGAGGGCGGCGCTTGCCAGCACAATGCGTTTTAAAGTGGTGAAACCGATCATCTGTTGCTCCTTGGTTGAAATACGCTTTTGCAGGAGCCGGCTTGCTGGCTCCTACACAGAAGATCGACAGAGCTTAGTTGTCTCGATCAGTGCAAAAAATGCGATGCTGGAACATAGTTTGTTTCTGAAATCGGGCAAATCATGGATCGTTTACAAGCAATGCGGGTGTTCGTCACGGTGGTTGACCTCGGTAGCCAGTCGGCCGCCGCCGATCATCTGGAGTTATCAAGACCCGTGGTTTCGCGCTATCTGGCGGAGCTGGAAGACTGGGTCGGCGCGCGCCTCATGCACCGCACCACGCGCAAGTTGAGCCTGACCACTGCCGGCAGCGAAGTGCTGCCGCGCTGTCGGCAGATGCTCGACTTGTCTTGCGACATGCAAGCCGCTGTCAGCGTCCCGGAGGATGCCCCGCGCGGCCTTCTGCGAATCAGCGTCAGCACCTCGTTCGGCCAGGCACAACTGGCCGATGCCATGGCGGCCTACGTCAAACGCTATCCCGGCGTCAGCATCGACCTGCAGATGCTCGACCGCACGGTGAACCTGGTGGATGAACGCATCGACCTGGCGATCCGCACCAGCAACGAGCTGGACCCGAACCTGATCGCCCGTCGGCTGACGGTCTGCCGTTCGGTGATCTGCGCCTCCCCCGCCTACCTGCGCGAGCATCCGACCCCGCTGCGGGTCGAGGATCTGAGCCAGCACAACTGCCTGACCCATTCCTACTTCGGCAAGAACCTGTGGCATTTCGAGCAGGAGGGTGAGCAGGTATCGGTGCCGGTGCAGGGCAACATCAGCGCCAACGAGGCCAGCACTCTGCTACGTGCGGCGATGGCCGGTGCCGGGGTGGCGATGCTGCCCACTTATCAGGCTGGCGTGCACATTCACAGCGGTGAGTTGATTCGCCTGCTACCGCACGCCGAACCGCGGCAGATGAACGTGTATGCGGTGTATGCATCGCGCAAGCACATGCCGGCGGCATTGCGCAGTCTGCTGGATTTTCTGGTGGAGAGATTTCCGGAGGAACCGGCGTGGGATACCGGCCTGTAACCCGATTGAAACTGTGGGAGCAGGCCCGTTCCCACAGTGGCTTATCAGTGTTTTGAATACCGCGTTATTGCTGGCAACTCACCCGCGCTGACCTATGCTCAAAGTAATACCGAAGGGTATTCGTTCAGAGGTCAACACCATGAACATCAAAACAAGAAGGTACCTCGCCATTTTCATCACCTGTGCGGTCACGCTCGGGTTGTATGGCGCAGCAGCCTGGCGCGTGGAACAGCTGCGCAACCTGCCCCGTGATTACGCCAGCTGCAATTTCGAGCGTTGCATTCCCCACAACGCGACCCTCAACGCCCTGCGCTAGCGAAGGTGTCAGGCCTCGTTGTCCTGATCGGCCTTCAAGCGGTCGCGGAAAGCTTTTGGCGAGATGCCCACCCGGCGCCGAAACAGGCGCGTGAAGTTGGTCGGATCAGAGAACCCCAACACATCGGACATTTCATAGATGGTCATGCTGGTGTAGGTCAGCAAGCGTTTGGCCTCCAGCAATTGCCGCTCGTGCATGATCTGCAATGCCGGCTGCCCCGCCAACTCTCGGCACGTGCCGTTGAGGTGGGAAACGGAAATCCCCAGGCGATGGGCCAAATCCTCGACCTTGACGTGCTGACGATAGGTCTCTTCCACCAGCTGAATGTAACCGTTGAGGTATTCCCGGGCACGCTGCGGTCGTTGGTTGGCCGAGTGACGCTGGATCACCTGCCGGCTGACCCACACCATGATCACACTGACCAACGAATGCATGAGCATTTCCCGCGCCGGTTGATGGCTGGTGTACTCGTTCTGCAACGCACTGAACAGGCTGTTGAGGTACTCGCCGTCCTCACCCGCCGGGTAGCTTTCGGCTTGGGCCAGGGCGTTCACCGAATGCCCCAGTTGCTGCTGCAAATGGGCGATCAATGGCGCGGCGAGGGTCACGACAAACCCTTGGACATCCTCGGAAAAACGAAACCCGTGCACCGATAGCGGCGGCAGGACCTGGATCGCCGGTTGCGTCAGTTGCGTACGTATGCCTTCGATTTCAAGCTCTGCCTGACCTTTGAATACGAAGAGCAACTGGCATAAATCGGCATGGCGATGCGGTTTGATTTCCCATTGATGTTCGCGACTGCGTTTGGAAATGGTTTCACAGTGCAGCAAGTCCGGGGTCGGCCAATCCAGGCTTTCACCATAGAGCTTGAACACCGGAATCGAAGGCAGGTCAGGCTTGTTCATCACTTCAATCCAGGCCTCGGAATAGATGACGGGCGATAATCGCACCGATTGGCAAAATGTACAGGTATCGGCTCAGTTTTCACCTTCAATTGACAGACCCGCGGGGGAAAAATGCAAGCACTCGATCCATAAAAATCATTCACCGGCCCTGGTCGAGTGAAGCTTGCGAGTTATAAAAACAATGAAAACGCTGAAAACCCAAGTTGCCATTATCGGTGCTGGCCCTTCCGGCCTGCTGCTCGGCCAGTTGCTGCACAACGCCGGGATCGACACCCTTATCCTCGAACGCCAGACCCCGGATTATGTACTCAGTCGCATCCGCGCCGGTGTCCTCGAACAAGGCATGGTAGAGCTGTTGCGTCAGGCAGGCGTCAGCCAGCGCATGGATGCCGAAGGGTTGGTCCATGGCGGCTTCGAACTGGCCCTCGACGGGCGTCAGGTCCACATTGACCTGCAAGGCCTTACTGGCGGGAAAACCGTGATGATCTACGGTCAGACCGAGGTCACCCGCGACCTGATGGCCGCTCGTCAGGTCGCCGGTGCGCAGACAATCTACGAGGCGAGTCACGTCGTTCCCCACGGCATGAAAACCGATGAACCGTTCGTGACCTTCGAAAAGGATGGCGAGCAGTATCGTCTCGATTGCGATTACATCGCCGGGTGCGATGGTTTCCATGGCGTCGCCCGCCAATCGATTCCCGCCGAGTGCCTGAAAATCTTCGAACGGGTTTATCCGTTTGGCTGGTTGGGAATACTGGCTGACACCCCACCCGTCCACGAAGAATTGGTCTATGCCCGCCATGAACGGGGTTTCGCCCTGTGCAGCATGCGATCAGAAACCCGCACCCGCTATTACGTGCAAGTGCCGGCTGACGAAAAGGTCGAAAACTGGTCCGATCAACGCTTCTGGGATGAACTCAAATCCCGGCTGCCACAAGCGCTGGCGCAGAAGCTGGTAACCGGACCGTCCATCGAAAAAAGCATCGCGCCGCTGCGCAGTTTTGTGGTCGAACCGATGCAGTACGGCCGGATGTTTCTGGTCGGCGATGCCGCACACATCGTCCCGCCCACCGGCGCCAAGGGTCTGAACCTGGCGGCCAGCGACGTCAGTACGCTGTTCAACATCCTGCTCAAGGTGTACCGCGAAGATCGCCTCGATTTGCTGGAAAAATACTCGCAGATCTGCCTGCGCAGGGTGTGGAAAGCCGAACGGTTTTCCTGGTGGATGACCTCGATGCTGCACCGTTTCGACGATCACGATGCCTTTAGCCAGCGCATCGCCGAGTCGGAGCTGGACTACTTTGTCGATTCAGAGGCCGGTCGCAAAACCATCGCAGAAAACTATGTCGGTCTTCCATACGAGGCTATCGAATAGCCTGCTACCGATTTACACTGGCGAGCACTTACCCGCTCGCCATGCCTCTGCGGGCCAAACACTGCCCGCAGGTTTTCCCGTGACCAACCTTCACCCGCCTGAAACGCCCAAACCGGCCATCCGCAGCGTGCTGATCGCGCTGATGCTGGCGATTTTCCTCGGTGCGCTGGACCAGACCATCGTCGCCGTGTCGATGCCGGCCATTTCCGCGCAATTCAAGGATGTCAGCCTGCTGGCCTGGGTGATTTCCGGCTACATGGTGGCGATGACCGTGGCCGTGCCGATCTACGGCAAACTCGGAGATCTGTACGGGCGACGCAAATTGATGTTGTTCGGCATGGGCCTGTTCACCCTGGCATCGTTGTTCTGCGGCATGGCCCAGAGCATGGAACAACTGGTGCTGGCGCGAATTGTCCAGGGCATCGGCGCCGGCGGGATGATCTCGGTCAGCCAGGCGATCATCGGCGACATCGTGCCGCCGCGCGAACGCGGTCGCTATCAGGGTTACTTCAGCAGCATGTACGCGGTGGCCAGCGTCGCCGGCCCCGTGCTCGGCGGTTACATGACCGAATACCTGTCCTGGCGCTGGGTGTTCCTGATCAATCTGCCCTTGGGCCTCGGCGCCTGGCTGGTGGCCAATCGCACACTGGTCGGCCTGCAGATTCCGCAACGCAAACCCATCATCGACTACCTCGGCACCCTGTTGATGATCATCGGTCTGACAGCGTTGTTGCTGGGCATCACCCAGGTCGGCCAGGGGTATTCGTGGCGCAGCGTCGAAGTCTTGGCGTTGCTGGCTTGCGCGGTGGCAGTACTGGGGTTGTTTGTGATCCATGAGCGACGGACGCGAGAGCCGTTGCTGCCCATGCACCTGTTCGTCAATCGCAATGCGATCCTGTGCTGGTGCACGATTTTCTTCACCAGTTTCCAGGCAATCTCGTTGATCGTGTTGATGCCACTGCGCTTTCAGAGCGTCACCGGCGCAGGGGCTGACAGCGCCGCGCTGCACTTGCTGCCACTGGCCATGGGCTTGCCGATTGGTGCGTATTTCGCCGGGCGTCGGACGTCGGTGACCGGGCGCTACAAACCGATGATTCTCACCGGCGCCATGTTGATGCCGATTTCGATCCTGGGCATGGCATTCAGTCCGCCCCAGGCGTTTGTCCTGAGCAGCCTGTTCATGCTGCTGAGCGGGATTGCCTCGGGCATGCAGTTCCCGACCTCGCTGGTGGGCACGCAAAATTCGGTGGAACAACGGGACATCGGCGTGGCGACCAGCACCACCAACCTGTTTCGCTCGTTGGGGGGGGCCGTGGGCGTGGCGTTGATGTCGGCACTGCTGCTGGCGTTGCTGCAGGATTCAAGCTTCGCGCACCTGGCTGGCTCGACGCTGATTGCCGAAGGTCATTCCGGCAACGTACTGCTGGATGGGTTGAACGCTGCACCGGGAGAGGCGAAGGACGCCTTGCGCGCAGAACTGCTGCTGACCTTCCGCCATTTGCTGATGGTCAGCGCGGCGGTGTCGCTGCTGGGGCTGGCGGCGGCGATCGCCATGCCGAACATGTTGTTGCGCGGGCGGGAAGACAAGGTTCGTTAAGCAGACCAGGCCGCCTTCAATCGCGAGCAGGCTCGCTCCCACAATGATCTCTGGTATGCACACAATCTTCACTCGTTGGAGATCCGGTGCAGGAGCGAGCTTGCTCGCGATAGCGGTTCAACAGTCAAAAAAGATTCAGGGACTGTAATACCCCACCGCCACCAGAAAATGCCCAACCTTTTTCAGATAGGCATGCTTGTCCTCAATTTTGCTGGTCACCGGGTTCTTCCAGCGATACTCGTACTCGCCATAATCCTGTTTAGCGATCAGCGCCAGAATCGGCTCGCCCACCGGTTTGCCTTCCGGGTCGCTGACCTTGCTGAAATCGGTGTTGATCAAGCGCAGGTTAGTGCCGTGGGCGACATACCGCTTGGTATCCAGATCGACGACAAACACATACAGGTCATCCTGCAGATAACCGCCCTTGAGGGAATTGATCGCCGTCAGCGTGCCCTTCTCGTCCTTGGTCAGGTCGGTCGCCGCTTTGTTCAGCAAGGCCATGGCCTGCTCCGCTGACGCCCGTGGCAAGTAGTAACCCACCGCGAGAATCCGCTCGCCGACACGCTGGTAGTAAACGTGCTTGCGCTCGACCTTGCCGTCGGACCAGTTCTGCCAGCGATATTCCGCCTGTTGAATGCCATTGCCTTCCGGCACCTTGAGCGCGTCCTTGAAAGCTTTCTGCAATTGCGGCCCGAGGGTTTGCGAAACATCGCGGCCAATCAAGGCCGAGGACGGCCCACCGCTGGCGAGCATCACGCCTTGGGTGTCGACGACGAAGACATAGCGGTCTTTATCAACGAACTCGCCCTGACGGCTAAAGGCCGCGAAGGCTTTGTCACCATTGTCGTGGTAATAGGCCAAGGCTTTTTCCAGCAAGGCGATGGCGGCCTCGCTGTCGTCCTTATCCGTTCCGGCCGCTTGCGCCTGGGTGAGGCCCAGCACAAGCATGAAGCACAGCACAGCGAACCTTTGCACAAACCCCATTGCGCGTCCCTCGTTCTTGTTGATGTTTCAAGAGCGTAGACGGCAATGGGGCATGTACGAATATTCAGCGGATCGCAGTGTGTAAGGAAATCATTCCCGGCCGGTCCGGGAATGAATCCGGGCTTACTGCCGCGCGCGCAATTGCTGTTGCAGGTTCTGGATCTGCGCTTGCAGGGTGTTGATGTTGCGGGTGACCTGACTGCGGAAAGCATCGAACTCTGCGGTATTCATCGAGCCTTGAGCCGCCGCAGGGCGATTGTCCTGCTGGCTTTTGAGCACGACGATGTCCTGCTCCAGGCGCTCGATGGCGGCACTGGGGTTGCCTTGTTTCTTCAACGCCACGATGTCGGCGCCAAGGCTTTTCAGCTGGGTGTCGAATTTTTCCGTGTCTGGCGGAGCACTCTTCAGCGCGGCCACGTCGCCAATCAAGACTTTGACCTGAGCCTGCAACTGCGTGTTGACGGTTTGATGTTCAGTGCTTTGAGTGGTGACCTGCGCCAGGCGCTTGTCCAGATCCGAGGTCTGCGCGGTCATCTGCGCCAGACGTTTATCCAGTTCAGATGTCTGGCCGACCACGCCTTGTTGCTGTTTGCTCTGATCCTGCAGCTTGCTTTCCAGCTGTTTGATTTGCAGCTTCAAGGCTTCGCTGTCGCTGGTGACGTTGGTCTGGCTGGCGACCACCTTGCCGGAAATGTCCTGCAGGCGCCCCGCCGCTTCCTCACTGATTCGCGCGAAACTTTCCTGGGTCGCCACCAATTGCTGTTCCATCAGCGAAATCTGCTGAAAACTCCACCAGGCCAGGCCCGCGAAGGCAAAGAACAAGGCGCCTACCAGTGCCCACAACGGGCCGGTGCTCGCCGACTTGACCTTGACCACCGGCGGCGTGCGCGAATGCACGGCGGTGCGAGTGGTTGGCGGAAAATCGTCGTCGAGGACGTCAGCACGCAGGCTCGGTACATCATCGAAGTCGTCGTTGGCATCGTTACGCATGGACATTGAGTCAACCTTTGTGAAACGCGGTGATGGCTTGATGCGGCGAGTATAACCCCCGTCGCCGCACCGATTGACCCTCAACCCGGGACCGGGTTCAGTGTGCAGCTTTTCAGCGAATGTCCTGGGCCTTCCACCAGCCGCAGAACTCATCGAGGGCCGTCCACAGACTGACCTTCGGGTCGTAATCCAGATAATGCCGTGCGCGACTGATGTCCAGGGTGAAATTTTTCTTCATCACTTGCATACCCAGGCGCGACAGGGTCGGCTCGGGACGGCCGGGCCACAACTTGCACACGCCTTCGTTCAGCGCCGCAACGCTGTAGGCCAAGCCGTAGGAACGGTAGCGCGTAACCTGTGGGACTTCCATTTTGCGCATGACGTAATTGACCACGTCCCACAATGGTACCGGCGCACCATTGCTGATGTTATAGACCTTGCCCAAGGCCGAGCCCCCGGCCAGCAAACTGCTGAGCAACGCTTCGTTGAGGTTCTGCACGCTGGTGAAGTCGGCCACGTTGAGGCCATTGCCAATAATCGCCAGACGTCCCTTGCGTTGCATTTTCAGCAGGCGCGGGAAGATGCTCATGTCCCCGGCACCGGTCACGAAACGCGGGCGCAGGGCCACGGTTTCGAGGCCGAATTCCTGAGCGCCGAAAACCTTTTGTTCAGCCAGGTATTTAGTGGCGGCATAAGGATGCTTGAAGCGCTTGGGCACCTGTTCTTCGGTCAGGCCCAAGTGATCACGGCCATCAAAGTAGATCGACGGTGACGACAAGTGCACCAGACGCCGCACTCGTTGTTTCAGGCAGGCTTCGACCACATTCTCGGTGACCTGGACATTGCCTTGGTGAAAGTCCTGATAGCGTCCCCACACACCGACAGCGCCGGCGCAATGGACCACGGCCTCAACGTCGGAGCACAGCTCCCGGGTCAGTTCCGGGTCGCTCAAATCACCCTGGATGAACTCGGCGCCACGGCGCACCAGATGCTCCACACCTTCGGCCCGGCGACCGTTGACCCGCACGTCCAGGCCCTGCTCCAGGGCGAAACGCGCAAAGCGCCCGCCAATGAAGCCGCTTGCGCCGGTGACCAGAATCTTCATGTATTGCTCCAGCAAATGCAGTTGCGAGCTTCAAGCTGCGAGCTGCAAGTTAAAAACGGTCCGCAAGCATTTCACTGGCGGCTTGCAGCTTGACGCTTACGGCTGCTCCAAGGGCACCAACCATCGCTTCGATGCCAGCACCAACTGATCAGTCAGCAATCCCAACAACTGACCGCCATTACGCCAATGATGCCAGTACAGCGGCACATCGATCGGCTTATCTGGCAACAGCTCGAGCAAAACGCCACGCTCCAGTTGCTCGCGGACCTGCAGTTCCGGCACCAGCCCCCAACCGAGCCCGGCTTCGGTCAGACGGATAAAACCTTCAGACGAGGGGCATAAATGGTGTTCGAATCCGCCATCGACACCGAGGGACGCCAGATACCGGTGTTGCAGGAAGTCATCAGGACCAAATACCAGGGCCGGGGTCCGAGCCAACTGATCGGCACGGACCCCCTGCGGGAAATGCCGGGCAATGAACGCCGGGCTGGCCAGGGCGCGGTAACGCATCGCCCCCAGCAAAACACTGCGCGCGCCGGCCACCGGCCGCTCGCTGGCACACAGACACCCCGCCACTTCACCGGCACGCATGCGCTTGAGGCCGACCGTCTGGTCTTCGACGATCAGATCCAGCAACACGTGTTGTTGCGCGCAAAAATCCCCCACTGCCTGCGCCCACCAAGTGGCCAGACTGTCGGCATTGAGAGCAATGCGCAAACGCTCCGGCAAACCTTCTTCGTCCAGCGCCGGCACCAGGCTTTGCAAATCCCGCTCAAGCAGACGCACCTGCTGCACATGGTTGAGCAAGCGCCGACCGATCTCGGTCGGAGACGGCGGCGTGGCCCGAACCAGCACCGGTTGGCCGACTCGAGCCTCGAGCAGTTTGATGCGCTGGGAAATGGCCGATTGCGACAAACCCAGGACCTGCGCAGCCCGTTCAAAACCGGCCTGCTCGACCACCGCTGCCAAAGCGGAAAGCAATTTGTAGTCGAACATCAGTTCTCCTAATGAGCGATCAGCAATATTGGTTTTTCTTATACAGCGTCAAGCCCGAGAATGACCAGCAAGAACTCTCGAACAGGAAACCTCACATGGCTGGCGAAACTTCATTGGCAACACTGCTGCGCAGCATGAGCCCGCAACTCAACGCCGGCGACTACGTGTTCTGCACCTTGCGCCACGGGCAATTGCCGACAGGACTGGAGATCATCGGCAGCTTCCGTGAACAGGAAGGTCTGACGGTCATTCTCGAACGTTCCCACGCCGAGCAGGCCGGTTTCAGCTTCGACTATGTCGCGGCCTGGATCACCCTGAACGTGCACTCGGCCCTCGAAGCCGTCGGCCTGACGGCCGCGTTTGCCACCGCGTTGGGCAAGGCCGGCATCAGTTGCAACGTCATCGCCGGTTATTACCACGACCACTTGTTCGTCGGCCAGGCCGACGCCGACCGCGCCATGCAAGTGCTGCGGGATCTGGCGGCCAGCGGGGAGTAATCGATATGTGGCAAAGCTATATGAATGGTTTGTTGGTGGCCTTCGGGCTGATCATGGCGATCGGTACGCAGAATGCGTTTGTCCTGGCGCAAAGTCTGCGCCGGGAACATCACTTGCCGGTCGCTGCACTCTGTGTGGCCTGCGACGCGTTACTGGTGGCGGCCGGGGTTTTCGGACTGGCGACGGTCCTGGCGCAGAACCCGACACTGCTGGCGATTGCGCGTTGGGGCGGCGCGGCGTTTTTGTTGTGGTACGGCAGTCAGGCACTGCGCCGGGCTTTCTCGAAGCAGAGCCTGCAACAAGGCGAAAACCAGACCGTGCGCTCGCTGCGCGCGGTGATGCTCAGCGCCCTGGCGGTCACGTTGCTCAACCCGCACGTTTATCTGGACACCGTCTTGCTGATCGGCTCCCTCGGCGCGCAACAAACCGAGCCCGGCGCCTATGTGGTGGGCGCGGCGAGTGCATCTTTGCTGTGGTTTTTCACATTGGCACTGGGTGCCGCGTGGCTCGCTCCGTGGCTGGCAAGACCGAGCACCTGGCGAATCCTCGATCTGTTGGTGGCGGTGATGATGTTTGCGGTAGCGCTGCAACTGATCATGGCCGGCTGATTTATTCCAAACGGCTCTGGAACCTCTATTCCACACAGTTGTTGCGTGGTTATGCCGCACCCCCGGTGCTATGATCCGACACCTGCGCCGCAAAGAGTACAAACTCCCCGGCGCTTGTCTGGCCGCCCGTGATCGGCCTTGCGCTCACCGCACCTGACCTGATTAGGAGATTCACCATGGCTTTCGAATTGCCGCCACTGCCGTACGCACACGATGCCCTGCAGCCGCACATTTCCAAGGAAACTCTGGAATATCACCACGACAAGCACCACAACACCTACGTCGTGAACCTGAACAACCTGGTGCCAGGCACCGAGTTCGAAGGCAAGACTCTGGAAGAAATCGTCAAGACTTCCTCGGGCGGTATCTTCAACAACGCCGCTCAAGTGTGGAACCACACCTTCTACTGGAACTGCCTGGCGCCAAACGCTGGCGGCCAACCAACCGGCGCACTGGCTGAAGCCATCAACGCAGCGTTCGGTTCGTTCGACAAGTTCAAGGAAGAGTTCAGCAAGACGTCCATCGGCACCTTCGGTTCCGGTTGGGGCTGGCTGGTGAAAAAAGCTGACGGCTCCCTGGCCCTGGCCAGCACCATCGGCGCCGGCAACCCGCTGACCAGCGGCGACACCCCGCTGCTGACCTGCGACGTTTGGGAACACGCCTACTACATCGACTACCGCAACGTTCGTCCAAAGTATGTCGAAGCGTTCTGGAACCTGGTCAACTGGAAATTCGTGGCTGAGCAGTTCGAAGGCAAAACCTTCACCGCTTAAGCTCGATGCCAGACAAAAAACCCGGCTCATGCCGGGTTTTTTTATGGGTGAGTCGGTGGTGGGACGAGGTGTCGGCCAAAAACGGATGTGCACACTTGAAACAACAGCTAATGCCCCGGATGAAACCCGCCCCCACCTCCTTGCTCCAGAGCCACATCCGTCTAACATCAACCAATAGGAAAATATCTTCATATCCCCTCAAGTTGAAGGATCCGACTACCGACACAGTACCCATCGGATAAATAATCCAGGCACAGCATATCGGCCAAGCTGCAGGCAAAATCCCACACGGATGATTGTCCCTTTGACTGCCATCACGGGATTGCCAATACTCATGGCAACTTGATGCTACCCGCACGGAACAAGGAATAACCCTTTGAAGCTGGAACTCAAGAACAGCTTGTCGGTGAAGTTGCTCCGGGTCGTGCTCCTGTCGGCATTGATCGTCGGTGTGGTCTTGAGCTGCGCGCAGATCGTGTTCGATGCCTATAAGACCCGCCAGGCCGTTGCCAGTGATGCCGAACGCATCCTCGACATGTTCCGCGACCCTTCGACCCAGGCCGTCTACAGCCTGGACCGGGAAATGGGCATGCAGGTGATCGAAGGCCTGTTTCAAGCCGAGGCTGTACGCCAGGCGTCCATCGGTCATCCCAACGAAGCCATGCTCGCGCAAAAATCCCGCGAACTGCAGCATTCCAACAGCCGCTGGCTGACCGACCTGATCCTCGGCAAGGAACGCACCTTCACCACCCAACTGGTCGGTCGTGGTCCTTACAGCGAGTACTACGGTGACCTGAGCATCACCCTCGACACAGCCACTTATGGCCAGGGCTTTATCGTCAGCTCGGTGATCATTTTCATTTCCGGCGTATTGCGCGCCCTGGCGCTGGGGCTGGTGCTGTACCTGGTTTATCACTGGCTGCTGACCAAACCTCTGTCGCGGATCATCGAGCACCTGACCGAAATCAATCCCGATCGCCCCAGCGAACACAAGATTCCGCAGCTCAAGGGCCACGAGAAAAACGAACTGGGGATGTGGATCAACACCGCCAATCAGTTGCTGGAGTCCATCGAGCGCAACACCCATCTGCGTCATGAAGCGGAAAACAGCTTGCTGCGCATGGCCCAGTACGACTTCCTCACCGGCCTGCCGAACCGCCAGCAGCTGCAAACGCAACTGGACAAAATCCTCGTCGACGCGGGCAAGCTGCAGCGACGGGTCGCGGTGCTGTGTGTCGGGCTGGATGACTTCAAAGGCATCAACGAACAATTCAGCTACCAGACCGGCGACCAGTTGTTGCTGGCCCTGGCCGACCGCCTGCGGGCACACAGCGGACGCCTCGGCGCCCTCGCCCGCCTTGGCGGCGACCAGTTCGCCCTGGTGCAGGCCGATATCGAACAACCCTACGAAGCTGCCGAGCTGGCCCAAAGCATTCTCGATGACCTGGAAGCGGCATTTGCCCTCGATCATCAGGAGATTCGCCTGCGCGCCACCATCGGCATCACGCTGTTCCCCGAGGACGGCGACAGCACCGAGAAGCTGCTGCAAAAAGCCGAGCAGACCATGACCCTGGCCAAGACCCGCTCGCGCAATCGCTATCAGTTCTATATCGCCAGTGTCGACACCGAGATGCGTCGCCGTCGCGAGCTGGAAAAAGACCTGCGCGATGCCTTGGCCCGCGAACAGTTCTACCTGGTCTACCAACCGCAAATCAGCTATCGGGATCATCGCGTGGTGGGCGTCGAAGCGCTGATTCGCTGGCAGCACCCGGAACACGGGCTGGTTCCGCCTGACCTGTTCATCCCGCTGGCCGAGCAAAACGGCACCATCATCGCGATCGGCGAATGGGTGCTGGACCAGGCCTGCAAGCAGCTGCGTGACTGGCACGATCAGGGCTTCAGCGACCTGCGCATGGCCGTCAACCTGTCCACCGTGCAGTTGCACCACGCCGAGTTGCCAAGGGTGGTGAACAATTTGCTGCAAATGTATCGCCTGCCACCGCGCAGCCTGGAACTGGAAGTGACCGAAACCGGCCTGATGGAAGACATCAGCACCGCCGCCCAACATTTGCTCAGCCTGCGCCGCTCCGGTGCCCTGATCGCGATCGACGACTTCGGTACCGGCTACTCATCGCTGAGCTATCTGAAAAGCCTGCCGCTGGACAAGATCAAGATCGACAAGAGCTTCGTCCAGGACCTGCTCGATGACGATGACGACGCGACCATCGTTCGCGCCATCATCCAGCTGGGCAAAAGCCTGGGCATGCAGGTGATTGCCGAAGGCGTGGAAACCGCCGAGCAAGAGGCTTACATCATTTCCGAAGGCTGCCATGAAGGTCAGGGTTACCACTACAGCAAACCGCTGCCGGCACGGGAATTGGGTGCCTACCTGAAGCAGGCCCAGCGCAGCAACGCCGCCATTTTGTAATCCCTGCAGGAGCAAGCTCGCTCCTGCAGGGTGAAGCGCCCCCCTCAGTGAATAAGAAATATTTCCAAGCACAACCCTTTACAGATAATGCGAAAGATTTGCATTATGTGGCAGTTTTGCGCGCTGGACGCGTTATACCACCCCCTCTCGAAGCAGGATGTTCGCCATGATTCGTATGCCTCTGGCTACCGCCAGTCTGTTGGCCATCGCAATTTCCCTCGCCGGTTGCGGTGAAGGCAAAGACAAAGAGAAAGCTGCCGCTCCTGCGCCGGCTGCCAGCACCGCTGCTGCCCCGGCTGCTCCAGCCGCTGCACCTGCTGCAGCCGGTAAAGTCGACGAAGCCGCCGCCAAAGCCGTTGTCGCACATTACGCCGACATCGTTTTCGCCGTTTACAGCGATGCCGAATCCACCGCGAAGACCCTGCAAACCGCCATCGACGCCTTCCTCGCCAAGCCGAACGCCGACACCCTGAAAGCCGCCAAGGCTGCCTGGATCGCTGCTCGTGTTCCTTACCTGCAGAGCGAAGTGTTCCGTTTCGGCAACACCATCATCGACGATTGGGAAGGTCAGGTGAACGCCTGGCCACTGGACGAAGGCCTGATCGACTACGTCGACAAATCCTACGAGCACGCACTGGGTAACCCGGGTGCCACGGCCAACATCATCGCCAACACTCAGGTTCAGGTCGGCGAAGACAAGATCGACGTGAAGGACATCACTGCGGAAAAACTGGCCAGCCTGAACGAGCTGGGTGGTTCCGAGGCCAACGTCGCCACCGGCTACCACGCCATCGAATTCCTGCTCTGGGGCCAGGACCTGAACGGCACCGGCCCTGGCGCCGGCAACCGTCCGGCTTCGGACTACCTGGAAGGTACCGGCGCGACTGGCGGTCACAATGATCGTCGCCGCGCTTACCTGAAAGCCGTGACCCAACTGCTGGTCAGCGACCTCGAAGAAATGGTCGGCAACTGGAAGCCGAACGTGGCCGACAACTACCGCGCCACCCTGGAAGCGGAACCTGCTGAAAACGGCCTGCGCAAAATGCTGTTCGGCATGGGCAGCCTGTCCCTTGGCGAACTGGCGGGCGAGCGCATGAAGGTTTCCCTGGAAGCCAACTCTCCGGAAGACGAACACGACTGCTTCAGCGACAACACCCACAATTCGCAGTTCTACGATGCCAAAGGCATTCGCAACGTGTACCTGGGCGAATACACCCGCGTCGATGGCACCAAAATGACCGGCGCCAGCCTGTCGTCTCTGGTCGCCAAAGCTGACCCGGCTGCCGACACCGCGCTGAAAGCCGACCTGGCTGCCACCGAAGCCAAGATGCAGGTCATCGTTGACCACGCCAACAAAGGTGAGCACTACGATCAGTTGATCGCTGCCGGCAACGCCACTGGCAACCAGATCGTCCGCGACGCCATCGCTTCGCTGGTCAAGCAGACCGGTTCGATCGAAGCGGCTGCCGGCAAACTGGGCATCAGCGACCTGAACCCGGACAACGCTGATCACGAATTCTGATCAACGCTGGCTGAGTGAAAAGAGGCGACCTTCGGGTCGCCTTTTTTCATATCGGTCGTTTGCGATGATGCTCATGGCCTCATCGCTGGCCAGCCAGCTCCCACAGGTTAGGTAATTCTTGTGGGAGCTGCCTTGCCAGCGATGGCAGCGCCGCAGTCTGAGTGAAAACCCTGCCCGGCATCAAAGTAAACGATAATTCCTCTTATTCAAAACTCCCTGCCCTGTTAGACTTTGCGCCTTTATTTTGCTCGTCTTGCAGGATGTCTGATGCCCTCGCTGCCTCTTCGCTTGTCCGCACTGTTTCTGGCCCTGGGCCTGAGTGCCTGCGATGACGCCCCGCGGTTTACCGAAGCCGAACCCGGTGAGGCCCGCTCCGGCGGTAGCGCTACCGTGCGCAAGACCGATCAAAATGCATTTTCCCTGCCCTCCGCCAACCTGCCGCCTTCTCGGCGCGTGGACTTCAGCGTCGGCAACAGTTTCTTCCGCAATCCCTGGGTGATCGCGCCGTCGACGACCACGGCCCGCGATGGCCTCGGCCCCCTGTTCAACACCAATGCCTGCCAGGGCTGCCACATCAAGGACGGTCGCGGCCACCCGCCCGAACCCGACGACGCCAATGCCGTATCGATGCTGGTGCGCCTGTCGATTCCCGATGCCCCGGCTTATGCCAAGGTCATCGAGCAACTGGGTGTCGTGCCGGAACCCGTCTACGGCGGGCAGTTTCAGGACATGGCCGTACCCGGCGTCGCCCCCGAGGGCAAGGTGCGGGTCAATTACACACCGGTGAAGGTGAGTTTCGAGGACGGCACCGAAGTCGAACTGCGCAAGCCGAGCCTGAACATCACTCAGCTGAATTACGGCCCGATGCACCCCGACACCCGTTTCTCGGCACGGGTCGCGCCGCCGATGATCGGTTTGGGTCTGCTCGAAGCGATTCCGGAAGAGGCGATCCTGGCCAATGCCGAAGCCCAGGCCAAAGCTAAGGAGGGTATCGCCGGACGCCCGAACCGGGTCTGGGATGAAGTTCAGCAAAAAACCGTTCTCGGGCGATTTGGCTGGAAGGCCGGGCAACCGAATCTGAATCAACAAAATGTTCACGCGTTTTCAGGCGATATGGGCCTCACCACCCGCCTGAGACCGTTTGATGACTGCACCGACGCACAAATCGCCTGCAAACAGGCGCCCAATGGCAACGGCCCCGACGGCGAACCGGAAGTCAGCGACAATATCCTGCGCCTGGTGCTGTTCTACTCACGCAACCTCGCCGTACCGGCGCGGCGCGACGTCAACGCGCCTGAAGTGCTGGCCGGCAAGAATTTGTTCTACCGGGCGGGTTGTCAGTCCTGCCACACACCGAAATACACCACCGCCGCCAACGCCGCTGAACCTGAACTGGCCAATCAAGTGATTCGCCCGTACAGCGATCTGCTGCTGCATGACATGGGCGACGGCCTGGCCGACAACCGCAGCGAATTCCAGGCCGGTGGCCGCGACTGGCGCACGCCGCCGTTGTGGGGCATCGGTTTGACTCAAGCGGTCAGTGGCCACACCCAGTTCCTGCACGACGGCCGCGCACGCAATCTGCTCGAAGCCGTGCTCTGGCACGGCGGCGAAGCGTCCGCCGCGCGGCAACAGGTGCTGTCTTTCAATGCCGAGCAGCGCGCTGCGTTGCTGGCGTTTCTGAATTCCCTTTAATACGCATTCCACCCGCGGGAGCCCGACATGTTTCGTCCCAAATTGTTGTTCACCAGCCTTGCCGCGCTAGCCTTGGGCGCCTGTTCGCCTCAAGACCCGCAAGCGGTCACGTCGGCAGCCATCGCCAAATCGGTGATCCTGCCGACCTACAGCCGCTGGGTAGAAGCCGACCGCCAACTGGCCGTCAGCGCGCTGGCCTACTGCGAAGGCAAGGAGACACTGGAAACCGCCCGTGCCGACTTCCTGCACGCACAAAAGGCCTGGGCCGAGCTGCAACCCCTGCTGATCGGGCCGCTGGCCGAAGGCAATCGCGCATGGCAGGTGCAGTTCTGGCCGGACAAGAAAAACCTGGTCGGCCGCCAGGTCGAGCAACTGATCACCGCACAACCGCAAATCGATGCCGCGGCACTGGCCAAGTCCAGCGTCGTGGTGCAAGGCCTGTCGGCCTACGAATACATCCTGTTCGACAGCAAGCCTGACGTGGCCAACGCCGAGCAGAAGGCCAAGTATTGCCCGCTGCTGATCGCCATCGGCGAGCGTCAGAAACAACTGGCCGAAGAGATTCTGAAAAGCTGGAACAACACCGACGGCATGCTCGCGCAAATGAGCAAGTTCCCGAACCAGCGTTACGCCGACTCCCACGAAGCCATTGCCGATCTGCTGCGCGTGCAAGTCACCGCGCTCGATAGCCTGAAGAAAAAGCTCGGCACGCCGATGGGCCGTCAGAGCAAGGGCGTTGCGCAGCCGTTCCAGGCCGATGCATGGCGCAGCCAGTCTTCCCTGGCCGGCCTTGAGGCAAGCCTCGCGGCGGCGAAAACGGTTTGGGAAGGTGTCGACAACAAAGGCCTGCGCAACCTGCTGCCAAGCGATCAGAAGCCATTGGCCGACAAGATCGACGCCGCCTATGCCGCTTCGTTGAAACTGTTCGCCAGCAACCAGCGCTCGTTGACCGAAATGCTCAACGACGACGCCGGTCGCCAGCAACTCAACGATATCTACGACAGCCTCAACGTCGTCCATCGCCTGCACGAAGGCGAACTGGCCAAGGCGCTGGGCATCCAACTGGGCTTCAACGCCAACGACGGTGACTGATGAGGGCGAGTGCCATGCTGCGACGCCAGGCTCTGACATTAGGGAGTTTGCTGCTGGGTGCGGTGACGCTGGGCGGCTGGAAGCTGTTCAAGCAAAAGGACGCCAGCCCGCTGCTGCTCTCGGCGCGGGACGATACCGACGGCAAGCATTACGCCGTCGGTTATCGGCTGGACGGCACCCGGGTGTTTGCCACCCAGGTCGGCCAGCGCTGCCACGACATCATCAACCACCCGACGTTGGCGATCGCGCTGTTTGTCGCCCGTCGACCGGGTACCGAGAGCTACCTGATCGATCTGCGCGACGGTACGTTGCTGCAAACGGTGACCTCGCAACCGAACCGGCATTTCTACGGTCACGCGGTGATTCACCAAAGCGGTGACTGGCTGTACGCCACCGAAAACGACACCACCGAGCCGGGTCGCGGCCTGCTGGGTGTGTATAAGTTCGAAGGCGAGCGGCTGGTGCACAGCGGCGAGATCTCCACCCATGGCATCGGCCCGCATCAAGTGTCATGGATGCCCGATGGCGAAACCCTGGTGGTGGCCAACGGCGGGATTCGCACCGAAGCGGAAAGCCGGGTCGAGATGAACCTCGACGCGATGGAGCCGAGCCTGGTCCTGATGCAGCGCGACGGCACCCTGCTGAGCAAGGAAACGCTTCCCCAGCAAATGAACAGCGTGCGCCACCTCGGCATTGCCAGCGACGGCACCATCGTTGCCGGCCAGCAATTCATGGGGGCTTCGCATGAAAAATCCGAACTGCTGGCGATCAAGCGTCCCGGCCAACCATTCGTGGCGTTCCCGGTACCGGAACATCAGTTGCAGGCCATGGGGCATTACACCGCCAGTGTCGCCGTGCACAGTGACCTGCGCCTGGTGGCCTTGACCGCTCCACGGGGCAATCGCTTTTTCATCTGGGACCTGGACAGCGGCGAAGTGCGCCTGGATGCGCCACTTCCCGATTGTGCCGGCGTTGGCGCGGTCGCCGACGGGTTTGTCGTGACCTCGGGCCAAGGGCGTTGCCGCTACTACGATTGCCGCCAGACAAATCTCGTTGCAAAACCGTTGGAGCTGCCTGCGGGACTCTGGGACAACCACCTGCATTTGATCTGAGAACGCTCGCTCCCACAGTGGCTCGGGGCCTGCCTGTAATCGTTGCGAGTTGGATTCACGCCCCCACTCGCGGTAATGTGCTCCACTGTCTCACCTGATTTTCTCCAAGGAACTGGAATATGCTGCGTCGCCGCATGCTGATCATGTTGGGTGTTGTTTTGCTGATCGTGCTGGTCCTGGCCGGGTACAAAGCCTTCTCCGTCTACACGATGATTCAAGGGTTCTCCGCGCCGAAACCACCCATCAGCGTCGCCGTGGCCACGGCCACCGAACGGCCGTGGCAAGTTCGCCTGCCTACGGTTGGCACGCTCACGGCCCTGCAAGGCGTGGACCTGAGCCTTGAGAGCGACGGCACCATCATCGATTTACAGTTCGAGTCAGGACAGAAGGTCAAGGCCGGCCAACCGCTCCTGCGCCTCGACAGCGCCGTGGAAACGGCCTTGCTCGAAACCGCCCTCGCCGACCTCGGGTTGGCCCAGCTTGATTACGGTCGTGGTAGCCAACTCGTCGGCAGCCAGGCGATTTCCAAAGGCGAGTTCGACCGACTGTCGGCGGTGCTGAAAAAGAGCAAGGCGACGGTCAATCAACTCAAGGCTGCCCTGGGCAAAAAAAGCATTGTGGCGCCCTTCAGCGGAACCATCGGCATACGTCAGGTGGACATAGGCGACTATCTGGCCACCGGGACCATGATTGCCACGCTGCAGGATCTCAGCAGTCTGTATGTCGACTTTTTCGTACCCGAGCAATCGGTGCCGAAGATCGCCCTTGGTCAACCGGTTGAAATCATTGTCGCCGCCTACCCGACCCTGACCTTTCCCGGCACCATCAGCGCAATCAATCCGAAACTCGAGAACAGCACGCGCAACATGCAGGTCCGTGCCACCCTGGCCAATCCCGATGGCAAGCTGCTGCCGGGGATGTTCGCCAATCTGCAGGTCATGTTGCCGAACCCGCAGCCACGCATCGTCGTGCCGGAAAGCGCGATCACCTACACGCTCTATGGCAACTCGGTCTATGTCGCCACACAGAAAAAGGCTGAAGACGGCAGCGTGGAAAAGGACGACAAGGGCCAGCCGGTCCTGATCGCCGAGCGCCGTTTTGTCGAAACCGGCGAACGGCGCGAAGGCATGGTGATCATCACCAAAGGCGTACAGAACGGTGAAACAGTTGTCACGGCTGGCCAGATCAAACTGGACAATGGCGCCCACATCGCCATCAGCGACGACAAGACCCTGGTCGAAAAGAACAGTCAGCCTCGCGCTGACTGATCAAGGAACCCCCAATGGCTTTTACTGATCCGTTCATCCGCCGCCCGGTGCTCGCCACCGTGGTCAGCCTGCTGATCGTGCTGCTGGGCTTCCAGGCCTGGAGCAAGTTGCCGCTGCGCCAGTACCCGCAAATGGAAAACGCCCTGATCACCGTCACCACGGCGTACCCCGGGGCTAACGCCGAAACCATCCAGGGCTATATCACGCAGCCGATGCAGCAAAGCCTGGCCAGCGCCGAGGGTATCGACTACATGACCTCGGTCAGTCGCCAGAACTTTTCGGTGATCTCGATCTATGCGCGTATTGGCGCCAACAGCGACCGGCTGTTCACCGAACTGCTGGCCAAGGCCAACGAGGTAAAGAACCAATTGCCCCAGGACGCCGAAGACCCGGTCCTGAGCAAGGAAGCCGCTGACGCCTCGGCGCTGATGTACATCAGTTTTTTCAGTAAGGAATTGAGCAACCCGCAGATCACCGACTACCTGTCACGGGTGATCCAGCCGAAACTCGCGACCCTGCCCGGCATGGCCGAAGCCGAGATTCTCGGCAACCAGGTGTTCGCCATGCGCCTGTGGCTCGATCCGGTAAAACTCGCCGGTTTTGGTCTCAGTGCCAGCGATGTGACCAACGCCGTGCGTCAGTACAACTTCCTGTCCGCCGCCGGCGAGGTGAAGGGCGAGTACGTGGTCACCAGCATCAACGCCAGCACCGAACTCAAGTCCGCCGAAGCCTTTGCCGCGATTCCGCTCAAGGTCGATGGTGACAGTCGCGTTTTGCTACGCGATGTCGCCCGGGTCGAAATGGGTGCAGAGAATTACGACTCCATCAGTTCCTTCGGCGGTACGCCCTCGGTGTACATCGGCATCAAGGCCACGCCCGGTGCCAACCCGCTGGACGTGATCAAGGAAGTGCGCAAGATCATGCCGGACCTTGAGGCCCAACTGCCGCCGAACCTCAAGGGAGAAATCGCCTACGACGCCACGCTGTTCATCCAGGCCTCGATCGACGAAGTGGTGAAGACGCTGTTCGAAGCGGTGCTGATCGTGATCGTCGTGGTGTTCCTGTTTCTCGGTGCCTTGCGTTCGGTGGTGATCCCGGTGGTCACCATCCCGCTGTCGATGATCGGCGTGATGTTCTTCATGCAGATGATGGGTTACTCGATCAACCTGCTGACCCTGTTGGCCATGGTGCTGGCCATCGGCCTGGTGGTGGATGACGCCATCGTCGTGGTGGAAAACATCCACCGCCACATCGAGGAAGGCAAGACACCGCTGGACGCCGCCATCGAGGGCGCCCGGGAAATCGCCATGCCGGTGGTCTCGATGACCATCACCCTGGCGGCAGTGTATGCGCCGATCGGCTTCCTGACGGGGCTTACGGGTGCACTGTTCAAGGAATTTGCCCTGACCCTGGCCGGCGCCGTGGTGATCTCCGGCGTCGTCGCCCTGACCCTGTCACCGATGATGTGTGCCTTTTTACTGCGTCACGATGAAAACCCCACCGGATTGGCCCACCGCCTCGACCGGATCTTCGAAAGCCTCAAGCGCCGGTACCAGCGCATGCTCCACGGCACGCTCAACACCCGGCCGGTGGTGCTGGCGTTTGCGGTCATTGTGTTATGCCTGATCCCGGTGCTGCTCAAGTTCACCAAGTCGGAACTGGCACCGGACGAGGACCAGGGCATCATTTTCATGATCGCCAACGCCCCGCAACCGACCAACCTCGATTACCTGAACACCTACACTGACGAATTCATTTCGATCTTCAAGGCGTTCCCCGAGTACTACTCGTCATTCCAGATCAACGGTTTCAATGGCGTGCAATCGGGAATCGGCGGCTTTCTGCTCAAACCTTGGAACGAGCGCAGCCGCACGCAGATGCAGATCCTGCCCGATGTTCAGGCAAAACTCGAAAGCATCCCGGGACTGCAGATTTTCGGCTTCAACCTGCCCTCACTGCCGGGCACTGGCGAGGGGCTGCCCTTCCAGTTCGTGATTAACACGGCCAACGACTACGAGTTGCTGTTGCAAGTGATGGACCGGGTGAAAAAGCGCGCCATGGAATCCGGCAAGTTCGCGTTCGTCGATGTCGACCTGGCCTTCGACAAACCGGAAGTCGTGGTGGATATCGATCGTGCCAAGGCGGCCCAGATGGGTGTGTCGATGCAGGATCTGGGCGGAACACTGGCGACCTTGCTCGGTGAAGCGGAGATCAACCGGTTCACCATCGAGGGACGCAGCTACAAAGTCATCGCTCAGGTTGAGCGACCGTTTCGGGACAACCCCGACTGGCTGAACAACTATTACGTGAAAAACACCCAGGGTGAGCTGCTGGCCCTGTCGACCCTGATCACCGTAAGCGACCGCGCGCGACCGCGGCAGTTGAACCAGTTTCAGCAACTCAACTCGGCCATTCTGTCCGGGGTGCCGCTGGTCAGCATGGGCGAGGCTATCGAGGTCGTACGGCAAATCGCCCGAGAAGAAGCGCCAGCGGGGTTCGCCATCGATTATGCCGGTGCATCGCGGCAATACGTGCAAGAAGGCAGTGCGTTGTGGGTAACCTTTGCCCTGGCACTGGCGATCATTTTCCTGGTGCTGGCCGCACAATTCGAAAGCTTCCGCGACCCGCTGGTGATTCTGGTGACCGTGCCCCTGTCGATCTGCGGTGCGTTGATTCCGCTGTTCCTCGGCTGGTCGAGCATGAACATCTACACCCAGGTCGGACTGGTGACGCTGATCGGGCTGATCAGCAAGCACGGGATCCTGATTGTCGAGTTCGCCAACCAGTTGCGCAAGGACAAGGGCCTGTCAGCGCGCGAGGCCGTGGAGGAAGCAGCGTCCATTCGTCTGCGCCCGGTGTTGATGACCACGGCCGCGATGGTGTTCGGCATGGTGCCGTTGATCATTGCCACCGGCGCGGGTGCGGTGAGCCGGTTCGACATCGGGACGGTGATTGCCACGGGTATGTCGATCGGGACGTTATTTACCCTGTTTGTGCTGCCGTGCGTCTACACACTGTTGGCCAAACCCGATGAACCAAACACCAACCCTGGGTAGGAGCCGGCTTGCTGGCGATCCAGGCAGCGCGGTTATCCCGACGAACCGCGTCGTATTCCATCGCCAGCAAGCCGGCTCCTACAAGGGAAACGCGTACACCAGAAAGTAACGCAAGATCTAATTTGCAGGTGCGATATCGGGACAAGCGGGAATAAAAGGCCTCGCTTATGCGAGGCCTTTTATTCGGGTTTCAGACTTTTCAACTTTGCGGCCTCAATCCTTGAGAAAGGCCGAACATGAACAGCAACAAATCATGATCGGGTTGGGTGGCCACGGAGGTCTTGGCGACTCGTGGCAAGGGGCAATATTCGCCGTTCGCTGAGCTGAGAACTTGAGTACGTGGCTGCTCCCACGCAGCCACTGCGAGCGAAGCGACTGCCAAGGCTCCTATCAAAAACAAACCTCGCGCAACTTCGAGCTTCATTGCTATAAACCCTTGATAGCGCTGCCAAACGCCCTCTCATAAAAATAGACCAGTTTCTCCCAGTCCGTAGGGCTGAACGACGAATGGCGGCGCAATTGCTTCATGTCGTGGGCGGCCGCCTGGTGGGCAGTGAGGCGCTGTCGGCACTTCTCCAGATCAATCAACGCCACCTCGACCCTGGACGACTCGCCTTCGCCAGTCACTCGCACGAAAACGTGCTTGATATAGAGGCAACTGTGTTGCCAACGCCCCTTGTGCATGCGCGCGAGGTTTTCTGCCAAGGCCTGCAGCACCTGATCATGCACGGCTTCACCATGACGCTCGCGACCGCCCCCGGCGTACCAATGTTCTATTTCCTCGAACCCGTCCAGTGACTTTGTCACCAGCAAGGCGCGCCATTTGTGCACGGGGTCGCGTTGTGCGCCGCAGAACACGATTTGCGGAACATGGACGCCGAGCTGGCCAACACCGATGAGTGCGTCGCGCTCGCGCAGCACGGTCGGCCGTCCAAAGGGGTGCAGCAGGCTGCGGTAGATATGCCCGGTCTGGCGTTTGAAGTAGAGCAGTTGATCATCACTGCCCATGACGCGCTGCACACCACTTTCTCCACCACGGCGAACATTGGGCTCTTCTACCCATTCACCGTGCTGGTTCCAGAAATAGTCGAAACGGTCTTGGGAGACAACATCCGATCCTGCTGCACACTGCACTGCCATCCTGTTACCTCTTGCGTAATACGTAAACTCGCCACATGGCATAGAGCGGTAAAAAGTCCAGACGTTCCTGAATTCTGAACCCCGCCTGTTCAAATTCTTTTTCTACCGTGGCCGCCGGTAACACAAATCGGTTCTGGTAACTTTCCTGCTCACGGGTCCGCTCCAGGCGCTTGCGTTTCCAGGCCTTGAAATTGCCGTCCACCCACAATGAGAGGATGACGCTGTCACGGGTGACGCGTTCAAATTCGCGCAGAATGGCCAGTCGATGCTCGGCCTCACCGATGTGATGGAGCAAACGCATGCAGAAAATGCTGTCGACGGCGTTATCAGGCAAGGCGATGTCGAATGCAGAAGTGTGCAAGGGTTGTACCCGACTCACCACATCGGGCGGTTGTGCCTGTGTGGCGATCTTCAACATTGACTCAGAGTTGTCGGCGCCGATGATGACGCGGTTGGGTTTCTCCGCCAGCAATGGCCAGAAACGCCCCGCGCCACAAGGCAAATCGAGGACCAGGCCGGGTTCACCGACCGCAGCCAGGGCCTTGCGCGCCAATTGTTCATCCCGCCAGTGGGATAATTTACGACTCAGGCCGTCCTGATGTTTAAGCAGGTATTGTTGCGCGTGCTGGTCGTCGTATTTTTCGGAAAAATCCAGTTTGATCGGGCCGGCCATAATTGAGGTTTCCTGTACTTCTGATGGCGCCTACATTAAGTAGCGCCGTGTCAGCGTCAGGTCATGCCTTTGTGAAAAAATTGTCATGTAAAACCCATAATTGTTTCCAGGTTATACAAGACAATCAGGGCGCATCCATTGCTCGTCGCCGATGCGATCAGCTTGCAGCCGAGGTCTGCAGTTCCACCTGAAAACGACAGCCATTGGGTTCCATGGTTGTCAGGCTGACGCTCCAGCCCTGGTTTTCACAAATCCGCTGAACCAAAGACAACCCAAGGCCCAGGCCTTCCCCGCGTTTTTCGCTGCCGCGCACGAACGGTTCGAACATCGCTTCACGTTTTTCTTCGGGAATGCCCACGCCACTGTCCTCGACGACAAAACCGCTGGTCGTCAGGGTCAAACGGATAAACCCTTGTTCGGTGTAGTGCAACGCATTACGCAAGAGGTTTCCCATCACCGCATTCAGCAATGTGGCGTTGTAGAGAGTGCTCTGTGGCTCACCCGGTTCAAAAATCAGCGTCAGGCCTTTGGCCTCGATGGGCGCGCGCCACTGACCAATCAAGTCTTCGGCCACGCCAGTCAGGGTCTGCTGCGGTGACATGCTCGCGTCTTCGCGCTGGGCGCGGGCCAGCATCAGAAAGGTCTGCACCAGCTCACGCATTTCTTCACAGGCGCGGGAGATGCGCTCGACCTGAGCGCGACCGCGCTGATCAATGCCAGGGTTTTCCAGTAACAACTCGCAGGAACTGGCCAGAACCATCAACGGTGTACGCAACTCATGGCTGACGTCACTGGTGAACAGCCGCTCCCGTGTCAGTGCCTGGCGCAGGCGGCCGAGGGTCGCATCGAACGCCACGGCCAGCTCACCGACTTCATCGGCCGCGTAGTCCGGTGCCAGCGGCGGCGCCAGACCGAGCAGTTGGTCGCGGTGCCGGACTTGCCGGGCCAGCCGGACAACCGGAGCCATCACTTTACGCGCCAGGACCCAGCCGAGGAAAACCGCCAGCGCCAGGCTGAGCACGAAGCCAACCAGTACGACGGCAAACAGCACCCGCTCGCGCTCTTCGAAATCACTTTGATCCTGCAGCAGCACGTAACGCCGTCCGTCGACGATTTCGACCATCGCGTGATAGGACAACTGCTGGCGAAATACCTCATGAAAACCGGAATCCAGATGCCGCAGATCCTTGGGCAACTCGAAATCACCCGGCCCGCCACTGAAATAGAACAATTGGTCCGGTTCGGGCCGATGGCTCCAGTCCGAGACACTGTCCATGAGTAACAGGCGCTGTAAATCGCCGCCCAAACCGGCAGAAATCAACTTCTCTTCCACCAGATGCACGGTGGCGACGATGCCCATGGCGAAGGCGCCCGCGACCAACGCACTCATCAGTGCAAAGGCAATGATGATCCGCTGGGCAAGGCTCTGCTTAAACTCCATCACGGCCCTCGGCCAGGCGATAACCCACACCGTGCACGGTATGCAGCAACGGTTTGGCGAACGGCTTGTCGATCACCTGACGCAATTGATGGACGTGGCTGCGCAGGCTGTCACTGTCCGGGCAGTCATCCCCCCACAACGCTTCTTCGAGAATTTCCCGGCGCAATACGTGCGGGCTTTTCTGCATCAATACCGCGAGCAGCTTGAGGCCGACCGGATTGAGCTTGAGCAGACGCCCTTCGCGGGTAACTTCCAGCGTGTCCAGGTCGTAGTTCAAGTCGCCGACTTGCAAGGTACGACGCCCTCCGCCCTGGGTACGCCGCATCACCGCTTCGATCCGCGCTGCCAGCTCGGACAGGGCAAAGGGTTTGATCAGGTAATCGTCGGCACCGGACTTGAAGCCTTGCAGCCGGTCGTCGAGTTGGTCGCGCGCAGTCAACATGATCACCGGGGTGTCGCGCCGGGCATCTTCGCGCAGGCGTTTGCACAGGGTGTAGCCGTCGATGCCAGGCAGCATGATGTCGAGCACGATCAGGTCGTAATGCTCGGTGGCCGCCAGGTGCAGGCCCGACAAGCCGTCCTGTGCACAATCCACGGTATAGCCTTTGAGCCCCAGATAATCGGCCAGATTGGCCAGGATATCGCGGTTGTCTTCAACCAATAAAATTCGCATGGGCACCTTCTCCGTACACAGTAACGGCCGTCGTGGCCCGCGCAGCTTAAGGCCAAGTGTGGCTCACGGCTAGGACTGTGTGCAGTTCTCCACCCGGCAAAATCAATGCTTGCGGGCTGAACGTTTTTTTCACTATCGGTTCACGGACTGACGACAGAATCGGGTTCAAACTCCGCGCGGCTGCGCATTCAAGAACATCTCACTGACCCGGGAATTTTCATGGTTTCGATCTCTGCACGCCCCGCTTCTCGCCCGCTCAACCTCTGGATGTGCCTGGGCATTCCCGCTGTGGCGGCAATCACGTTGGTTTTACTCGAACTGACCGACCTGGACATGGACCTGGCCAAACTGTTTTACGATCCGGTCGCCGGGAATTTCATCGGCCGGCACAGTTACTTCCTCGAAACCGTACTGCATGACCGCGCCAAGCAAGTGGTCATCGCGTTTTCGGTGCTGGCCATACTCGGTTTCAGTGGCTCGTTTTTCATCGACAGGCTCAAACCTTATAAACGGGAACTGGCCTGCCTGGTGTTGTCTCTGGGTTTGGCGACTTCGTTTGTCACGCCGATGAAAGCAGTGACGGCGGTGCAATGCCCGTGGAGCCTGGAGCAGTTTGGTGGCCACGAAACTTACAGCAAATTATTCAGCCCGCGTCCGCCTACCGAGAAACCGGGACGTTGCTGGCCGGGCGGACATGCGGCCACCGGGTTTACGCTGTTTGCGCTGTTTTTCGTGTTGCGTGACCGTCGACCACGCCTGGCGCGTACAGCGTTTGTGTTTGCCTTTGCGCTGGGCAGCGTGTTTTCCATCGGGCGGATGATGCAGGGCGCCCACTTCTTCTCCCACAACGTGTGGACGGCGGTGTTCTGCTGGCTGATTTGCCTGGGGGCTTATTACTGGGTGCTTTATCAGCCTGCGGCGAAGGCTGGTCATATAAGCCAAGCAGTGCCCGCCGGCACCTGAACCGCTCTATCGCGGCCAACCTCGCTCCTCCAGTGGATTGATCTGCGCTCAAAGTCCGGTCAATAAAAAACCCCGCCTGCTTTCGCAGGCGGGGTTTTTAGTACAGGGGTAAGGCTGGCTTACATCATGCCGCCCATGCCGCCCATACCGCCCATGTCTGGCATACCGCCGCCAGCAGCGCCGTCTTTCTTCGGTGCATCAGCAACAGCCGCCTGGGTGGTCAGGATCAGACCGGCGATCGACGATGCAGCTTGCAGAGCGGAACGGGTGACCTTGGTTGGGTCCAGGATACCCATTTCGATCATGTCGCCGTATTCGCCAGTCGCAGCGTTGTAACCGAAGTTACCTTTGCCGTTCTTGACTTCGTTTACCACAACGCTTGGCTCGTCACCGCTGTTGGCAGCGATCTGACGCAGCGGTGCTTCAACGGCACGACGCAGAACAGAAACACCTACGTCCTGGTCAGCGTTGTCGCCTTTGAGGTTCAGGATGGCTTCAAGAGCACGGATCAGCGCTACGCCACCGCCAGGTACCACGCCTTCTTCAACGGCTGCACGGGTAGCGTGCAGGGCGTCTTCAACGCGGGCTTTCTTCTCTTTCATTTCTACTTCGGAACCCGCGCCAACCTTGATCACTGCTACGCCGCCGGACAGTTTGGCCAGACGCTCTTGCAGTTTTTCACGGTCGTAGTCCGAGGAAGTCTCGGCAACCTGGGCACGGATCTGGTTGATGCGTGCTTCGATGTCGCCTTGTACGCCAGCACCGTCAACGATGATGGTGTTTTCCTTGGACAGGGTCACGCGCTTGGCGTTACCCAGGTGCTCCAGGGTGGTGCTTTCCAGGCTCAGGCCGATCTCTTCGGAGATAACGGTACCGCCGGTCAGAACAGCGATGTCCTGCAGCATGGCCTTGCGACGGTCGCCGAAGCCTGGCGCCTTGACGGCTGCGACTTTAACGATGCCACGCATGTTGTTCACAACCAGAGTCGCCAGGGCTTCGCCTTCAACGTCTTCGGCCACGATCAGCAGCGGACGGCCGGCTTTGGCAACGGCTTCCAGCACTGGCAGCATTTCGCGGATGTTCGAGATCTTTTTGTCGACCAGCAGGATCAGCGGGCCATCCAGCTCAGCGACCATGGTCTCTGGCTTGTTGACGAAGTACGGGGACAGGTAACCACGGTCGAACTGCATGCCTTCAACAACCGACAGTTCGTTTTCCAGGCCCGAGCCTTCTTCAACGGTGATCACGCCTTCTTTACCGACTTTTTCCATGGCTTCGGCAATGATGTCGCCGATGGAGTTGTCGGAGTTGGCGGAGATGGTGCCGACCTGAGCGATAGCCTTGGTGTCAGCGCATGGCTTGGACAGGGCTTTGAGCTCTTTGACGATAGCGATGGTCGCTTTGTCGATACCGCGTTTCAGGTCCATCGGGTTCATGCCGGCAGCGACGGCTTTCAGGCCTTCGTTGACGATCGATTGAGCCAGAACGGTAGCGGTGGTGGTGCCGTCGCCTGCGTCATCGTTGGCACGGGAGGCAACGTCTTTGACCAGCTGCGCGCCCATGTTTTCGAAACGGTCTTCCAGTTCGATTTCTTTTGCTACCGAAACGCCGTCCTTGGTGATGGTCGGAGCGCCGAAGCTCTTCTCGATGATCACGTTACGGCCTTTCGGGCCCAGGGTCGCTTTTACTGCGTCAGCCAGGACGTTAACACCGGTGAGCATTTTCTTGCGGGCGGAATCGCCAAACAGTACTTCTTTAGCAGCCATGATCGATATTCCTTAAATACTTTGTAGTAACGGGAAAATGAGCGGGTAATCAGCCTTCGATAACAGCGAGGATTTCGTTCTCGCTCATTACCAGCAGGTCTTCGCCGTCGACTTTCACAGTGTTGCTGCCGGAGTAAGGACCGAACACAACCTTGTCGCCCACTTTCACGGACAGTGCACGCACTTCACCGTTGTCCAGTACGCGGCCGGTGCCGACAGCGAGGATCTCGCCGCTGTTGGCTTTTTCAGCAGCCGAACCTGGCAGGACGATACCGCCAGCGGTTTTCTTTTCTTCTTCGCTGCGACGGATGACGACGCGGTCATGCAGAGGACGAAGCTTCATTGTCGATCTCTCCTAATTGTGGTTTTCATCGGCCGGTGTAGTCCCGGCGGGTTTAACAAAGTCCGGCGGTGCCGGGTGCGGTTCGTCGAGCGAACCGCGGAAGTCTGTCTGGCGTGTTCGCCAGAAACCTTGCGGTGACCGTTACATAAGGGCGCACAAGCTTATTACAAGGGTGGGGATCGAAAATTTTTCATGTTGATGCCGCGCAAACGAACACGGCACCCGAAGGTGCCGTGTCGCTGTGCGTATTATTTGGTATCGCGGTGTTCGAACTCGCCTTCGATCACGTTGGGCTCGCGGCCCAGCGGCTCGCGCGGTGCCGGGCCGCCTCGGGCCTGCAGGTCATCGGCGAACGCACGTTGGCGAATCGCCTGCTCCTCGGCACGCTGGCGCATCTTATTGGCCAGCAGGCGACGACTGATCGGCAGCAACATGATCAGGCCAATCACATCGCTGATGAAGCCGGGCAGGATCAACAGGCCACCGGCCAACGCCAGCATCAGGCCTTCAAGCATGGTCTGGGCCGGCAGTTCGCCGCGGTTCAGGCTTTCACGGGCACGCAGTGCCGTGGCCAGGCCGGCGATACGCAGCACGAACACGCCGAACATCGAGCCGAGAATGATCAGCAGCAGGGCCGGGAAAAACCCGATCGCCCCTGCCACCTTGACGAATACGAACAGCTCCAACACCGGGAACAGCAGAAAGAGCAACAAAAAAGGGCGCATCAAATGGTTCCTCAACGCAAGAATGCCTTGCCAGTTCACCTTAGATGACGTCGCCGTTTCGTGAATTCAAGCGTCGGCCACTTCATTTTTCGGCCAATGTTCAGCGTGAGCCAGGAAAACCAAGGCTTCGCGAACTTGTGTCGGCGTATTACATGGTGCTTGAAACGCCAGCCAATAGAGGCTCTGACCGATGCGCAGGTGCATGCCTTCGGTATCGATGCCGACCAATTGCGCTGGCGACGTTTTCGGCAAACCGGCCAGGTCCACGTAATGGGCAATGGCTTTTGCGTGGTCGGCGTTCATGTGCTCGACCATGCTGATTTCAGCCTTGCCGGCGAACGGGTTGGCCAGCGTCAGCTCATTGACCCAGTGAATCGCGCCAAAACCGCCGATGTAGCGATGGCGAACCGGTGTAAGCACCCAGAAATCGAAATCGTGAGCCTTGTGATAACCCTGGGACTCCGGAAAGTAGCGGTAGTAACGCTCGGAGGCGGCTTCGATAGCCGCTTCGTCTTCGAGCTGCTGCGCCTCGGCCAGATAAGTCAGTCGACCAACAGCCTGAACATCCTCGGCACCACGTTCGCCGACAAAGAGCGAGCATTTCGGATCTTTTTGCAGATTGTGCGTGTGCTGAGCGATGCGGCTAATCAGGATCAGCGGCCGGCCCTGCTGGTCCAGGCAGTATGGAACCACTGAACCGAACGGGAAACCGGGCATCGCTTTGGAGTGCGTCGAGAGCACTCCACGGTATTCCTTGAGAAGCAATTCTCGTGCATGCTTAGCCGCTTCAACGCTCAATTTATGACTCCTTATATAGAATCCGTCAGAAAAACGGACAGGCTGCTGTTGGATAGTCCCAGCACGCCATCGGGGCAATTCTCATATGCAGCCAAGCCAGGTCAGGCGCAGATCGAGAGGCCTTCTAGAAGGTAAACCAATCAGACCTGCTACCGGGGCATGCGAATGCAACTCACTGACAAAGTAATCATTATCACTGGCGGCTGCCAGGGTTTAGGCCGCTCCATGGCCGAGTATTTCGCTGGCAAGGGCGCGAAGCTGGCGCTGGTGGACCTGAACCAGGAAAAACTCGATGACGCGGTCGCCGCCTGCAAAGCCAAAGGTGTCGAGGCTCGCGCCTATCTGTGCAACGTCGCCAACGAAGAACAGGTCTCGCACATGGTCGCCCAGGTCGCTGAAGACTTCGGTGCGATCCATGGCCTGATCAACAACGCCGGCATCCTGCGCGATGGCCTGCTGCTCAAGGTCAAGGACGGCGAAATGACCAAGATGAGCCTGGCCCAATGGCAGGCTGTGATCGACGTCAACCTGACCGGGGTGTTCCTGTGCACCCGTGAAGTCGCGGCAAAAATGGTCGAGCTGAACAACAGCGGCGCGATCATCAATATCTCGTCGATTTCCCGAGCTGGCAACGTCGGCCAGACCAACTACTCCGCCGCCAAGGCCGGTGTCGCTGCAGCGACCGTGACCTGGGCCAAGGAACTGGCGCGCTACGGCATTCGCGTGGCCGGCATTGCACCGGGCTTCATCGAAACCGAAATGACCTTGGGCATGAAGCCGGAAGCGCTGGAGAAGATGACTGCCGGGATTCCGCTCAAGCGCATGGGCAAGCCAGAGGAGATTGCCCATTCGGCGGCCTACATCTTTGAGAATGACTATTACACCGGTCGGATTCTGGAGATGGACGGCGGGTTGCGGATCTAAATCCAACCCCAAAAACCAATGTGGGAGCTAGCCTGCTAGCGATTGCGGTGGTTCACCCAACATATTTGTTGAATGTGAATCCGCTATCGCTAGCAGGCTAGCGCCCACAGTTGATTGTGTTTCAGATCATTAGTCGTCGCTGATGCTGATGTTCGGCATCGCCGGCGTCAACGCTTCCTGCAATACGATCCGCGCACCGACATGGCGGGCCAGTTCCTGGTAAACCAGGGCGATCGGGCTGTCCGGCTCGGCGATCACTGTTGGCTTGCCGCCATCGGCCTGTTCACGGATGGCCATCGCCAGCGGCAACGAGGCCAGCAGTTCAACGCCGTACTGATTAGCCAGTTTCACGCCGCCGCCCTCACCGAACAGATGCTCGGCATGTCCGCAGTTCGAGCAGATGTGCACGGCCATGTTTTCCACCACGCCCAGTACGGGAATGTTGACCTTGCGGAACATTTCCACGCCTTTGCGTGCGTCCAGCAACGCCAGGTCCTGCGGGGTGGTGACGATGACCGCGCCGGCCACCGGGACTTTCTGTGCCAGGGTCAGCTGGATGTCGCCGGTGCCTGGCGGCATGTCGATGACCAGATAATCCAGGTCGCCCCAAGCGGTTTGCGTCACCAGTTGCAGCAAGGCGCCGGAAACCATCGGCCCGCGCCAGACCATCGGGGTGTTGTCGTCGGTCAGGAAGGCCATGGACATCACTTCGACACCATGGGACTTGAGCGGAACGAACCACTTCTGGTCCTTGATCTCGGGACGGGTGCGCTCGGGAATGCCGAACATGATGCCCTGGCTCGGACCGTAGATGTCCGCGTCGAGAATCCCCACCTTGGCCCCTTCGCGGGCCAGGGCCAATGCAAGGTTCGCGGCAGTGGTGGATTTGCCCACACCGCCCTTGCCGGACGCCACGGCCACGACGTTTTTCACGTTGGCCAGCCCCGGGATCTGCCCCTGAGCCTTGTGTGCGGCAATCACGCTGGTGATATCGACTTTGGCGCTCGACACGCCATCCAGACCTTGGATAGCCATTTCCAGCATCTGTGCCCAGCCACTCTTGAACAGACCGGCGGCGTAACCCAATTCGAGCTGGACGCTGACGCGGTCGCCCTGGATCTCGATGGTGCGCACGCATCCGGCGCTGACCGGGTCCTGGTTCAAATAAGGGTCGGTGTATTGGCGAAGGACGGCTTCCACCGCTGCGCGATTGACGGCGCTCATGGGCAACTCCGAAAACGGGACTGGGAAATATGGCGGGTATCCTACCTCTTCTGTCTTCCGGACGGCATGTCCGGCAACGATTTGCAGGGGTGAAATATCTTTCCCGGCGCTTTATAGTGGCCGACCTCCGTTTCATCAAGTAGCCGAGCCCCATGTCCGAGCCACGCAAGATCCTCGTCACCAGCGCCCTGCCCTATGCCAATGGTTCGATCCACCTTGGCCATATGCTGGAATACATCCAGACCGATATGTGGGTGCGCTTCCAGAAGCACCGCGGCAACCAATGCATTTATGTCTGCGCTGACGACGCCCACGGTTCGGCGATCATGCTGCGCGCGGAAAAAGAAGGCATCACCCCGGAACAACTGATCGCCAACGTCCAGGCTGAACACAGCGCCGACTTTGCCGACTTCCTCGTGGACTTCGACAATTTCCACTCCACTCACGCCGAAGAAAACCGTGAGCTGTCGAGCCAGATCTACCTGAAACTGCGTGATGCCGGGCACATCGCCCAACGCTCGATCACTCAGTATTTCGACCCGGAAAAGAAAATGTTCCTGGCCGACCGCTTCATCAAGGGCACCTGCCCGAAATGCGGCACCGAAGACCAGTACGGCGACAACTGCGAAAAATGCGGTGCGACCTACGCACCGACCGACCTGAAAGATCCGAAGTCGGCGATTTCCGGCGCCACCCCGGTGCTCAAGGATTCCCAGCACTTCTTCTTCAAATTGCCGGACTTCCAGGAAATGCTGCAAACCTGGACCCGCAGCGGCACCCTGCAAGACGCCGTGGCTAACAAGATCGCCGAATGGCTGGACGCCGGCCTGCAACAGTGGGACATCTCCCGCGATGCGCCGTACTTCGGCTTTGAAATTCCGGGCGAGCCTGGCAAGTACTTCTATGTATGGCTGGACGCGCCAATCGGCTACATGGCGAGCTTCAAGAACCTGTGCAACCGCACGCCGGAGCTGGACTTCGACGCGTTCTGGGGCAAGGATTCCACCGCCGAGCTGTACCACTTCATCGGCAAGGACATCGTCAACTTCCACGCCCTGTTCTGGCCAGCGATGCTCGAAGGCGCGGGCTACCGCAAGCCGACCGGCATCAACGTGCACGGCTACCTGACCGTCAACGGCCAGAAAATGTCCAAGTCCCGTGGCACCTTCATCAAGGCCCGGACCTACCTGGATCACCTGTCGCCGGAATATCTGCGCTACTACTACGCGGCCAAACTGGGCCGTGGCGTCGACGACCTCGACCTGAACCTCGAAGACTTCGTGCAGAAGGTCAACTCTGACCTGGTCGGCAAAGTCGTCAACATCGCCAGTCGTTGCGCCGGTTTCATCAATAAAGGCAATGCTGGCGTGATGGTCGACACCAACGCCGCACCGGAGCTGACCGAAGCCTTCCTGGCCGCCGCGCCAAGCATCGCCGACGCCTATGAAGCCCGCGACTTCGCCCGCGCCATGCGCGAGATCATGGGCCTGGCCGACCGCGCCAACGCGTGGATCGCCGACAAGGCACCGTGGTCGCTGAACAAACAGGAAGGCAAGCAGGATGAAGTCCAGGCGATCTGCGCCACGGGCGTCAACCTGTTCCGTCAACTGGTGATCTTCCTCAAGCCGGTGCTGCCGCTTCTGGCTGCCGATGCCGAGGCGTTCCTCAACGTTGCGCCGCTGACCTGGAACGACCACGCGACCTTGCTCGCCAACCATCAGTTGAACGAGTTCAAGCCGTTGATGACCCGTATCGATCCGGTGAAAGTGCAAGCCATGACCGACGCTTCGAAAGAAGACCTGACCGCTAGCCAGACCGACACCGGCGCAGCCGCACCGGCTGGCAATGGCGAACTGGCCAAGGATCCGCTGTCGCCGGAAATCGACTTCGACACCTTCGCCGCCGTGGATCTGCGTGTCGCACTGATCGTCAAGGCCGAACACGTTGAAGGCGCCGACAAGCTGTTGCGCCTGACCCTCGACATCGGTGACGAGCAGCGCAACGTGTTCTCCGGGATCAAGAGCGCTTACCCGGACCCGTCCAGGCTCGATGGTCGCCTGACCATGATGATCGCCAACCTCAAGCCACGGAAAATGAAGTTCGGCATCTCCGAAGGCATGGTGATGGCGGCCGGTCCTGGCGGTGAAGAAATCTACCTGCTCAGCCCTGACAGCGGCGCCAAGCCAGGTCAGCGCATCAAGTAAATTCTCGTGCTGAACCGATCCCACAGTCGTGCCTGGCGCGGCTGTGGGATTTTCATGTCTGGCCCATACTATCCCTCAGGTGTGGCTCCTACAGGGTTATCCGGCATCGGATATGGACGATCATGACCGAAACGCTTTTGACGCTTATCAGTGCTGCCCTGATCAACAACCTCGTGTTGCACTGGCCGCTGGGCGTCGATCCGCTGGTGGGCAGCGTGCGCCGACAGGTTCACGCACTGGGCATCGCGACGACCTGCCTGATGCTGATCGCAGGCGTGTCCGGCTATGCGCTGTTCCACTGGCTGCTGGTGCCGCTGGACCTGACGGCCCTGCGTCTGTTCGTGTTCCTGCCGCTGAGCGTGCTGTTGATCAGCCCCCTGCTCAAACTGCTTGCGCGGTTGCTGCCCAAGCTTTCCTTCGACGGCCTGTGGCTGCTGATGGCGGGCAATGCCGGCGTCCTGGGCGTGACGCTGATCAACGCTCAGGACGACAACGGCTTCTTCCATGCCATGGCCCTGAGCCTGAGTGCGGGCCTGGGTTTCTGGCTGGTGCTGAGTCTTTTCAACGATCTGCGCCAGCGCACACTCGATAACGATGTTCCCCTGCCCTTTCGCGGCTTGCCGATCGATCTGATCGGCGCCGGACTGATCGCAGTGGCTTTTCTCGGATTCAGCGGACTGATCAAAACATGAGTCTGATTCACAGCATCGACGCCCTCCTGCCTCAGACGCAATGCGGCAAGTGCGGCCATCCCGGATGCAAACCGTACGCCGAAGGCATTGCCAGCGGCGAGCCGATCAACAAGTGCCCACCGGGCGGCAGCGAAACCATCAACGCCCTGGCCCAACTGCTGAACGTGCCGGTGCTGGAACTGGACGTGAGCCGTGGTTCGGCTCCGGCGCAGATTGCCTATATTCGCGAAGCCGAATGCATTGGCTGCACCAAGTGCATCCAGGCGTGTCCCGTCGATGCCATCGTCGGCGCGGCGAAACTGATGCATACGGTGATCGTCGACGAATGCACCGGTTGCGATCTCTGCGTGGCGCCGTGCCCGGTCGATTGCATCGAGATGCGCCCGTTGCCCATGGGCTCGGTCCTGCCGATTGTGGGGGGGCTGGCGTTCAGCCTTGATGAACTAAGAGCCCGGGCCACCAAACGCGATCATGCACGTCGCCGGTTCGAACAACGCAACGCCCGTTTGCAACGTGAAGAAGAACAGAAAGCAGCCGATCGCCAGGCGCGCTTGCAGCGAGCGCCGCACCCCATTGAACCGGCACTCGACCCGGTGCAAGCGGCCCTTGAACGCGTCCGCGCCCAGAAAGCGGCGAATGCCGATGCGGCGCTGAAAAAAGCCAGGATCGATGTCGCGATGAGCCGGGCTCAGTTGCACAAATCGCTGAAAGCCTTCGGCCATCCGCCAACCTTTGAACAGCAATCGCAACTCATCGTCCTGCAACAGCAGTTCGAAGCGGCAGAACGGAACCTGGCGCAACTGGAGAACGTTGCACCGCCGGCCCCTGTTCAGGTCCCGGCAACTCCGGCAGATCCGACCCGGGACGCCGAGTTGAAACGGGCAAAAATCCAGCTGGCCATGCGCCGCGCCGAACTGAAAAAAGCTCAAAACAGCGAAGCATCCGCCGAACAGATCGAAACCCTGCAGCGTGCACTCAGCGAGGCCGAACGTCAGGTGCAAGCCTATGCCATCCCTTGAATCAGTTGACGATCGCCTGCAGCAGGCGATGAAACTGGTGCTGCTGGCCGCCCTGCCGGGAACACTGATGATGTTCTGGCTGTATGGTTGGGGCGTATTGATCAATCTGATTCTGGCCGGCGTCGCGGCACTGGCAGTCGAAGCGGCGATGTTGCGGTTGCGCCAGCGCCCCCTCAGGGCAAGCTTGAGCGACGGCAGCGCTTTAGTCAGCGCGATGCTGCTGGCCCTCGCCCTGCCGCCCTATTGTCCGTGGTGGCTGACCCTCAGTGCCGCCGCGTGCGCGATGGTGTTCGGCAAGCACTTGTATGGCGGTGTCGGATCAAATCCGTTCAATCCGGCGATGCTTGGCTTTGCGCTGGTGCTGGTGACCTTTCCTCAACACATGACCCATTGGCCGTCATCCCACGGGATGGATCTAATGAGTGGTTTGCAACAGATCTTTGGCTTCGGACAGACACCCGACGCGTGGGTCCGCGCCACGGCGCTGGACAGCCTGCGGATCAATAAAAGCCTGACGATGGACGAACTGTTTTCGGCGAACCCGGCGTTTGGTCACTTCGGCGGTCGCGGTGTGGAATGGGTAAACCTGGCATTCCTTGCCGGTGGTGCATTTCTGCTGCAACGAAAAGTGTTCAGCTGGCATGCACCGGTCGGCATGCTGGCGAGCCTGTTCATTATCAGCCTGCTGTTCTGGAACGGAACGGGCTCCGACTCCCACGGCTCACCGTTGTTTCACCTGCTCACCGGTGCAACCATGCTGGGAGCATTTTTCATTGTGACGGAACCGGTATCAGGCGGGAAAAGCCCCGTAGCGCGCCTGTTATTCGGCATCGGCGTCGGGCTGCTGACATACCTGATTCGCACATGGGGTGGCTATCCGGACGGCGTGGCGTTTGCCGTGTTGTTGATGAACCTCTGCGTCCCCGCGCTGGAGAGGTTTGCTGTCGCCAGACAGGAGCGCAGCGCATCATGAATCGTGCGTCGAGCATTGCGATCCTGATTTTGCTGGGCGCGTTTGGCGCAGGCATGACCTATCTCGCGCAACACAGCAGCGCGCCGCGTATCGCCGCCGAGCAGCGCTTGATCGACAGTCGCAACCTGCTTGACCTGCTCCCCCCCGACAGCTACGACAATCAGCCTCTGGAACAGCCGTTAACGCTCGAAAACACCGCGCTGGGCAACAGCACCCTGCTGGCCGGCTTTCGAGCGACAAAGGCCGGAAAACCCTATGCCGTATTGCTGCGCAGCCAGACTCCGGGTTACGCAGGAGCCATCGTTCTGCTGATTGCCATCGACGAAAACGCCAGGTTGATCGGTGTCAAAACCCTCAAGCAAACGGAAACCCCTGGGCTCGGTGCGCGAATCGCCGACTGGCCCAACACCTGGCTTGAAACCTTTACCGGCAAGTCTCGTTCCAATCCTGACGATAAAGGCTGGGCCTTGAAAAAGGATCGCGGACAATTCGATCAGATGGCGGGAGCAACCATCACCTCCAGAGCGGTGATCAACGCCACCCACGACGCACTGCGCTACTTTGATGATCATCGGCAAAAACTGCTCGGGAGCGCCCCCCATGAGTAAATCATCATTACTGCCGTGCTCATTGATGCTGACGCCACTCATTGGCGCTACCGGCTCACTGGTGAATGCACTGGGCCTGTGGCTGATGTTCGTTGGGGTGATTACCGCGTTCGGCCTGGCCATGAATGCCTTGCGACCACGCTTGCTTGCGGCGACACGTTTGTGGGCAAGCGTATTGCTCGCAGCGACGCTGACCAGTTGTGCAGAACTCGGCGCGCAAATGTGGTCCCTGCAGTGGCATCAGCAGACAGGCATCTATGCCGCGTTGCTCGCTTTGCAATGTGTCGTGCTGGAGCAAAACGAGTTCTTTCAGAACAGCTGGCGAGCCCGCCTGCGTTTGTATGGGCTGTTCGGTGGCTTGATGGTGGGCCTCGGCCTGCTGCGTGAACTCATTGGTTACGGGACACTTGGCAATCACCTGTCGTGGTTGCTGGCTACGACAAAAGCACAATGGCAGGGCTGGGTGCTGACCGCCGACGGCGGTTTGCGTCTGGCTACACTGACCCCCGGCGGCTTTATTCTCCTGGGACTGCTGATCGCCGCATGGCAAGCCTGGCATCGCCCGACACCTTCACACTGACCGCCTTCGAGGAAACGCACTGCCCATGAATGCTGCAAAACGTCTGGAAATATTTCGCAGGCTGCATGAAGACAACCCGGAACCAAAAACCGAACTGGCTTACTCCTCGCCGTTCGAATTGCTGATCGCGGTCATTCTTTCGGCGCAATCGACCGATGTCGGGGTTAACAAAGCCACGGCAAAACTGTTTCCGGTCGCCAACACCCCTGCCGCGATCCACGCGCTGGGCGTTGAAGGGTTGTCGGAGTACATCAAGACCATAGGCCTGTTCAACAGCAAGGCGAAAAACGTCATCGAGACCTGCCGCTTGCTGGTCGAACGCCACGCAGGTGAAGTGCCGCAAACCCGAGAGGAACTGGAAGCCTTGCCCGGCGTAGGCCGCAAGACTGCCAACGTTGTGCTCAATACTGCATTCCGGCAGCTGACCATGGCGGTGGACACCCATATTTTCCGGGTCAGCAACCGCACCGGCATTGCGCCTGGCAAGAATGTCGTTGAAGTCGAACACAAGCTGATGAAGTTCGTGCCCAAACAATACCTGCTCGATTCCCATCACTGGCTGATCCTGCACGGGCGCTACGTCTGCCTGGCCCGCAAGCCACGTTGCGGCAGTTGCCGTATCGAAGATTTGTGCGAATACAAGCACAAGACCTCCGACGATTGAGGCTCTATTAGGTTTATTGATTCATCGATTGAAAAAATCTTTTTTACCCGCCAGAGGATTGTCGATATAAGGAGCCCCAAAGGCCTTCTTAGCCTGGAGTAACTAAATGAGCACTGGCAAAGAGCAATTGGACATAGAAGACGACTTCACCCCCGTTGAGGCTGATGACGCCGAGCCGGTGGTCGAAGTAGCCAAAACCAACCTGAGCAAACGCCGTACCATCGACAATCTGCTGGAGGAGCGCCGACTGCAAAAGCAATTGGCCGATTACGATTTTGACTTATGACATCTAAAAGCCTCCCGAAACGGAGGCTTTTTACTTTGTGCTGAACCGTGATAAGTGCCCGCTTATCGTGCATCGTCAACACCGGGATCAGACAAGTCCATTGCGCTGAGCCAGTTCGATCAGGTCAACCAAAGAGCGTGCGTTCAGCTTTAATAACAGCCGTGTCTTGTAAGTACTCACGGTTTTGTTGCTGAGGAACATTCCATCGGCAATCTCCTTGTTGGTCTTGCCTCTGGCCAACTGCTGCAGAACCATCATCTCCCGCCCCGACAGGCGATCTACCATCTCGGCTTCACTGGCGTTCCCAAGACTGGCCCGCACGGTGTGCAACGCTTGATTGGGAAAGTAACTGTAACCCGACAGCACTGCCTTTATTGCACTGAGCAACTCCGTCAGGTCCTGCTGTTTGCAAACATACCCTGCGGCGCCGGATTGCATGCATCGCATGGAGAAATGCCCAGGTGCCTGAGAGGTCAATATCAACACTTTCATCGGCAGTGCTGCCGAACTCAATCGTGCGATAACTTCCAGGCCATCGAGTTTCGGTATTCCAATATCCAGAATGACAATATCCGGCATTTGTTCACGGGCAAGTTGTAATGCATCCACACCATTGTCTGTTTCAGCAACGACTTCGTAGCCATGACGTTCCATCAGCATACGTACCGCAAGACGAATGACGGGGTGATCATCCACGATCAGCACTTTATTCATGGGCAAGTCCAATTTTCGCTGTTCGAATTTTTAGAGCCAGCACAATAGCCTAGTCGTTTCCCCCATGGCACACCGCGTCCCCCGGACACCTACAGCGAAAGACATTCCCTACAAACAACGCGGATTAGTCTTACAAAAAACCCTAGAACTCTGCGATTGGAAAACTGTATCAGCGTCGAGCACACCCGTTTTCACGGTGTTTTTTTGTTTCAGTTTATAACAAACAACAGCGACATCTCCCTCGTCTTCATACCCGGCGCACTTCCTGAACTCTATTCCCCCCCGAAAGTAACAACCGTTTTCAATGCCCATCGCTGACAAGAGAAATATCACACAACAAGTTCAACTCACTCTTACAGAAAAAAACAGAACTTGAGCAATGATTAAAAACAGGACACCCAAATAGATACAATCAGGGTATATTTTGATAAATCCGGAAAACAAGGAGCAATGGACAAAACAGCAACCCGACTTCAAAAGCAACCAAAGCTTAACAATAACAAAACTCAAAAACCTTAATCACTAGAGAAAAGACAAATAAAAATGAGTAAAACACATGAAAAAACCCAAAGAAAAAATTGTAAACCCCATCACCGTTATCGCGATATTCGCAACCCTGTCTGAAACTTCAGCAGCGATTACATTACCTTTCCTGGATAACAAGGAAAGGGAAATCTACATATGGTTTTTAATTTCCTTTCCTTTTTATTTACTGCTTCTTTTCTTTGCCACACTCAACTTCAACTACCGGTCGCTGTACGCACCTTCCGACTATGAAAAGGGCGAGCACTTCATAGAGGTTCTTGGTGATATGGAACACCGGGAAAATGAATCAGCAGACGTTCGTCAGGCGTCCCGCCCCCCTACCGCACAGGCTCCACCGGACGAGAACGCCACCTGGATGGATTTCTTTGGCGAACAAGGTGTTCAGTTGCCCGAATCAGCAAGCGATCTGCGCATCATTGATGCACGCCATATTCACAAAAGGTCCGAACTCGGCGCCTTGTGCCCGGAAATACAAAAATCGCGCGAAAAACAACTTCACGTAATCTTATTTATCGCAGACTCAAAATCGGAAAAATGGCTCAAGGAAAGCGCATTCAACCTGTCCAGACAGGCCAGCAAACGCAGCAGCGCTACTTTTTTTGCTATTTACAATTTGAGTTCACAGAAAGTGACAGTCATCAGAACTTGCCACTGACGTACACCACTCGACGGTGATGTCACGGAGGGAGGTAACCAGCAGGTAACGAAAAAATCGTGTTATTGAACGATCAGTTGGAACAAGCCTTTTTTCAAATTTGTGGCCTCCTCAATGAGGAGGCCACAAATTCATTACCGGCTCAAAGGTCTCAGAACAGCTTGCGACCCTTGTTCGCCGCAATGCGCATCCGCAGGGCGTTGAGCTTGATGAAGCCCGCCGCGTCGGCCTGGTTGTAGGCGCCACCATCTTCTTCGAAGGTGGCAATGTTGGCGTCGAACAGCGACTCATCGGACTTGCGACCGGTGACGATCACGTTGCCCTTGTACAGCTTCAGGCGAACGACACCGTTCACGTGAGCCTGGGACGCATCGATCATCTGTTGCAGCATCAGACGCTCAGGGCTCCACCAGTAACCGGTGTAGATCAGGCTGGCGTACTTGGGCATCAGCTCGTCTTTGAGGTGAGCGACTTCGCGGTCCAGGGTGATCGACTCGATCGCACGGTGGGCGCGCAGCATGATGGTGCCGCCAGGGGTTTCGTAGCAGCCACGGGACTTCATGCCCACGTAACGGTTCTCGACGATGTCGAGACGACCGATGCCGTGTTCGCCACCGATACGGTTCAGCGTCGCCAACACGGTGGCCGGGGTCATTTCGACGCCGTCCAGTGCCACGATGTCGCCGTTGCGGTAGGTCAGTTCCAGGTACTGCGGCTTGTCAGGAGCCTTCTCCGGGGAGACAGTCCAGCGCCACATGTCTTCTTCGTGCTCGGTCCAGGTGTCTTCCAGCACGCCGCCTTCATAGGAGATGTGCAGCAGGTTGGCATCCATCGAGTACGGGGATTTTTTCTTGCCGTGGCGCTCGATAGGGATTGCATGCTTCTCGGCATAATCCATCAGCTTCTCGCGGGACAGCAGGTCCCACTCGCGCCATGGAGCAATCACTTTCACGCCTGGCTTCAAGGCGTACGCGCCCAGTTCGAAACGAACCTGGTCGTTGCCTTTGCCGGTAGCGCCGTGGGAAATGGCGTCAGCGCCGGTTTCGTTGGCAATTTCAATCAGACGCTTGGCGATCAGCGGACGTGCGATGGAAGTACCCAGCAGGTACTCGCCTTCGTAAACGGTGTTGGCGCGGAACATCGGGAATACGAAATCGCGTACGAACTCTTCGCGCAGGTCGTCAATGTAGATTTCTTTGACGCCCATGGCCTGAGCCTTGGCGCGTGCAGGTTCGACCTCTTCGCCCTGACCCAGGTCAGCGGTGAAGGTCACCACTTCACAGTTATAAGTATCCTGCAGCCACTTGAGGATCACCGAAGTGTCCAGGCCGCCGGAATACGCCAGAACGACCTTGTTTACGTCCGCCATGCCATCACTCCACGGGGTTCTACGGAAAGCCGGGAAGTCTACCGCTCATGCAGGATAATTTACAGTGGCGCGACAGCTTATGACGACGAAGCGACAGATTATGTCGAGAGCGCGACGATGACCGCTAAGTCAGGATGTTGCCGAAGTGGCCGGTTTTACGGCTTGAGGCGCCACCTGCTCGGGGGGCGCACCGCGCTCCAGGCGTATGGCCACACGACGGTTTTTCGCTCGGTTGGCGTTGTTGATATTGGGCGCCAGCGGATATCGCTCGCCATGGAAGCGCATGGTGATCTGCGATTCCAGAATCCCGTTGGCCTTGAAGAATTCCATTACGGCCAGGGCACGACGCCGCGACAGGTCGCGATTGCTCAGGCGGTTGCCGCTGTTGTCGGAATGGCCGTCGAGCTCAATGTGGTTAACCGTCGGATCAGCCTTCATGTACTCCAGCATCACCTGCAGCTTGGCTTTTGCCGCCGCATCCAGATCTATACCGCCGCCAGGGAAGCCGACTTCCGATTGTTTCACCTGATCGAAATTCTGCGGCAACAACTTGGCCACACAGCCCTGATAATCGGCGAACGCCTTGTTGAACCTGACCGGCAACAAGCGCACTTCCGAGACCCGGCCATCCCCCGAAGACTGCCGCACCACCGGGCTGCGACCGTCAATCAGACCGCTGATCAGCCGTCCGGCCTGCACTTGCGAACTGTTGAACAGTACGTTGCCACTGCCGACCCGCACCGAGCCCAGATTGATGTCACCACGCCCCGGTTGCCACGGCGCAGCCGCCGCCAACAGCGTGGCCGAGCCACCGCCCGGCATCGCGTTATAGGCATTCAGACGAAACGTCGCCTGCTCGCCCGCGCGGCGCACGAATTGTCCCGAGCCGAAATCGGTGATCGGCTGGGTCAAGCGGCACTCGAACTTGTCACCTTCGACCGTCCACTCAATGCTCTCCAGACGTGTCTGGAAAGTGATGGCCATCGCAGGAAGGCTGGCAAACACACTGAGCAAGGCTAAATAACGCTGGCGCACGGGAGGCTCCACTGGCTTCGACAACTAAAAGACCGACACACAGATGTTTACGGCATACCTGTTGGATATCGGAAGCTTCCTGCAAAACTTGATAGCGAGTGCCTGCAAGAGTCTTTTCCGGTAGCATTCCCCTCAGTTTGACCCGCCTGGAATCCCCTCATGTCCGACCGCCTGACCCTGCTGCGTCCCGACGACTGGCACATTCATCTTCGCGATGGTGCCGTGTTGACCAATACCGTTGCGGATGTCGCGCGCACCTTTGGTCGCGCCATCATCATGCCTAACCTGGTCCCTCCGGTCCGCAATGCGGCTGAAGCCGACGGCTATCGCCAGCGGATTCTCGCTGCCCGCCCGGCTGGCAGCCCGTTCGAACCGCTGATGGTCCTGTACCTCACCGACCGCACCCTGCCTGAGGAAATTCGCGAGGCCAAGGCCAGCGGTTTCGTTCACGCCGCCAAGCTGTACCCGGCCGGCGCGACTACCAACTCGGACTCTGGCGTCACCAGCATCGACAAGATTTTCCCGGCAATCGAGGCCATGGCCGAAGTCGGGATGCCTTTGTTGATCCACGGTGAGGTCACCCGCGGCGATGTCGACGTCTTCGACCGCGAAAAAATCTTCATCGATGAGCACATGCGTCGCGTGGTCGAGCGTTTCCCGACGCTCAAAGTGGTGTTCGAGCACATCACCACCGCTGACGCCGTGCAGTTCGTCAACTCGGCCCCGGCCAACGTTGGCGCGACCATCACCGCACATCATCTGCTGTACAACCGCAACCACATGCTGGTGGGCGGGATTCGGCCGCACTTCTATTGCCTGCCGATCCTCAAGCGCAACACGCACCAGGAAGCCCTGCTCGACGCCGCCACCAGCGGCAGCGAGAAGTTCTTCCTCGGTACCGATTCGGCCCCCCACGCCCAGCATGCCAAGGAAGCCGCCTGCGGTTGCGCAGGCTGCTACACCGCCTATGCCGCGATCGAGATGTACGCCGAAGCGTTCGAACAGCGCAATGCGCTGGACAAACTCGAAGCCTTCGCCAGCCTCAACGGCCCGCGTTTCTACGGCCTGCCGGCAAACACAGATCGCATCACCCTGGTCCGCGAAGAATGGACTGCCCCGACCAGCCTGCCGTTTGGCGAGCTGACCGTTATCCCGCTGCGCGCCGGTGAAAAACTGCGCTGGCGCCTGCTGGAGGAACACGCGTGAGTGAAGACCATTTCGACGATGAACAGGAAGGTCAAGGCGGTGGCGGCGGTTCCCGTCACCCGATGGCCGCACGGTTTCGTGGCTACCTGCCCGTTGTCGTCGACGTAGAAACCGGTGGCTTCAACTCGGCCACCGACGCCCTGCTGGAAATCGCCGCGACCACCATCGCCATGGATGAAAAGGGTTTTGTTTACCCGGATCACACCTACTTCTTCCGGGTTGAGCCTTTTGAAGGCGCGAACGTCGAGGCGGCGGCGCTGGAGTTCACCGGAATCAAGCTCGATCACCCACTGCGCATGGCGGTGAGTGAAGAAACAGCCCTGAACGACATCTTCCGCGGCGTGCGCAAGGCGCTCAAGGCCAACGGCTGCAAGCGGGCGATTCTGGTCGGGCACAACAGCAGCTTCGACCTGGGCTTCCTCAACGCCGCCGTCGCGCGCATGGACATGAAGCGCAATCCGTTTCACCCTTTCTCCAGCTTCGACACGGCGACCCTCGCCGGTCTGGCCTATGGTCAAACCGTACTGGCCAAGGCTTGCCAGGCAGCGGATATCGACTTCGACGGTCGCGAGGCTCACTCGGCTCGCTATGACACCGAGAAGACGGCCGAGCTGTTCTGCGGCATCGTCAATCGCTGGAAGCAAATGGGCGGCTGGGAAGATTTCGACGACTGAAGTGGGTGCCGGCGCCTAGAGGTAACACGCCCCTGCAGGAGATATTCCGCGCATGAAAAAACCGGCCCTGGGGCCGGTTTTTTTGTACCTGGAGCGTGCCTTACAGTGCGGCAGCGTGCTCGGTCAGGTAAGCAGCAACGCCTTCTGGCGAAGCGTTCATGCCTTTGTCGCCTTTTTTCCAGTTGGCAGGGCAAACTTCGCCGTGCTCTTCGTGGAATTGCAGAGCGTCGACCAGACGCAGCAGCTCTTCCATGTTACGGCCCAGCGGCAGGTCGTTGATGATCTGCGAACGGACCACGCCTTTGTCGTCGATCAGGAACGCGCCACGGAACGCAACGCCGTCAGCGGACTGAACGTCGTAAGCCTTCATGATTTCCTGCTTGATGTCGGCAGCCATGGTGTAACGGACTTCGCCGATACCGCCATTGTTGACCGGGGTGTTGCGCCAGGCGTTGTGGGTGAAGTGCGAGTCGATCGAAACCGCGACCACTTCAACGTTGCGTGCCTTGAACTCAGACATGCGGTTGTCCAGAGCGATCAGCTCCGACGGGCAAACGAAGGTGAAGTCCAGTGGGTAGAAGAACACCAGGCCGTATTTGCCTTTGATGGCCGACGACAGGGTGAAGCTGTCTACGATTTCGCCATTGCCGAGTACAGCCGGTACGGTGAAGTCAGGGGCTTGTTTGCCTACGAGTACGCTCATTGGATATCTCCTGGTGTAGAAACGTGAAAAACAAGGTTTGCGCCAGCCTGCCACCCTCAAGCGACAGCCCTGTGACACAAACCCGTTGCGCAAAGACCGGCCATCATACACTGCGTGTTTGGCCTGTCCTCAACGGTTTTTCCCGCAGAGGTAAAATCGCTGCAGCAAAATCAGCCCCTGCGCGGCAGAGGAAAACCGTTCGTCAGGCTTGAGGAAATGCCCCCTCAAAGCACTTTGACAATCATTCTCGTTAACATTAAGATCCATCGCATTCGAGACATAAACAAGCGACGGTCTTCTCTTATGTATGTTTGCCTCTGCACTGGCGTCACCGACGGTAAAATCCGCGATGCGATCTATGAAGGATGCTGCAGCTACAAAGAAGTCCGTTTGGCCACCGGCGTTGCCAGTCAATGCGGCAAATGTGCCTGCCTTGCCAAGGAAGTGGTCCGCGAAACCCTGATGGAATTGCAGACGGCCCAAGCCGCGATTCCTTATCCTGCAGAATTTACAGCGGCCTGAATTAATCCAAATCCAAAAAACCGGACTTATGTCCGGTTTTTTTATGCCAGTAAATCAACTAGTTAGACCCTAGACGCGGAACACAAACATTCTTATTCCGATTAATTTTAATATATTATTCAATAACTTAGGTTTGACACTCTTAGTTGTGCGGCTCAAACTCCGCCTTATAGACAGCTAATACAGGGCAGGACCCCATCATGAAAGGCGACATTACAGTCATCCAGCATCTCAACAAGATCCTTGCCAATGAGCTGGTCGCGATCAATCAATACTTTCTGCACGCGCGGATGTATGAAGATTGGGGTCTGAACAAGCTCGGCAAACACGAGTATCACGAATCCATCGACGAGATGAAGCACGCGGACAAGCTGATCAAGCGCATCCTGTTCCTCGAAGGCCTGCCCAACGTGCAGGACCTGGGCAAGCTGCACATCGGCGAGCACACCAAGGAAATGCTTGAGTGCGACCTGCGTATCGAGAAAACCGGCCATGCCGATCTCAAAGTAGCCATCGCGCACTGCGAGAAAGTCGGCGACTTCGGTAGCCGTGAACTGCTCGAAGACATCCTTGAGTCCGAAGAAGAACATATCGACTGGCTGGAAACCCAACTGGGCCTGATCGACAAGATTGGTCTGGAAAACTATCTGCAATCGCAGATGGGCGAAGACGAGTAAGAATCCAATAAAAAGCCCCGCCCCTCTTTCGAGTGGCGGGGCTTTTTAGTTGCTGAAGATCAAAAGATCGCAGCCTTCGGTAGCGCCTGCAGGGGAGCTCGCGAATCAGGCTTCGCTTTTGTTGGCAGCAGCCGCTTCAACAGCAGCCTTGATGGTGGTTTGCAGCGAACCGTCTGCAGCCATCTCGGTCATGATGTCGCTACCGCCGACCAACTCACCACCGACCCACAGTTGCGGGAAGGTTGGCCAGTTGGCGTATTTTGGCAGGTTGGCGCGGATTTCCGGGTTCTGCAGGATGTCCACGTACGCAAACTTTTCGCCACATGCCATCACGGCCTGCGCGGCTTTAGCGGAGAAGCCGCACTGCGGGGCATTCGGCGAGCCTTTCATGTAAAGCAGAATGGTGTTGTTGGCAATCTGCTCTTTAATCGTTTCGATGATATCCATGGAGCACCTCGGCTGAACTTTCCGACTCATGGGTCGGCACGGTGGCGCATTGTAACGGAAAGCCGAGCGCGCTGCTCGGTCTCTCCGTCAGATACGATCAGGCAGCCGCCACAGTCACCGGAACGCCATTGAGCGCTGCGTTGCCGGACAACTCATCGAGCTGACACTCGTCAGTCAGGTCGTTGGCACTGGACCCCGGCTGGCCACTGGCAATGGTCATTTGCACACCCGGGCGCGCATGACCCCAACCGTGCGGAAGACTGACCACGCCTTTCATCATATCCAGGCTGCCGAGTACTTCCACCTCGATCACCCCGACCCGTGAACTGACCCGCACCCGTTGCCCGTCACTCAAGCCCCGGCTGACCAGGTCATCGGGGTGCATCAACAGCTGATGGCGCGGTTTGCCCTTCACCAGACGATGATAGTTGTGCATCCACGAGTTGTTACTGCGCACATGGCGACGGCCGATCATCAGCAACTCATCAGCCGCCGGCGCCTGGAGTGCGGCAAAGCGCGTCAGATCGGCAAGAATCGCGGCAGGTGCAGCTTGAACCCGCTGATTGGCGGTTTTAAGACGTGGCGCCAGATTGGCTTTCAACGCGCCCAGATCAACGCCGTGAGGATGATCGAACAGCGTCGCCAGCGACAGTTTTTGCTCCGATGCGTCGCCGTACTGGCCCATGCGCAATCCACGATCAATCATCTGCGCCGGCGCGATGGTCGGTTTCAGCTCCTTGCCGGTCTTCGCGGCAAAGGCCTTGGCCAGCCCAACGAAAATCTCCCAGTCATGCAGCGCGCCTTCGGGTTTGGGCAGAATCGCCCGATTGAAGCGACTGACATTGCGCACGGCAAACATGTTGAAGGTCGTATCGTAGTGATCGTTTTCCAGTGCCGAAGTGGACGGCAGGATCAGGTCGGCGTAGCGCGTGGTTTCATTGATGTACAGGTCAACACTGACCATGAATTCCAGGCCATCCAGCGCCTGCTCCAGCTGTCGACCATTGGGTGTCGACAACACGGGATTACCCGCCACGGTGATGAGTGCGCGAACCTGCCCTTCCCCCTCGGTCAGCATTTCTTCGGCCAACGCCGACACCGGCAGCTCACCGGCGTACTCCGGACGACCGGAAACCCGGCTCTGCCACAGATTGAAATGCCCGCCCGAGGTCGAGGCCACCAGATCCACCGCCGGCTCAGTGCACAACGCACCACCCACGCGATCGAGGTTACCGGTGACCAGGTTGATCAACTGCACCAGCCAGTGACAAAGCGTGCCGAACGCCTGGGTCGAGACGCCCATGCGACCGTAGCAAACCGCGCTTGGCGCAGCGGCGAAGTCCCGTGCCAGTTGGCGGATCTGTTCGGCCGGCACCGCGCACAATGGGCTCATGGACTCGGCGCTGAATGTCGCGATTGCCCCGCGCACCTCGTCCAGACCGTCCACAGGCAAGTGACTGTCGCGGGTCAGGCCTTCCGCGAATAACGTATTGAGCAGGCCAAACAACAACGCCGCATCGCCGCCAGGACGCACAAACAGATGCTGATCGGCGATCGCTGCCGTTTCGCTGCGTCGCGGATCGACCACCACCACTTTGCCGCCCCTGGCCTGAATGGCTTTCAAGCGTTTTTCAACATCGGGCACGGTCATGATGCTGCCGTTGGAGGCCAGCGGATTACCGCCGAGGATCAACATGAAGTCGGTGTGATCGATGTCCGGAATCGGCAGCAACAAACCGTGGCCGTACATCAAATGGCTGGTCAGGTGATGAGGCAGTTGGTCAACCGACGTCGCGGAAAACCGGTTGCGGGTTTTCAGCAGGCCGAGAAAGTAGTTGCTGTGGGTCATCAGCCCGTAGTTGTGCACACTGGGGTTTCCCTGATAAACCGCCACCGCGTTTTGCCCATGTCGTTCCTGGATCGCTGCCAGCCGTTCGGCGACAAGATTGAAGGCGTCCTCCCACTCGATCGGCTGCCATTCACTGCCCACCCGCCGCATCGGTTGATGCAGGCGATCGGGATCATTCTGGATATCTTGCAGGGCGACTGCCTTGGGGCAGATGTGTCCGCGACTGAACGTATCCAGCGGATCACCCTTGATCGACGTGATCTGCAGGTTGCCGGCTTCCGCCTCGGTGGTTTCGATGGTCAAGCCGCAAATGGCTTCACACAGATGGCACGCACGGTGATGGAGAGTCTTGGTCATGGCCAGTCTCTGTCTTGTTCTGGGCGGGCAATGTCGGCCGCGGGAACAAAACTATGGCGCCTGCCCCGCCACCGCGCCAGCGACGTTCGTCTTGTGAATCGCTGACCATCAGGCCAGCCGATGGCTGTTGCCGATCAGCTCGACGGTAGCCTCGGAGGCGTCTGCGACTGGATTTCCTGGATGGTTTCGATCTGTTCGTGGGCGACGTGCACCCCGGTCAATTCGCCAATCAGCCGCCAGTGATCGTCCAGCCCGGTGCTGATGGTGGCCATCCGGTCGATCATCCGCCGACCGGCGTCCCGGGTCACCGGGTCGCTGCTACGCAGCAATTCGAAAGACATCGAGGTCATCGACGCGGTCAGGTGTGTCAGGGAGCGGGCTGTGAGGCCGAGCAATTCCATTAGCTGCTGTTCTTTCGATTCCATTGCGGTTGGCTTCCTGCGTCGCTCGTGATTTATTTATAACCCAGCACTTTGCATTAGCAAATATTTCAGATCAGACGCACCACGCCGAAACGCCGCGAATATCGGGTCGCAAACCGACCACTGATACGCCATCCGCGCCCCGCTTGATTGCCAAGCTGCGCAGGCGCGGTGTACAAATGCCTCGCTGCTGTCAGGAAACAGGCTTCAAAAGCGCTACCGCGGTCACCCCGTAGCCCCTCTGAAATCCCCTAAAAACCGTAGCCCTATTGGTAAGACGCGACATTTAATTATAAGATCGCGCCTTCCCCTATTTCGTCGCCCCGTGCGGCTTACGCCGCAGGTCTCGCCCGTTGTTCCGTTAAACAAGGCTTTGAGCATCTGCGGTTTGTAGCAAAAAGGTAGTCAATGATGAGCGCAAGGCACTTTCTCTCCCTGATGGATTGCACGCCCGAAGAGCTGGTCAGCGTGATCCGTCGAGGCGTTGAGCTCAAAGACCTGCGTAACCGCGGTGTACTGTTCGAGCCCCTGAAAAACCGCGTGCTCGGGATGATTTTCGAGAAGTCCTCGACCCGCACCCGCATTTCCTTCGAAGCCGGCATGATCCAGCTCGGCGGCCAGGCGATTTTCCTGTCGCCCCGTGACACCCAACTGGGCCGTGGCGAGCCTATCGGCGACTGCGCGATCGTCATGTCGAGCATGCTCGATGCGGTGATGATCCGCACCTTTGCCCACAGCAACCTGACCGAGTTCGCCGCCAACTCGCGCGTGCCGGTGATCAACGGTCTGTCCGACGACCTGCATCCGTGCCAACTGCTGGCCGACATGCAGACGTTCCTCGAACACCGCGGCTCCATCCAGGGCAAGACCGTGGCCTGGATCGGCGACGGCAACAACATGTGCAACAGCTATATAGAAGCGGCGATCCAGTTCGACTTCCAGCTGCGCGTTGCCTGCCCGGAAGGCTACGAGCCTAATTCCGAATTCGTGGCCAAGGCCGGGGACCGGATCACCATCGTTCGCGATCCGCAGGAGGCCGTGCGCGGCGCCCATCTGGTGAGCACTGATGTCTGGACCTCCATGGGCCAGGAAGAAGAAACCGCCAAGCGCCTTCAGCTGTTCGCCCCTTACCAGGTCAACCGCGCGCTGCTCGACCTGGCCGCGCCGGACGTGCTCTTCATGCACTGCCTGCCCGCTCACCGTGGCGAAGAAATCAGCATCGACCTGCTCGATGACCCGCGCTCGGTTGCCTGGGATCAAGCAGAGAACCGCCTGCATGCACAAAAGGCCCTGCTCGAGTTTCTCGTCGAGCCGGCGTACCACCACGCATGAGCCAGCCATTACTGCTAAACCTGCGCAACCTCGCCTGCGGTTATCAAGACCAGCGGGTGGTGCAAAACCTCAACCTGCATTTGAACGCCGGTGACATCGGTTGCCTGCTCGGCTCTTCAGGTTGCGGCAAGACCACCACACTGCGCGCCATTGCCGGTTTCGAGCCGGTACATGAGGGTGACATCCAGCTGGCGGGCGAGACGATCTCCAGCGCCGGCTTCACCCTTGCGCCGGAGAAACGCCGGATCGGCATGGTGTTCCAGGACTACGCCCTGTTTCCACACCTGAGCGTGGCCGACAACATCGCCTTCGGCATTCGCAAGCATCCGCAAAAGGATCGCGTCACCGAAGAGCTGCTGGAACTGGTCAACCTCAAAGGCCTCGGCAAGCGCTTCCCCCACGAGCTTTCCGGTGGTCAGCAGCAACGTGTCGCACTGGCCCGTGCCCTGGCGCCGGAGCCGCAATTGCTGTTGCTCGACGAACCGTTCTCCAACCTCGATGGCGAATTGCGCCGCAAGCTCAGCCACGAAGTGCGCGACATCCTCAAAGCCCGTGGCACCAGCGCGATTTTGGTGACCCACGATCAGGAAGAAGCCTTCGCCGTCAGCGATCACGTCGGCGTATTCAAGGAAGGTCGACTGGAGCAGTGGGATACGTCCTACAACCTCTATCACGAACCTCTGACGCCCTACGTGGCTAGTTTCATCGGCCAGGGTTACTTCATTCGTGGTCAGTTGAGCAGCCCGGAGTCGGTGCAAACCGAGCTGGGCGAGTTGCGCGGTAACCGGGCCTACACCTGGCCGGTGGGTGGCGCAGTGGACGTGTTGCTGCGTCCGGACGACATCGTATATGCGCCCGACAGTGCATTGAAGGTGCGGATCGTGGGCAAGTCGTTCCAGGGCGCCTCAACGCTCTATCGCCTGCAATTGCCTACCGGCACGCAACTGGAATCGATCTTCCCGAGCCATGTCGATCATCTGATCGGCGCTGAGGTCGGCATACGTGTCGCGGCGGAACACCTGGTGCTGTTCCAGGCGAGCGGAAGCATGGCGGCGCAGATTCCTGCCGTAGAAGCTGGCGTTCGGCGCTACAGCACCGCTCACTGATCAACACCCTCTCTGTGAGAGCGAGACTGCTCGCTCTCACAGGGGACTCGTCGTTAGCCGAGCATCAGCGTTCCATTGGCGACAAGCGTCGCATTCCCGCCAATCTTCACCCGCTCCCCTTCCAGCCGACAAAACAACTCCCCACCCCGCGCCGAACATTGATACGCCGTCAAACTCGATTTGCTCAACCGCGCCGCCCAGTACGGAATCAGGCTGCAATGGGTCGATCCCGTCACCGGGTCCTCGTTGATGCCAATGGCCGGTGCGAAGTAGCGCGAGACGAAATCGTGCTTGCTGCCCCGCGCGGTGACGATGGCGCCCAACCATGGCAACCTGGCCAGCGCGACCATATCCGGCTGACAGTCGAGTACCGCCTGCTCGGACTCCAACACCACGAACAGTTCATTCGATCCCAACACATCGACGGCTTCCACACCGAGCGCGCGTTCTACATCCAGGGTCACGCCCACTTCCGACGGGATGATCGCCGGAAAATCCAGCCACAGGCGCCCACCCTCACGGGTCACACTCAACGGACCAGACTTGCAGGTGAAATCCAGACGTTCAACCGGCTCTTTGTAGATTTCAAACAGTACGTAGGCACTGGCCAGGGTCGCATGACCGCACAACGGAACTTCGGTGGTCGGAGTAAACCAGCGGATGTGCCAATCCTGGCCTTCACGTACCACGAAGGCGGTTTCGGCCAGATTGTGCTCGGCAGCGATTTTCTGCATCAACTCATCGGCGAGCCAGGCATCCAGCCGATAAACCATCGCCGGGTTGCCACCGAATGGCCGATCACTGAACGCGTCGACCTGATGAAACTCAAGCTGCATGAGATTTCTCCTTTAACGCTCAGGGGCGGCCGATATCGGCAAATTTCGCCTGGGTATGTTCGGCGAGCACGGCGGGAGCCAATTCGACTTCCAGACCGCGTCGACCGGCACTGACAAAAATGCTCGCGAAGGGTTGGGCCGAATTATCTATAAAGGTGCGCAAACGCTTTTTTTGCCCCAGCGGACTGATCCCGCCCAACAGATAACCGGTCGAACGTTGCGCTGCGGCGGGGTCGGCCATTTCGACTTTTTTCACCCCGGCGGCGTGAGCCAGACCTTTCAAGTCCAGACTGCCGACAACCGGTACCACCGCCACCAGCAGCTCGCCCTTCTCGCTGGCCGCGAGCAAGGTCTTGAACACCTGCGCCGGGTCCAGGCCGAGTTTTTCTGCAGCTTCAAGCCCATAGGACGCTGCCTTCGGGTCATGTTCGTAACTGTGCACTCGGTGTTCGGCCCGAACCTTTTTCAGCAAATCCAATGCGGGGGTCATGACAGCTCCAGACTGGGCGGCAGTAGAAAAAATCCTGCGCCGGATTCTAGGACATTGATCCGTAAAAGGCTCTAACCCGGCACCATTGAACATGTTGCCGGCCTTGATCAGTCGCGATCATTCACCGAACTAATAGTTTATTTGTGACCAATGGTTCACTTTCGACCTTTGACAGCGGCGTTTCTTGTCTATATTTTTTCGTTTATGAAACTGCTCGAAAAGTCTTACCGCAGTGCCCAGCTGTAAACCGGGAACAGGATGGGGATTCTGCCTCGGGGAAAAACGCGCTCTGACCATGATGGAAGGAAAGCGCCAGACAAGAAAAAAAATGAGGTTTCAATGACAACTGCTTTACAACAACCGTCGCTCTCGAGCCAATGCATGGCCGAGTTTCTGGGCACCGCGCTTCTGATCTTTTTTGGTACCGGTTGCGTCGCCGCGCTCAAGGTCGCTGGCGCCAGCTTTGGCTTGTGGGAAATCAGCATCATCTGGGGCGTCGGCGTCAGCATGGCGATCTACCTGACTGCCGGGGTTTCCGGAGCCCACCTCAATCCAGCCGTCAGCATCGCGCTGAGCATTTTTGCCGACTTCGAAAAGCGCAAACTGCCCTTCTATATTTTCGCCCAGGTCGCTGGCGCCTTTTGCGGCGCGCTGTTGGTGTACACGCTGTACAGCAACCTGTTCTTCGATTTCGAACAAACTCACCATATGGTTCGCGGTACCGAAGCCAGCCTTGAGCTGGCATCGGTGTTTTCCACCTTCCCCAATCCGAGCCTGTCCACGGCGCAAGCATTTCTGGTCGAGGTGATCATCACCGCCATCCTGATGGGCGTGATCATGTCGCTGACCGACGATAACAATGGCCTGCCCAATGGCCCGCTGGCGCCGATCCTGATCGGCTTGCTGATTGCGGTGATCGGCAGTTCGATGGGACCACTGACCGGTTTCGCGATGAACCCTGCACGGGACTTCGGCCCGAAACTGATGACATTTTTCACCGGCTGGGGTGAGATTTCCCTTACCGGCGCGCGCGACATCCCTTACTTCCTGATTCCGATATTCGCCCCGATCGTCGGCGCCTGCCTCGGTGCCGCGGCCTATCGCGGAATCATCGCCCGCCATCTGCCCGGCGCCGCACCTGCTACAAAGGACGCAACAACGGCCATTGACGGCAAACCAGGAATTTCTTGATACCGTTGGCGCATGATCCTGCCGAAAAGATCGCGCGCCAGACCTCACCCCCTTATTTCGTCCAAGGCAATCGACATGACCGACTCTCAGAATAAGAACTACATCATTGCCCTCGATCAGGGTACGACCAGCTCCCGCGCGATCATTTTCGACCGCGACGCCAACGTGGTCTGCACCGCTCAACGGGAGTTCGCGCAGCACTACCCGCAAGCTGGCTGGGTCGAGCATGACCCGATGGAAATCTTCGCCACCCAGAGCGCGGTGATGGTCGAGGCACTGGCGCAAGCCGGCCTGCATCACGATCAGGTCGCGGCCATCGGTATCACCAACCAGCGTGAAACCACCGTGGTCTGGGACAAGAACACCGGACGCCCGATCTACAACGCCATCGTCTGGCAGTGCCGACGCAGCACCGAGATCTGCCAGCAGCTCAAACGCGACGGCCACGAGCAGTACATCAGCGATACCACAGGCCTGGTCACCGACCCGTACTTCTCCGGCACCAAGCTCAAGTGGATTCTCGACAATGTCGAAGGCAGCCGTGAGCGTGCACGCAACGGCGAGCTGTTGTTCGGCACCGTCGACAGCTGGCTGATCTGGAAATTTACCGGCGGCAAAGTGCACGTCACTGACTACACCAACGCCTCGCGCACCATGCTTTTCAACATCCACACCCTGGAGTGGGATGCGAAGATGCTGGAGGTGCTGGATATCCCGCGCGAAATGTTGCCGGAAGTGAAATCGTCGTCGGAAATCTACGGCCGCACCAAAAGCGGCATCGCCATCGGCGGTATCGCCGGCGACCAGCAAGCCGCGTTGTTCGGCCAAATGTGTGTCGAAGCCGGTCAGGCCAAAAACACCTACGGCACCGGTTGCTTCCTGTTGATGAACACCGGCGACAAAGCCGTCAAATCCAACCACGGCATGCTCACCACCATTGCCTGCGGCCCGCGCGGCGAAGTGGCCTATGCGCTGGAAGGCGCGGTGTTCAACGGCGGTTCCACCGTGCAATGGCTGCGGGACGAGTTGAAGATCATCAATGACGCTCACGACACCGAATACTTCGCCAACAAGGTCAAGGACAGCAACGGCGTGTACCTGGTCCCGGCCTTCACCGGCCTGGGTGCTCCGTACTGGGACCCGTATGCCCGAGGCGCATTGTTCGGCCTGACCCGCGGTGTCCGCGTGGATCACATCATCCGCGCGGCACTCGAGTCGATTGCCTACCAGACCCGCGACGTTCTCGATGCCATGCAGCAGGATGCCGGCGAACGCCTCAAAGCCTTGCGCGTGGATGGCGGTGCGGTGGCGAACAACTTCCTCATGCAGTTCCAGGCCGACATTCTCGGCACGCAAGTCGAGCGTCCGCAAATGCGCGAAACCACGGCACTGGGTGCGGCCTACCTGGCGGGCCTGGCGTGTGGTTTCTGGAGCAGCCTGGACGAGTTGCGCGGCAAAGCCGTGATCGAGCGCAAATTCGAACCGACCCTGGACGAAGCGGCGAAGGAAAAGCTCTACGCCGGCTGGAAAAAAGCCGTCAGCCGCACCCGCGATTGGGAGCCACAGGAAGGGGCTGAATAAGCCAATACCCAGACGCGTATCTGGTTGTAACTGGCAGGGAGCGGATTCCTGCGGCATCATGGGCAAATTTTGCACGGCAGCCCAAAGGACGCCCCATGAATCTGCCTCCCCGTCAGCAGCAAATCCTCGAACTGGTTCGCGAACGCGGCTATGTGAGTATCGAGGAAATGGCCACGCTGTTCGTTGTTACTCCGCAAACCATCCGCCGCGATATCAACCAGCTCGCGGAAGCCAATTTGCTGCGCCGCTATCACGGCGGCGCGGCTTACGATTCCAGTGTCGAAAACACCGCCTACGCCATGCGCGCCGACCAGATGCGCGATGAGAAACAGCGTATTGGCGAAGCCATTGCCGCGCAGATCCCGGATCACGCCTCGCTGTTCATCAACATCGGCACCACCACCGAATCCATCGCCCGCGCGCTGCTCAATCACAATCACCTGAAGATCATCACCAACAACCTGCATGTGGCCTCGATGCTCAGCGCCAAGGACGACTTTGACGTGCTGCTGACCGGCGGCAATGTGCGGCGTGACGGTGGTGTGGTGGGCCAGGCGAGTGTCGATTTCATCAACCAGTTCAAGGTCGACTTCGCCTTGGTCGGGATCAGCGGGATCGATGAAGACGGCAGTTTGCTGGATTTCGATTATCAGGAAGTGCGGGTGTCCCAGGCGATCATCGCCAATGCCCGTCAGGTGATTCTCGCCGCCGACTCGAGCAAATTCGGGCGCAACGCCATGATTCGCCTGGGTCCGATCAGCCTTGTTGATTGCCTTGTAACCGATCAGCAGCCCTCCCCGGCGCTGGCGCAGTTGTTGAACCAGCACAAGGTTCGGCTGGAGGTTGTTTAACCACAACGAAGGTTGAACGACCCGCAAGAGCCGGCTTGCCGGCGATGGCGCCCTTGAGATCGCATCGCCAGCAAGCCGGCTCCTACAGTGCATCCCCCTCAAAAATGTTCGTAAATTTTCCTTTAACGGCCCTTCGATGAGTATTTTCAATCGAAGCTGACTGGCTGTGCGCGTCTTAATGGGCTAGTATTTTCGCAAATGAACATTTATGTTCGAATTCAAATACAGAAAATCAAAAAAACCCGAGGCCTTAGCCGATGCCCACTTCTACCTTGCCTACGCCCCCTCTCGCCGAGGTCTACGATATCGCCGTCATCGGTGGCGGGATCAATGGCGTGGGGATCGCAGCGGATGCCGCCGGCCGCGGCCTATCGGTTTTCCTTTGCGAAAAGGATGACTTGGCCAGCCACACATCGTCAGCCAGCAGCAAGCTGATCCACGGTGGCCTGCGCTATCTCGAACATTACGAATTCCGCCTGGTGCGCGAGGCCCTGGCCGAGCGCGAAGTATTGCTGGCCAAGGCGCCACACATCGTCAAGCAAATGCGCTTCGTGTTGCCGCACCGTCCGCATCTGCGTCCGGCCTGGATGATCCGCGCGGGGCTATTTCTGTATGACAACCTCGGCAAGCGCGAACAACTCCAAGGCTCGAAAAGCCTGAAGTTCGGTGCGGACAGCGCGCTGAAAAGCGAAATAACCAAAGGCTTTGAATATTCCGATTGCTGGGTCGACGATGCGCGCCTCGTTGTGCTGAACGCCATGGCCGCCCGGGAAAAAGGCGCCCACGTCCATACTCAGACCCGTTGTGTCAGTGCTCGCCGCACCAAAGGTTTGTGGCACCTGCACCTGGAACGCGCCGACGGCAGCCTGTTTTCGATTCGTGCCAAAGCATTGGTGAACGCGGCCGGGCCTTGGGTCGCCAAGTTCATCCGTGATGACCTGAAGATGGAATCGCCGTACGGTATCCGCCTGATCCAGGGCAGCCACCTGATCGTGCCGAAGCTGTACGAAGGTGAACATGCGCACATTCTGCAAAACGAAGATCAGCGCATCGTCTTCACCATTCCATATTTGAACCACTTCACCCTGATCGGCACCACCGACCGCGAATACACCGGCGATCCGGCTGCGGTGGCGATTACCGAGGGCGAAACCGATTACTTGTTGAAAGTGGTCAACACCCACTTCAAAAAACAGATCAGTCGTGACGACATCCTGCACAGCTATTCCGGTGTGCGTCCGCTGTGCAACGACGAATCGGACAACCCGTCGGCCGTGACCCGCGATTACACCCTCGCCTTGTCGGGCGCTGGCGAAGATGCCCCGTTGCTGTCCGTGTTCGGCGGCAAGCTGACCACGTATCGCAAACTGGCCGAGTCGGCGATGGCGCAACTGGCCCCTTATTTCTCGCACATTAAACCGAGCTGGACCGCCAATGCGCCCCTGCCGGGCGGCGAAGACATGACGACCCCGCAGGCGCTGAGCTCGAAAATCCGCGACAGGTTTGACTGGGTCCCGACTGAAATCTCGCGCCGCTGGGCCACCACCTACGGCAGCCGCACCTGGCGCATGCTCGAAGGCGTGCAGAACCTGAGCGATCTGGGCGAACACATCGGCGGCGGTCTCTATACCCGCGAAGTCGATTACCTGTGCAGCGATGAATGGGCCACCAGCGCCCATGACATCCTGTGGCGCCGTAGCAAGCTCGGCTTGTTCACCACTCCGGCGGAACAGGACAAGCTCAAGGATTACCTGAACCAGGTCGAGCAGAACCGCAGCAAGATCCAGGCGGCCTGATCGACCAGCCAAACTGAAAAGCCCCGCCTCTTGAAGGAGAGCGGGGTTTTTTATGGGTGCCCGATTTAGTCACGCAGGTCCGATTCGTGGATGGGTTGATCACGATGGGTGGCGCGTTGGTACTGCGCCGGCCAGATGGCCTTGCGGCCCCCGAGATCGTCGTCAGCGTGCAGCGGCCAGTACGGATCGCGCAACAGCTCGCGAGCCAGGAAAATGATGTCCGCCTGACAGGTGCGCAGAATATGCTCGGCCTGCGCCGGCTCGGTAATCATGCCTACGGTACCGGTGGCAATGTCGGCTTCTTTGCGGACACGTTCAGCGAAGCGCGTCTGGTAGCCGGGCCCGGTCGGAATTTCCGCGTTGACCGCCGTACCACCCGACGAAACATCGATCAGGTCTACGCCAAGGGCTTTGAGACGTCGCGCCAGCTCGACGGTCTCATCCGGGTTCCAGCCATCTTCTACCCAGTCCGTGGCCGAGACCCGGACAAACAGCGGCAATTCTTCAGGCCACACCGCACGCACGGCTTCAGTAACCTGCAACACCAGGCGAATGCGGTTTTCAAATGAACCGCCCCATTGGTCGCGCCGCTGATTACTCAGCGGCGAGAGAAATTGATGCAGCAAGTAACCATGGGCCGCATGCACCTCCACCACTTTGAAACCGGCGGTCAGCGCTCGCTTGGCTGCATCGACGAAGGCCTGAATCACATCGGCGATTTCACCATCGTCGAGCTGTTTGGGTTGAGTGTGCTGCGGATCGAAGGCAATCGGTGACGGGCCGACCGGCAACCAGCCACCGTCGTCAGGCTTTACGCTGCCATGCTTGCCGAGCCATGGCCGCCAGGTACTGGCCTTGCGACCGGCATGGGCCAACTGGATACCCGCGATGCCGCCTTGCGCGGCAATGAAGCGGGTGATGCGTTGCAGGGGTTCGATCTGTTCATCGTTCCAAAGACCAAGGTCTTGCGCGGTGATCCGTCCGTCGGCCGTGACCGCCGTGGCTTCGGTAAACACCAGCCCCGCCCCGCCGATGGCACGGCTGCCGAGGTGGACCAGATGCCAATCATTGGCCAGACCATCGACGCTCGAGTACTGGCACATTGGCGACACCGCAATGCGGTTGAGCAGGGTCAATTGGCGCAGGGTATAGGGTTCAAGCAGCAGACTCATGGGGCACCTCTCGAATCAGTGGTCAGGCTCCAGGGTTCTGTTTGAAAGTCGACGAGTGACAGGAAAAAGGTACAGCACCCGCCCCCGCGGGCAAAAAAATCGACAAGACGTCACAAGGATAATCAAGCAGTGCTTAGAGCCTAGTCGACATCGGGGGATGAGGGAGGGTTCAAGAATTGAAAACGCAGACAACCGGCAAACGATACCGCCCTTCTGTGGCGGGGGAGCTTACTCCCGCTGCAGAGCGCAAGCCCCCTCACCACAAAAGCTATCGCGGTTCGATGTGGGCAATCATCAGCTGAACGGTCTCATTGCCCCGGAACTCGTTCACATCGAGCTTGTAAGCCAGCTCCACCCACTTGATGGTCGGATTCGGCCAGACGTCCCGGTCGATACCGAAGGCGATGCCATCCAGTTTCACCGAGCCACATTCGCTGCGCAGCACGACCTTAAGGTGCCGTTCACCGACGACACGCTGCTCGACCAACTGAAACACCCCGTGAAACAGCGGCTCCGGAAAGTGCTGTCCCCAAGGACCGGCATGGCGCAACGCGCGGGCCAGTTCCAGGTGAAACTCCTCGACCGCCAGGGTGCCGTCCGACAGCAGGCGCCCGGTCAGATCCTCTTCGCGCAGTTGCCGACGAACCTCGGCATCAAACGCTTCGGCAAACAGCGGGAAATTCGCTTCGGGCAACGTCAGGCCAGCCGCCATCGCGTGACCGCCGTACTTGGTGATCAGGTTCGGATGCTGCGCCGCCACCACGCTCAGCGCGTCGCGGATATGAAAGCCCTGGACCGAACGTCCCGAGCCCTTGAGCAGACCATCGCCGGCATCGGCAAAGGCGATGGTCGGACGGAAGTAACGCTCTTTCATACGCGACGCGAGAATGCCGATGACGCCTTGGTGCCATTCAGGATCGAACAGGCACAAACCGAACGGCATCGACTCCACCGGCAGGTCCTTGAGCTGAGCCAGCGCTTCACGCTGCATGCCCTGCTCGATGGATTTGCGGTCCTGGTTCATGCCGTCCAGTTGCGCAGCCATTTCACGGGCGAGGCCGGCGTCTTCGGTCAGCAGGCATTCGATGCCCAGGCTCATGTCGTCCAGACGTCCCGCCGCGTTCAGGCGCGGGCCGACAATAAAGCCAAGGTCGGTGGAGGTAATGCGCGCAGGGTCACGCTTGGCCACTTCCAGGATCGCCTTGACCCCCGGTCGGGCACGGCCGGCACGAATACGCTCGAGGCCCTGATGCACCAGAATCCGGTTGTTGGCATCCAGCGGTACCACGTCGGCCACGCTGCCCAGCGCCACCAGATCGAGCAACTCACCGATGTTCGGTTGCGGCTTGTCCGCATACCAGCCGAGCTCGCGCAACCGCGCGCGCAAAGCCATCAGGACATAGAAAATCACCCCGACGCCGGCCAGGGCCTTGCTCGGAAATTCGCAGCCGGGCTGGTTCGGATTGACGATGGCGTCGGCCAATGGCAGCTCATCGCCGGGCAAGTGGTGATCAGTGACCAGCACGTTCAGCCCAGCCTTCTTCGCCGCCGCCACGCCTTCGACGCTGGAGATGCCGTTGTCCACGGTGATCAGCAAGTGTGGCTGGCGCTCCAGCGCCACCGCGACGATTTCCGGCGTCAGGCCGTAGCCGTAGTCGAATCGATTGGGCACCAGGTAATCGACATGCGCTGCGCCCAGCAGGCGCAAACCCAAAGTGCCCACGGTACTGGCCGTTGCGCCGTCAGCGTCAAAGTCGCCGACGATCAGGATCCGCTGACGCTGCTCAAGCGCGATCACCAGCAAGTCCACCGCCGCCTCGATGCCTTTGAGCTTCTGGAACGGAATCAACCGCGCCAGGCTCTTGTCCAGTTCGGCTTCGGACTGCACGCCCCGCGCCGCATACAGGCGGGTCAGCAAAGGTGGAATATCACCGAGGAAGGGCAAGGTGTCGGGCAGCAGGCGAGGTTCAATGCGCATGGGGTGACGGCAGCTTCTCTAGGTTACGTAGGATAAATCGGGGGATGACGCAGCCTCAGCCGCGCTCGCCCAGCAGCCAGGTCAGCTGGACTTCGTGTTGACCGCGATCGTCGGTCACGAAAATCGTCCCTTCGCTGATCATCACGTCCCACTTGATGACGCGGGGCATGTCTTTGGCCAAGGTTTCCAGCACTTCCTGAGGCACGGCGGCGATGTTCACGTTCTTCAGGTTTTTCACCGCCGGCACCACCTTACCTTCCCAGACGCGCAGGCTGCCGTAAGCCAGCAGGCTGGTGCGCTCGGTGCGACGCGAGCACCAGGTCAGGCGATCAACATCCGGCTGGCCGACTTCGATCCAGTGCAGGACGCGGTCATCCAGGCTTTTTTCCCACAGGGCCGGTTCATCCACGTCTGACAGACCACGGCCAAAAGACAGTTGCTCGTTGTACCAGAGGGCGTAGGCCAGCAGGCGCACGGTCATGCGCTCTTCGGTTTCCGAAGGGTGACGGGCGATGGTCTGCTTGACGCTCTCGTAGACGCTGCGGTCGAGGTCGGTGAGGTTCAGTTCAAACTTGTAGGTCGTGGACGGCTGGGCCATGAACGGGCTTCTTGATACGGGGAAAGGCGGCAAGTCTAACCGATGCAGCCACCAATCAACGAATAGAAGGCGATCTACCTCGGGCGCCTGACGGTCGGCTATGTTAAAACGCTGTATTCGCTCAACCCTTGCCCTACAGGATCCCGTATGTCGTTGACCGCCAAACCGCTTTCAGGCCTGAAAGTCATTGAATTGGGCACATTGATTGCCGGTCCCTTCGCTTCGCGCATTTGCGCCGAATTCGGCGCCGATGTGGTCAAGGTCGAATCCCCGGACGGCGGCGATCCGCTGCGCAAATGGCGCAAGTTGTATGAGGGCACGTCGCTGTGGTGGTTTGTGCAGGCGCGCAATAAAAAGTCCCTGACCCTGAACCTCAAGCATCCCGACGGCCTGGCGATTCTGAAAAAGCTGCTGAGCGAAGCAGACATCCTGATCGAGAACTTCCGACCCGGCGTCCTGGAAAAACTCGGCCTGGGCTGGGAGGTCTTGCACGCGTTGAATCCGAAGCTGGTGATGGTGCGCCTCTCGGGCTTCGGCCAGACCGGCCCGATGAAAGATCAGCCGGGGTTTGGCGCGGTCGGTGAGTCCATGGGCGGCTTACGCTACATCACCGGTTTCGAAGATCGCCCACCGGTGCGCCCCGGCATCTCCATCGGCGACTCGATTGCCGCACTGTGGGGCGTGATCGGCGCGCTGATGGCTTTGCGGCACCGCGAGGTCAACGGCGGCCAGGGCCAGGTGGTGGATGTCGCGCTGTACGAAGCGATCTTCGCCATGATGGAAAGCATGGTCCCGGAGTTCGACGTGTTCGGTTTCATTCGCGAACGAACCGGCAACATCATGCCCGGCATCACGCCCTCTTCGATCCATACCAGCGCCGACGGCAAGCATGTACAGATCGGCGCCAACGGCGATGCGATCTTCAAGCGCTTCATGCGGGTCTTGGGGCGCGAAGACCTGGCCAACGATCCCGTGCTGGCCAGCAACGATGGGCGTGACAGCCGCCGTGACGAGCTTTACGGCGTCATCGATCGCTGGGTCAATTCGTTGCCGCTGGACAAGGTCATTGAACTGCTGAATCAGGCCGACGTGCCGGCCAGCCGGATCTTCAGCGCCGAAGATATGTTCAGCGATCCACAGTACCTCGCCCGGGAAATGTTCCTGCAGGCCAAACTGCCGGATGGCAAAGATTTCAAGATGCCGGGAATCGTGCCGAAACTCTCTGAGACACCCGGTGATTGTGAATGGGTCGGGCCGCAACTGGGCGAACACAACGCGCAGGTACTCCAGGAACTTGGCTATGACGCGTCGCAGATCACACAACTGCGCAAAGACGGAGCCATCTGAGCTGAAGCGTCTGGTTGCGCAACTCATCGAGCACTGCCTGTGGCGGAACGGACGAGCATTGCGCGCTATGGCGGGCGTGCTTCTGATAACCGCCACGGCGCCCTCGGCGTGGGCGCAACCCAAAGAGTCGCTGGTCTGGCTCAAGCGCGATCTGCCACCGCTGTTCATTTTCGACGGACCGAAAAAGGGTCTGGGGATCATCGATCAACTGCTGACCAAACTGATCGCCGGCATGCCGCAGTACCAACACAGCGTGATGCAGGTCAATCGCGCGCGCGGCTCGCAGATGCTTCGTGAGCCCTCTCTGACCTGTGATGCAGCTTTGAACTGGAGCAAGGAACGCGAAAGCTGGGTTGCGTTCTCCATCCCGGTTTTCCGCGCCATGAGCAATGGCCTGGTCGTGCGCCGGGTGGATCGCGAAGTGCTGGCGCCGTTCCTCAAGGAGGGCGAAGTGGATCTGGCCGCCCTGCTGGCTACCGGCACTGTAACGCTGGGGATTGTCGCCGAACGCAACTACGGCGAGTACCTGGACGCCATGCTCAAACAGGCCCCGCCCGAGGCTCTGACGCTGCATTACGGCAATGACGCACTGGGCAGTCTCCTGCAAATGCAACGCCTCGGACGCCTGCGGTTGCTGCTGGGTTATCGCCCGGAAATCCGCTATCAGGCGCAGCAGCAAGGGATCACTGAGGATGAACTGCAGTTCTATCCGATTCGCGGCACAGGCAAGTACTTGTCCGGGTACATCGGTTGCACCGACACGCCTAAGGGTCGACAGGTCATCACCGAGATCAACCAACTGTTGCGCACCCTGCCTCGTGACTACCTGAGCGAGGCCTACGCGGCCTGGCTCGACCCGGAAAGTCGCAGCGAATATCTGCAAGCCTCGCGACAATTTTTCGAGCAACAGGCAGGGTACTGACAAATTCCGGACAAAAGAAACCCCGAGAAGTGGGGAGACGACTCGGGGTTAAACGCAGTCTACATAAAGACCGGTAGCAGCAAGCTACAAGCACCGGAGCACAATGCTTGATCCTGCTGTTAGAGGGTCTGACTGAACTTGGTGCAGGAAGGTTCCCACAAAAGACAATTCAATTTCGGCTGGCCAACAGCTTGTCCTGAGCGGCATTGCGTAACGCCGCGATCACACAAGGCTCCAGGCGCCCTTCCGCAATCAGTACATCGCGGTGCAAACCGTCGACCACATCGGTCAACAATCGCTTGTCACTCAACTGCGCCTGATTGAATTTGCGATCGACCACCACTTCGCCGGTCGCGTTCTTCAATGTCACACGGCATTCGCCATGAATGCCTGCCGGAGTCAATGTCACCTGATACGGGCTCAGAGCCTCACCGAGCAAGAGACTGATACTTTCCATCTCGATCACCACTCAATAGTCCGAAAACAAAGTGCCTGGGGCATGTCTACAGTAAATGACCGCCGGCCCGAGAAGAAAGTTCTGAATACCGAGTGCACACAAATATTCGTCTCTGGTCGATAGAGCATGCATGGCAAAGATGACAGAGAAAAAACTGTCCTGTCACGTCTGTCGGGGTCGGCGTTCGATTTCAGTCCACCCTCCCTGCAAACCCCGCAACTGCCCATCCGCATTGTAAAACGGCACGGTCCACTGGTAGATAACGCTGAGGCCATGTTTGAACATCAATTGCCGCTCGCTGAAGCGTGGCTTGCGCGTCTGCAGTTGAGCCATGAACTCGGCATGCAAAAGCTCGGCGGTCTCTCGAGGCAAGACTTCCAGCTCGTTCAACCGCTGTCCGCGCATCTGATCAAAACGGGCCGACAGGCTTTCCTCATAGCTTTTGTTGCACACGATCAAACGCCCTTGCCGATCGCAAACAAACACCGGGTCGGGTATGGCGTCCATCAATGCGTGCTGGAATGCCAACTGATCGCGAAGACCCTTCTCGGCGCTCAAACGCTGCTCAATCACAATGGCCAATCGACGATTCCAGACCAGCGATAGCAGTGCAAACACGCTGACGATCAACAATCCCACGCAAACCTGCCTGGTGATCCCCTCCCAGATTGAGGATGTGCTTGCCGGCGCAACGGCATAGAACCATTTGTGTCGCAGCGCGCGCAGTTCAACGGGCGCAAACGCCTCCAGCGCTTTGCTGAGGATGCTCAATAGCTGAGGCTGCCCTTTGCGCACAGCCAGGTAATCCGCGTCCCATTTGCCTTCTAGCGCCTCACCGACCTTGAGTCGGCCCGACGGATAGAGCCGCGCTCCGATTTCATTGTCGATGGTCGCATACGCTTCGCCGCTCTCAACCAGTGCCCGGGCTTCAGCATGGGTTTTGACCGAACGCACTTCGATAGAAGGGTAATCACGACGAATCACGGCTTCCAGCGCATGTCGCGTCGGCAACACCAGCACCTTTTTCGCCAGTTGCTCCAGCGATTGCACCTCAGGAGCCTCTGCGTGCCCGACAAACACCCAGCCAGCGCCACCAAAGGCATGACTGAAATCCAGAAAGGCCCTGCGCTCGTCGTTCATGGAGAGCATCGTGCTCATGTCGGCGGCGCCACTCTCCAGACGATCGAGCAACTGCTCGGTGGAAAATGTCTCGTCGTAGACGAACCGCAACCCGGTCATGGCGCTGATGCGTTGCAGCACATCGTTATGGAAACCGCTCCAGCGACCGTGCTCGTCCTTGAACAGATACAAAGGGTACTGTGTCGACGCGACAACCACTTGTGAATGCCCGACCAGCCATTCGCGCTCCTGTGCATCAAGCTCGATCAGCGGCCCCGGCCCCGGCCCCGGCACCGCTGCCACCTCAGCCGCATAAGCGACCAATTGCGCCGCCAAAGCGCCTTGGGCCAGCCCCAGAAGGGCAAGCCAGAATATCCAGCCAACCGCTGGCTTCATCACTGCTAAATACTGCATTGCCACATCCTTGTGCTCGGCTCGCTAGTCCTCAATAAAGGCGATTTACCGGCCAGTGTGGCATGCAAAAACAAGAAAGCCCGTCAGGAGACGGGCTTTCTTGTGTGACAGGTTTTGCCAGTTACAAAGGCTTACCGCGATTGCCATGCTGGCTGACAAAGGCCTGCACGGCTTTCAGGTCGTTCGGCAACACGGTGCAACGCTCGTCTCTCTCAAACAAATCAGAAAGATGTACAGGGAGTTCCAGCGCTTTTCCTACACCGGCTTTCTCCACCGCGTCCGGGAATTTGACCGGGTGCGCTGTGCCGAGGATCACCATCGGGATATCCAGGCTGCGTCGGCATTCGCGCGCGGCCTTGACACCGATCGCGGTATGCGGGTCCAGCACCTCGCCGGTCTGCTCGTAGACTTCGGCAATGGTTTCGCAGGTTTGTGCGTCATCCACGGCCAGAGAGTCGAACAGTTTACGGGCTTCGGTCCAGCGCTCTTGCTCGACGCTGAAACCACCACCTTGCTTGAAGCTGTCCATCAGCCCGGCAATCGCCGCGCCATTGCGACCGTGCAGGTCGAACAGCAGGCGTTCGAAGTTCGACGAGACCATGATGTCCATCGACGGCGACAGCGTCGCGTGCAGGGTTTCCTTGACGTACTGGTTGCCGCTCATGAAGCGGTGCAGGATGTCGTTGCGGTTGGTGGCGACGATCAACTGATTGATCGGCAGGCCCATGTTGCGCGCCAGGTAACCGGCGAAGATGTCGCCGAAGTTGCCGGTCGGCACCGAGAATGACACCGAACGCGCCGGGCCGCCCAACTGCAGGGCTGCGTGGAAGTAGTAAACGATCTGGGCCATGATCCGCGCCCAGTTGATCGAGTTCACCGCCACCAGGCGCGTGCCCTTGAGGAAGCCCTGGTCAGCGAAGCTCGCCTTGACCATTTCCTGGCAGTCATCGAAGTTGCCTTCGATGGCGATGTTGTGGATGTTCTCACCGAAGATCGTGGTCATCTGCCGACGCTGCACTTCGGACACACGGTTGTGCGGGTGCAGGATGAAGATGTCGACGTTTTCGCAGTGCTTGCAACCTTCGATGGCGGCCGAACCGGTATCACCGGAGGTCGCACCGACGATTACCACGCGCTCGCCGCGCTTCTCCAGCACGTAATCGAGCAGGCGACCGAGCAGTTGCAGGGCGAAGTCCTTGAACGCCAGGGTCGGGCCGTGGAACAGCTCCAGCACCCATTCGTTGCCGTTCAACTGACGCAACGGCGCGACGGCGCTGTGGGCGAACACGCCGTAGGTTTTTTCAAGGATCTTTTTGAAATCGGCATCGGGAATGCTGCCGGTCACGAACGGGCGCATGACCCGGAAAGCCAGCTCGTGATACGGCAGGCCGGCCCAGGAAGCGATTTCTTCCTGGGTGAAACGTGGCAGGTTTTCCGGGACGTACAGACCGCCGTCGGTGGCAAGACCTGCCAGCAGGACGTCTTCGAAATTCAGGGCCGGTGCCTGGCCGCGGGTACTGATGTAACGCATGACTGACTCCAATGGACAGTGTTCGTAGTGCCGGGCCCGCAAGCGAACCCGGTCAACGATAACGGCTTAGTTCAGGTGCTCGACACGGATCCGTACAACCGGACCGACCACACCTGCCAAGGCTTCCAAAGCTGCGATGGCGTCGTTGATGCGCTGCTCCACCACGCGGTGGGTCAGCAGGATCATCGGCACCAGGCCGTCGTGTTCTTCGACTTCCTTTTGCATGATCGATTCGATGTTGATGCCGCGCTCCGACAGGATGCTCGCCACCTGGGCCAATACGCCCGGATGGTCCTTGGCCTGGATGCGCAAGTAGTAAGAGCTTTCGCAGGCTTCGATCGGCAGGATCGGGTGCGCGGACAACGAATCCGGCTGGAAGGCCAGGTGCGGTACGCGGTTTTCCGGGTCGGAGGTCATGGCGCGAACCACGTCCACCAGGTCAGCGATCACCGACGAAGCGGTCGGCTCCATGCCGGCACCGGCGCCGTAGAACAGGGTCGAACCGGCAGCGTCGCCGTTGACCATGACCGCGTTCATCACGCCGTTGACGTTGGCGATCAGGCGATCGGCCGGGATCAGCGTCGGGTGCACGCGCAACTCGATACCGGAAGCAGTGCTGCGCGCCACGCCCAGGTGCTTGATACGGTAGCCCAGCGCTTCGGCGTAGTTGACGTCGGCGGTGGTCAGTTTGGTGATGCCTTCGGTGTAAGCCTTGTCGAATTGCAGCGGGATACCGAATGCAATCGACGCCAGGATCGTCAGCTTGTGTGCCGCGTCGATGCCTTCAACGTCGAAAGTCGGGTCGGCTTCGGCATAGCCCAGGGCTTGCGCTTCAGCCAACACGTCTTCAAAGGTCCGGCCTTTCTCACGCATTTCAGTGAGGATGAAGTTACCGGTGCCGTTGATGATGCCGGCCACCCAGTTGATGCGGTTGGCGGACAAACCTTCACGAATTGCCTTGATGACTGGAATGCCACCCGCCACAGCCGCTTCGAACGCAACAATCACGCCCTTCTCGCGAGCCTTGGCGAAAATTTCATTACCGTGAACGGCGATGAGCGCCTTGTTCGCGGTGACCACATGCTTGCCATTCTCGATGGCCTTGAGTACCAGCTCGCGGGCAACGGTGTAGCCGCCTACCAGCTCTATTACGATGTCGATCTCAGGGTTCGTGGCCACTTCGAAGACATCGTTGGTAATCGCAATACCGGTCGTTTGGAACTGAGGCTTTGGCGTGCGCATGGCAATTTGTGCCACTTCGATCCCACGCCCGGCACGACGAGCAATTTCCTCGGCGTTGCGCTGAAGTACGTTGAAGGTACCGCCACCGACGGTCCCTAACCCACAGATGCCTACTTTGACCGGTTTCACTGTGAACTCCCCATAAAACGGCCGACTCAAGGCCGGCCGTGAAAACAGCCGCATGCTCGCGGCTCTCTATTAATGGCCCGGCGATGCTGCTGCCGGAACATGCTCGTCAAAGGCTGGCCGTGACGATGTGAAATTTACTTCGCACTCAGCGCCAGTTTGGCGACTTGTGGCGCAGGCTGGTAGCCCGGAATGAGCTGACCGTCAGCCAAAACGATGGCCGGTGTACCGTTCACGCCAATCGACTGGCCGAGGGCGAACTGCCTGGAAACCGGGTTATCGCACTTGGCAGCCTTGATTTCCTTGCCATCGACCATTTTGTCCATGGCCGCTTTCTTGTCTTTGGAGCACCACACCGCCTGCAATTGCTCGTCACCCGGCGAGCCCAGGCCCTGGCGCGGGAACGCCACGTAACGCACTTCGATACCGCGCTTGTTCAGCTCCGGAATTTCGGCGTGCAGCTTGTGGCAGTACGGGCACGTGGTGTCGGTGAACACGGTGATGTGCGATTTGGTTTCACCGATGGCCGGGTAAACCACGGTTTCAGCGACTGGAATGTCATTGACCAGTTTGGAGATGCCCAGGCGTTCGGTCTTCTCGGTCAGGTTGACCGGTTTGCCGTCCTTGAGCTGGAACATATAGCCCTGAACGACATACTGGCCGTCGGCGCTGGCATACAGCACGCGGCTGCCCTTGAGTTTGACTTCATACAGGCCTGGCAGCGGGCTGGCGGTAATGGTTTCTACCGGCACTTCGAGCTGGAGGTTTTCCAGACTTTTACGAATGGCTTTATCGGCCGCGTCATCGGCGACGGCAAAGGTGCTGACCAACGCAATGGCTGCGGCGGCGAAAATCTGGGTCAGACGCATGAGAACTCCTGAAGGCGGACAAATGGGACGATCAGAACGCCCGTGCCGAAACACCGGGTCATAACCGCCCATCGTGCAAACCGGCAAAGCCTACCACATAAGGTTCGCGTGGCCGAATGCGCCTGTCGCAAGACTTTCAGGACAAGATCATTCCCTGTGGGAGCGAGCCTGCTCGCGAATGCGCAGTGTCAGCTAAATGAAAGCTGGCTGACACTCCCTCCTCGCGAGCAGGCTCGCTCCCACAGGTGTTTTTGTTTAGCCGCGAGGGTGGTGTTTGGCGTGCAGATCCTGCAAGCGTGCGCGGGCGACGTGGGTATAGATCTGGGTCGTCGACAAGTCGCTATGACCGAGCAGCATTTGCACCACCCGCAGATCCGCGCCGTGGTTGAGCAGGTGCGTGGCAAACGCGTGGCGCAAGGTATGCGGCGACAGCGACTTGCCGATCCCCGCGACTTTGGCCTGATGCTTGATCCGGTGCCAGAAGGTCTGACGGGTCATCTGCTCGCCGCGCAGGCTGGGAAACAACACATCACTGGGACGCCCGCCGAGCAGTTCGCCACGGCCATCGCGCATGTAGCGCTCGACCCAGACAATCGCCTCCTCGCCCATCGGCACCAGCCGCTCCTTGCTGCCCTTGCCCATCACTCGCAACACGCCCTGACGCAGGTTGACCTGCTCCAGCGTCAGGCTGATCAGCTCCGTCACACGCAAGCCGCAGGCATAGAGCACTTCGAGCATGGCGCGATCGCGCTGACCGATGGCTTCGCTCAAATCGGGGGCCTTCAGCAGCGCTTCCACATCGGCTTCCGACAAGGATTTGGGCAACGGCCGCCCGAGCTGAGGCATATCGATTCGCAATGTCGGGTCGACCGCGATCAATTTTTCGCGCAGCAAATAACGATAGAAGCCACGCACACCGGAGAGAAATCGTGCGGTGGATCGAGGCTTGTAGTTTTGCTCCAGGCGCCAGGCGAGGTGGTCGAGGATCAACTCGCGGCCGGCGTTGACCAGCTCCAGTCCTTTCTCCTGCAACCAGCCATTGAACAGCGCGAGGTCACTGCGATAGGCCCCACGGGTATTATCGGAAAGGCCTTTCTCCAGCCACAGGGCATCAAGGAACTGGTCTATCAATGGGTGATCGATGGCAGGCATGGGCACTCAAGTCACGCAGCCCTGGGGCAGCGCAAAAAAATAAAAAATGGACAGGAAAACGGCCGCTAGTCTTTCATAGGCCGCCATGACAAGGAACAGGGAGCAGCAATGAGCGAACAGCAGATCTTATTGGCGTTTGGCGGAATCGGTGCGGCGGCGCTGCTCTGTCAATGGCTGGCCTGGCGCCTGAAACTGCCGGCGATCCTTTTTCTGCTGCTGACTGGCATCCTGGTCGGCCCGGTGCTGCATCTGCTCGACCCGCAAGAGATGTTCGGGCCGTTGCTGATGCCATTGGTGTCCCTGGCGGTCGCGCTGATCCTGTTCGAAGGCAGCCTGACCCTGCATCTATCCGAATGGCGTGAAATTGGCAGCGTCGTCCACCGCCTGGTGACCCTCGGCGCCCTTTCCACATGGGTGGTCATTGCGCTGGCCACTCACTGGCTGCTGGATTTCGACTGGATGCTGGCCATCCTGTTCGGCAGCCTGACCCTGGTGACCGGTCCGACCGTGATCGTACCGATGCTGCGCGTCGTGCGCCCGAAAGCCTCGATTGCCAACATCCTGCGCTGGGAAGGAATTGTCATCGACCCGATCGGCGCCCTGCTGGCAGTGGTCGTCTACAGCTTCATCATTGCCAGTGCCGAAGGCCACGGTGTCAAACAAAGCCTGCTGACTTTCGGTGGCGTGATCCTGTGCGGCAGCCTGTTCGGCATTTTTGGTGGTTGGCTGCTGGGCACCCTGATTCGTCGCCAGTGGCTACCGGAATACCTGCATAACCTGGCTGCGCTCGCCGCCGTGCTGGGGATTTTCATAGCCTCGAACGAGGTGACGCATGAATCCGGGTTGCTGGCCGTGACCCTGATGGGCATGTGGCTGGCCAATATGAAAGGCGTGGATGTGCGCCACATCCTGCACTTCAAGGAAAATCTCAGCGTCCTGCTGATTTCCGGGCTGTTCATACTACTGGCAGCGCGCCTTGACCTGAATGCCATGCTCGGTCTCGGGCCATTGGTACTGATTCTGCTGCTGATCATTCAATTCATCGCGCGACCGTTGAACGTGATGCTCAGCACCCTGGGCTCAAGCCTGAACTGGCGCGAACGGGCATTGCTGGCCTGGATTGCACCTCGCGGGATAGTGGCGGCAGCGGTATCGGCCATTTTTGCCATTCGCCTGCATGAAGCGGGTCACGAAAGTGCACTGTTGCTGGTGCCACTGACCTTCGCTGTGATCATCGGCACTGTCGTACTGCAAAGTGCCACAGCGCGTCCATTGGCGCGCCTGTTAAAGGTGGCTGAACCGGCGCCTAGCGGCTTTCTCATCATCGGCGCCAACGGCCCGGCGCGCACGCTGGGCAAAGCGCTGCAACAACTGGGCAGCCGCGTGCTGTTGACTGATTCGAGCTGGGAAAACATCCGGGCGGCGCGCATGGAAGGTTTGCCCACCTATTTCGGCAACCCGGCCTCTCAACATGCCGATGCGCACCTGGACCTGGTGGGGCTTGGGCATTTGCTCGCATTGTCGCCATCCGGCGAACTGAACACACTGGCGTCGATGCGCTTTCGTCATGACTTTGGTCATCAACGCTTGTTCGGGCTGGCCAGTGGTCAAGAGAACCGCCGCACCGACAAGCACCGCGCCAGCCATGAACACCGCGGGCGTTTGCTGGGCAATGAGGAGTTAACCTACGTCAAACTGGCCAATCAGCTGCATCAGGGGGCCGAGTTGTACAGCACGCACCTGACCGAGGGCTTCGGCTGGGAGGATTATCAGGCGTTGCATGGCGAGCGTGCGACACTGCTGTTTGCTCGCGATGACAGTGGCTGGGTGCATGTCGCGACATCCGATAGCGCGGTAAAACCTTCGGCGGGGTGGACGTTGTTGGCGTTGATTCAGCCGCAGGCAAGCGCCGCTGCATAAATCGCAGGCAACAAAAAAGCAGCCCGCAGGCTGCTTTTTTCTGCATCGGAAGCTGGACTTAAGCCAGTTTTTCCTTGATGCGAGCTGCTTTACCAGACAGGTCACGCAGGTAGTACAGCTTGGCTTTACGTACGTCACCGCGACGTTTAACGGCCATGCTGTCGATTTGCGGGCTGTAGGTCTGGAAAGTACGTTCTACGCCAACACCGTTGGAGATTTTACGAACGGTGAATGCACTGTTTACGCCGCGGTTACGCTTGGCGATAACAACACCTTCGAACGCTTGCAGACGCGAACGGTCGCCTTCCTTCACTTTCACCTGAACGACAATGGTGTCGCCCGGGGCAAAGGTAGGGATCTCTTTGGTCATCTGCTCTGCTTCGAGTGCAAGGATGATTTTGTTAGTCATGCTGTGCTCCTAAGGTAAATCGTCGGATCTACCATCGATACGTTGTTAACTATCGTCCCGCTCGCGGATGTATTCCTCGAGCAGCTTCTTCTCTTCTCCAGAAAGCGAGCGGCTTTCCAGAAGATCGGCGCGTCGTTCAAAGGTCCGACCAAGGGACTGCTGTAAACGCCAACGCCGGATGTGCGCGTGATTGCCACTTAGCAATACGTCGGGAACACGCTGATCCGCATACACCTCCGGTCGGGTGTAGTGCGGGCAATCCAGCAAACCATCCGTAAAGGAATCTTCCTCGGCGGAGTCCGCATGCCCTAAAGCTCCAGGCAGCAGTCGTGTAACCGCATCGATCAGGACCATCGCCGGCAGCTCGCCGCCAGACAGTACATAGTCGCCAATCGACCACTCTTCATCGACATGAGCATCAATAAAACGCTCGTCAATGCCTTCATAGCGGCCGGCAATCAGGATCAATGCATCCAGATTCGCCAACTCGCGCACCGCCGACTGAGTCAGTTGACGGCCTTGGGGCGACAGGTAAATCACCTTCGCGCCCTCCCCGGCGGCTGCCTTGGCCTGAACCAGAGCATCTTCCAGGGGCTTGATCTTCATCACCATGCCCGGACCACCGCCAAATGGGCGATCATCCACAGTGTGATGTCGATCCGTCGTGTAGTCTCGCGGGTTCCAACAGGTGAGCTGCAACAGCCCCTGTTTCACCGCCCGACTGGTGATGCCGTACTCGCTGATGGCGGAGAACATCTCGGGAAACAAACTGATCACTTCTACGCGCAAGTTCGCCACGCTTAGAAGTCCGCGTCCCAATCCACCTTCATCTCGCCTGCTGCCAGGTCGATGGCCAACACGCATTGCTCGGTATAGGGCAACAGGCGTTCGCGATCATCCAGGCTGCCAGCGCAAGGCTTGACCACCATTACATCATTCGAGCCGGTCTCCAGCAGGTGATCGATCTTCCCGAACAGTTGCCCGAGGGTGTCGATGACCTTGAGACCTTCCAGCTGGTACCAGTAGTACTCGCCGTCGGTCAGTTCAGGGAACAGGTTGCGCGGCACGCAGATCTCATAACCGGCCAGAAGACGAGCTTCTTCACGATCATCGAGACCCTTGAGCTTTGCGACCAGGAACTTGTCGTTCCCGCGTCCGCTGACCAGCTCTACCTGCTTTACATTGCCGTCACGCTTGAGCGTCCAGGTTTTGTAATCCAGCAGGTTCTTAATCGGATCAGTAAAGGAATAGACCTTCACTTCGCCGCGAACGCCGTGAACAGAATAAATCTTGCCGATAACGATCAAATCATCAGCAACAGCTGGCGTCGCGTTCATATTGCTCAGGCCGCAGCCTTAGCAGATTCCTTCAACAACTGAGCAACGCGCTCAGAAGGTTGTGCACCAACGCTCAGCCAGTAGGCTACGCGCTCTTGGTTCACGGACAGACGAACTTCTTGACCACGAGCAACCGGGTTGAAGAAACCAACCTGTTCCTTGTGCGAACCGTCGCGCGGGTTGCGGCTGTCGGTTACGGTCAAGTGGTAAAACGGGCGCTTTTTGGAGCCGCCAAGGGCAAGACGGATTGTTAGCATGTGAACATCGTTCCTGTAGTCGGTGCTGCAAATCTAAAGGCACAGCGGGCATGGGTGCCCGAAAGGCCGCATATTCTAAGGAATATCCGGACTTTTGCAAATGACTTTTTCCGGCGGCCTATCGGACGCCATCCAGATTTGCTATAGAGCCGTCGTTGAAAACGGCCGGTCAGCTCCCGCCAAGTGCGGGTTTGCTGTGAATCCCACGTCCGTGCGGGTTTGCGCCGACCTGATGGTCGGCGCGGATTCTTTACATTTTTGGCATGCCGCCGCCGGGCAACATACCGCCCATGCCGCGCATCATCTTGGCCATTCCGCCTTTCGCGGAGAATTTCTTCATCATTTTCTGCATCTGCTTGTGCTGCTTGATCAAGCGACCAATGTCCTGCACCTGAGTGCCGGAACCCATGGCGATACGGCGCTTGCGCGAACCACTGATCAGCTCAGGGTCACGGCGCTCGGCCGGGGTCATGGAATTGATGATGGCTTCCATCTGCTTGAACTGCTTCTCTGCCGCATTCTGGGCGTTGCCCATCTGCGCCAGGTTCACACCGCCCATGTTAGGCAGCTTGTCCATGAGCCCGCCGAGGCCGCCCATGTTCTTCATTTGTTGCAGCTGATCGCGGAAGTCTTCGAGGTCGAAGCCCTTGCCCTTCTTCAGCTTCTTGGCCAGTTTGTCGGCCTTGTCCTTGTCGAGGGTCGCTTCCGCCTGCTCGATCAGGCTGAGCACGTCACCCATGCCGAGGATGCGCGAAGCAATACGCTCAGGGTGGAACGGATCGAGCGCTTCGCTCTTCTCGCCCATACCGATGAACTTGATCGGCTTGCCGGTGATGGCACGAACCGACAGCGCGGCACCGCCACGGGCGTCGCCGTCGACCTTGGTCAGGATCACACCCGTCAGCGGCAGCGCATCACCAAAGGCCTTGGCCGTGTTGGCGGCGTCCTGGCCGGTCATGGCGTCGACCACGAACAAGGTTTCTACCGGATTGATCGCGGCATGCAGCGCCTTGATCTCGCCCATCATCTCTTCATCGATGTGCAGGCGACCCGCGGTATCGACGATGACCACGTCGATGAATTTGAGTTTTGCTTCCTTAATAGCCGCTTGCGCGATCTCGACCGGCTTCTGGCTCAGGTCGGAGGGGAAGAAGGTCACACCCACTTCACCGGCGAGCATTTCCAGCTGTTTGATCGCCGCTGGACGGTAAACGTCCGCGGACACGACCATCACCGACTTCTTCTTGCGTTCTTTAAGGAAGCGCGCAAGTTTGCCGGCAGTGGTGGTTTTACCCGCGCCCTGCAAACCGGCCATCAGGATGACCGCTGGCGGCACGGCGCTCAGGTTCAAATCTTCGTTGGCTGCGCCCATCAGGCTTTCGAGTTCGGCCTGGACGATTTTCACAAAGGCCTGGCCCGGCGTCAGGCTGCGCGACACCTCGGTGCCGACAGCGCGCTCCTTGACCGAATTGACGAAGTCCTTGACCACCGGCAGGGCGACGTCGGCTTCGAGCAGCGCCATGCGCACTTCGCGCAGGGTATCTTTGATGTTGTCTTCGGTCAGCTTGGCTTTGCCGGTGACATGGCGCAGCGTCTGCGAGAGACGGTCGGTTAAGTTTTCAAACATTGCGCGATCCTTTCAGGCCCTGTGTAGACCGGGATAATGGCGGCCCGGACCGGACTATAACTGTGCTCGGCGAGCCTGCGGCGTGGGCAGGTCGCGGATTATAGCGAAGACTGCGTCTGGCGGACACCTCGCCGTCAGCTTGCCTGGTCTTTCGTGCCGTGTGGGTTCTATGCCAAACTCAGCGCCTTTCGGGCTTGCCTAACAGGATTTATGCTCCCCTTGTCACCCAGTTTGCTTACCACCCTCGCCGCCGCTTGTTTATATGCCGCTGCGACTATCTATCAAGGCACTCGCCTGGCCAACTGCGCCAAGGCCAACAAGCGCCTGCTGGTCACGCTCGGCGTGCTTGCGGTGCTGGCCCATAGCGCCAGTCTGGTAACCCACCTGCTGACTCCGATCGGCCTGGGCCTGGACTTTTTCAGTGCCGCCAGCCTGATTGCCGCCGCGGTCATCGCCCTGACCCTGCTGGCCTGCTCGCGCATCCCGGTGGAGAACCTGCTGGTTCTGTTGTTTCCCCTCGGCGCATTGACAGTGCTACTGGCGCAGTTCGCCCCCGCCGGCACGGTGCAAATCATCGACGAAGAGCCGGGCATTCTTGCCCATATCCTGCTGTCGATCCTCGCCTACGGGATGTTCACCATTGCGGTGTTCCAGTCACTGCTGCTGCTGGTCCAGGACCATCAGCTCAAGCACAAGCATCCGTCGGGGCTGATCAAGAACTTCCCGCCGCTGCAAACCATGGAAAGCCTGCTCTTCGGTTTCCTCTGGGCCGGTTGGACCCTGCTGTCGATGTCACTGATTTCCGGGTGGCTGTTCGTCGAGAATCTGTTCGCACAGCATCTGGTGCACAAGACCCTGCTGGCCTGTCTGGCCTGGATCGTCTTCAGCGTACTGCTCTGGGGCCGCAACCGCCTCGGCTGGCGCGGACACAAGGCCATTCGCTGGACCCTCGCCGGATTCTGCCTGCTGATGCTGGCGTATTTCGGCAGCAAGCTGGTCCGTGAATACATCCTGCACATCTGACGAGCGGCATTAATGGACGACTTGCCCTTAGGGCCGATGCTCGCTGTAGTGGCCCTGCTGATTTTATGGTCGGGACTGTTTTCCGCCATTGAAGCCGCTCATCAACATTTACTGGCCAAGCGCATCGCTTCGCGCTCAAGCGACAAGCCGCTGGCCAGACTGAACTTCCCGCTCGACAGCCTGATCTTTTGCAACACCCTGTGTCGCGCACTGGTGGTGGTGATTTGCACCTTGCTGGCAATTTTCACCTGGGCGGAAAACGGTCCGTGGGCCGCCTGCCTGGGCGCGGGCGCCATCCTGCTGGTGCTCACCGACTATTTGCCGCGCACCCTCGCCGTCCGCCATCCGGATGCAATCCTCGCCTTTGGCAACAGCTTGCTGCGCGTACCGCTGACTATCGTTTATCCGGCGGCCTGGCTGCTCAATGCCATCAGCCAACTGCTGATCCGCCCGTTCGCCCGCAAAGCCAATGTCGTACAACAGAGCGAAGACGAAGCACAACAAGCCCAGCACGACGATCGCGAACCTGCCGTCCAGCGTACACATCCCCTGCCCGGCATCCATGCGCTGGACAACATCACGGTCAACGACATTCTGGTACCGCGCAGCGAAGTCGACGGGATCAACCTCGATGACCCGATCGAGGACATCATCGAACAACTGCGCAAAAACACCCGCACGCGCCTGCCGGTGTTTCACAGTGATATCAATCAGGTTGAAGCCGTCCTCAACACCCGGCAAATCGGCCACCTGCTGGATGACGGCAGCCTGACACTGGAAGCGCTGATGGAGGGCAGTCGCGAACCGTACTTCGTACCTGAAAGCACCCCGCTGCAACTGCAACTGCTGAACTTCCACAAACAGCAGCGCCGCCTGGGCATGGTCGTCGACGAGTACGGTGAAGTGCTCGGTATCGTGACCCTGGAAGACATTCTCGAAGAAATCGTCGGCGAGTTCGAAAGCCAACAAAGCCTGAACAACCCGCACATCCACCCCCAGGCCGATGGCCGCCTGGTGATTGATGGTGCGGCGTCGATTCGCGACCTCAACAAGAGCCTCGGCTGGCACCTGCCCAGCGATGGCCCGAAAACCCTCAACGGCCTGGTGACCGAGGCGCTGGAAACCATTCCAGACAGCGCGGTATGCCTGAAGATTGGTCGTTATCGCCTGGAAATTCTTGAGACCGAAGACAATCGCGTCACCCGGGTACTGATCTGGCACACCGGCCCAGCCCCCGTCGCGGCCGCCGTCAATTAAGCGCGTTTTCGCCTCTTGTTGAATCGTTAGCCACCTTCCTATAATTCAGGCGCTTACCCAAGCCTCGCCGACCCGGTGCATACCCGCACCTCTCTGGTCCCGGCCTGACCATCAGCCGTATCCGTAACAGACCGACGACTGTTCCTACCTCGAACAGCGACCGTTCCTCCACCCACATCCCTGGGTTCTCCACCATAATAATTCGCTCCACTGGGGCACATGGCTGTCAGGGATAACCGCATGACGACCAGCACGACTTACGACGACGCCACACCTGCGCAACCGACGAACTCGGCCACCCGCGTGGCTACCGCAAGCTTCATCGGCACTGCCATCGAGTTCTACGACTTCTACGTTTATGCCACCGCCGCCGCACTGGTGATCGGCCCGGTGTTCTTTCCACAGACGTCCGGCACGGCGCAGATGCTTTCGGCTTTTCTTACGTTCGGCATCGCGTTCCTGGCGCGACCGCTGGGCTCGGCGCTGTTTGGCCACTTTGGCGACCGTATCGGCCGCAAATCCACCCTCGTGGCCTCGCTACTGCTGATGGGCGTATGCACCACGCTGATCGGCGTGCTGCCCGGTTACGACAGCATCGGCGCCTGGGCTCCGATCCTGCTCTGCGTGCTGCGTTTCGGCCAAGGCCTGGGGCTGGGCGGCGAATGGGGCGGCGCGGCGCTGCTGGCCACGGAGAACGCGCCGAAGGGCAAGCGCGCCTGGTTCGGCATGTTCCCGCAACTCGGCCCGTCCATTGGCTTTCTCGCGGCGAACGGCCTGTTTCTCACGCTGGCCGTGGCACTGGACGACGAACAGTTCCGTTCGTGGGGCTGGCGGATTCCGTTCTTGCTCAGTGCTGCGCTGGTGATGGTCGGCCTGTACGTGCGCCTCAAGCTTCACGAAACACCGGTTTTCGCCAACGCCGTCGCTCGCCAGGAACGGGTGAAGATCCCGCTGGTCGAGCTGTTCAGCCAATACTGGATGCCAGTGCTGCTGGGGGCTGGCTCCATGGTGGTGTGCTACGCGCTGTTCTACATCTCGACCGTGTTCTCGCTGAGTTATGGCGTCGCGACACTTGGCTACAGCCGCGAAACCTTTCTCGGCCTGCTGTGCTTTGCCGTGTTGTTCATGGCTGCCGCCACCCCGCTGTCTGCCTGGGCCAGTGACCGCTACGGACGCAAACCGGTGCTGATCATCGGTGGCGTGCTGGCGATTCTGTCGGGCTTCCTGATGGAGCCATTGCTGACCCAGGGCTCGACCTGGGGTGTGGCGCTGTTCCTGTGCATCGAGCTTTTTTTGATGGGCGTGACGTTTGCGCCGATGGGTGCACTGCTGCCGGAACTGTTTCCGACCCATGTGCGATATACCGGCGCCTCCGCCGCCTACAACCTGGGTGGGATTGTCGGGGCCTCCGCGGCGCCCTTCTTCGCGCAGAAACTGGTGGCACTGGGTGGCTTGAGTTATGTCGGCGGGTACGTGTCCGGTGCGGCGGTGCTGAGTTTGATTGCGGTGCTGTGCCTGAAGGAAACACGGCATAACGATTTGAATCGCATCGCCTGATAGATCGCCATGGCGAGCAGGCTCGCTCCCACAGGGATATCTATCCCTGTGGGTCAATTTGCCACAATTTTCCCCCGCCCATTGTCACCTCGCTCTACGCGCCTCCGCTTATCCCCGCTATACTTCCCGGCTTTTCCTGAATAAATGCCAATAGGGTCCCGCCGCGCATGGATAAGACCTACCAGCCGCACGCCATTGAAACTTCCTGGTACAACACCTGGGAGTCAGAGAATTACTTCGCCCCGCAAGGCGCGGGCGAGTCCTACACCATCATGATCCCGCCGCCGAACGTCACCGGCAGCCTGCACATGGGTCATGGCTTCAACAACGCGATCATGGACGCCCTGATCCGTTTCCGCCGCATGCAGGGTCGCAACACCTTGTGGCAGCCAGGCACTGACCACGCCGGTATCGCGACGCAAATGCTGGTTGAGCGTCAACTGGAAGCCCAGGGCCAGAATCGTCACGATCTGGGCCGAGAAAAATTCCTCGAGAAAGTCTGGGAGTGGAAAGACCAGTCGGGCGGCAATATCAGCCGTCAGATCCGTCGCCTCGGCTCGTCCGTGGACTGGAGCCGTGAGCGCTTCACCATGGACGACGGCCTCTCGGAAGCCGTGAAAGAAGCGTTTGTACGCCTGCACGAAGACGGTCTGATCTACCGAGGCAAGCGCCTGGTCAACTGGGATACCAAGTTGCACACGGCGATTTCCGACCTCGAAGTGGAAAACCACGATGAGAAAGGTTTCCTGTGGAACCTCAAGTATCCCCTGGCTGACGGCGCCAAGACCGCTGAAGGCAATGACTTCCTGATCGTCGCGACCACTCGCCCGGAAACCATGCTCGGCGACGCCGCCGTCGCGGTTAATCCGAACGACGAACGCTACAAAGCCCTGATCGGCAAATTTGTCGAGCTGCCACTGGTTGGCCGCCGCATCCCGATCATCGCCGACGATTACTGCGACCCTGAATTCGGCACCGGCTGCGTGAAAATCACCCCGGCCCACGATTTCAACGACTACGAAGTCGGCAAGCGTCACAACCTGCCGCTGCTGAACATCTTCGACAAGAACGCAGCAGTCCTGCCGGCCTGCCAGGTGTTCAACCTCGACGGTACGCTGAACGAAACCATCGACGGCAAGATCCCGGCCGAATACGCCGGCCTTGACCGCTTCGAAGCGCGCAAGCAGATCGTCGCTGCGTTCGAAGCTGCGGGCCTGTTGGTCAGCGTCGACGATCACGGCCTGAAAGTGCCGAAGGGCGATCGCTCAGGCACCATCATCGAGCCTTGGCTGACCGACCAGTGGTACGTGTCCACCAAACCGCTGGCCGAGCCTGCGATTGCCGCCGTTGAAGACGGCCGCATCCAGTTTGTGCCCAAGCAATACGAAAACATGTACTTCTCGTGGATGCGCGACATCCAGGACTGGTGCATCAGCCGTCAGCTGTGGTGGGGCCACCGGATCCCGGCCTGGTACGACGAGTCAGGCAAGGTCTATGTCGGTCGCGACGAAGCCGAAGTGCGTGCCAAGCACAACCTCGGCCCGGACGTGGCGCTGCAACAGGACAACGACGTTCTCGACACCTGGTTCAGTTCGGGCCTGTGGACATTCTCCACTCTCGGCTGGCCGGAACAGACCGAGTTCCTGAAGAAATTCCACTCCACCGACGTGCTGGTCACTGGCTTCGATATCATTTTCTTCTGGGTTGCCCGGATGATCATGCTCACCATGCATCTGGTGAAAAACGAAGACGGCACGCCGCAGGTTCCGTTCAAGACTGTGTATGTTCACGGTCTGGTGCGAGATGGCCAGGGCCAGAAGATGTCCAAGTCCAAGGGCAACGTCCTGGACCCACTGGACATCATCGACGGCATCGAGCTGGAAGAATTGGTGCAGAAACGCACCTCCGGCATGATGCAGCCGAAACTGGCAAAGAAAATCGAGAAGCAGACCCGCGAAGAGTTTGCCGAAGGCATCGCCAGCTACGGCACCGACGCCCTGCGCTTCACGTTCTGCTCGCTGGCGTCGACCGGCCGCGACATCAAGTTCGACATGGGTCGCGTTGAAGGCTATCGCAACTTCTGCAACAAGATCTGGAACGCCGCGCGCTACGTGCTGGACAAGGGCGAAGACTGCGGCCAGAACGGCGAGGCCTTTGAGCTGTCACTGGCTGACCGCTGGATCATTTCGCAGCTGCAACGCACCGAAGCCGAAGTGACTCGTCAGCTGGATCAGTTCCGTTTCGACCTGGCGGCACAAGCCCTGTACGAGTTCATCTGGAACCAGTATTGCGACTGGTACCTGGAACTGTCCAAACCTGTGCTGTGGGATGAAAACGCGCCGGTCGAGCGTCAGCGCGGCACTCGTCGCACGCTGGTTCGCGTAATGGAAGTGGCCCTGCGCCTGGCGCACCCGTTCATGCCGTTCATCACCGAAGAAATCTGGCAGCGCATCGCGCCGCTGGCCGGTATCGAGGGCAAGACGATCATGCTGCAACCTTGGCCAGTGGCCAACGAAACACGCATCGATCAGGCGGCCGAAGACGACATCGAATGGCTCAAGGGCCTGATGCTCGGCACGCGGAACATCCGTGGCGAGATGAACATCGGGCCGGGCAAACCGCTGCCGTTGTTCCTGAAAAATGTCAGCACTGAAGATCAGCGTCGCCTGACCGAGAACGAAGCCTTGCTGAAGAAGCTGGCGCGTCTGGAATCGATCACCGTACTGGCTGCGGGCGAAGAAGCACCGCTGTCCGCCACTGCCCTGGTTGGCGAGATGGAAGTGCTGGTGCCCATGGCTGGCCTGATCGACAAAGGTGCCGAGCTGGCGCGTCTGGACAAGGAAATCCAGCGCCTGCAAGGCGAAGTACAACGCGTCGGCGGCAAGCTGTCCAACGCCGGTTTCGTTGACAAGGCACCCGCCGAAGTCATCGAGAAAGAACGCGCCAAACTGGCCGAAGCCGAACAGGCGCTGGGCAAGCTGGCCGAGCAGCATGCGCGGATTGCCAGCCTGTAACGGCGAATCGCAATGAAAAAGGGAGGCCCATGTGGCCTCCCTTTTTTATGCCACATTGTCCACCCCCCTGACCTCCTGTGGAAGCGAGCCTGCTCGCGAAGACGCAGTGTCAGCCAACATCAATGCTCAATGACAAACCGCATTTGCGAGCAGGCTCGCTCCCACAGGATGTGGGACAATACCCGCCACTTTTAGCCATACCCGAATCGACCACCGCCATGACCGCCCCCCGTACACCGAAACCTGCGCGCAAAAAGCCTGAGTCCGCGACCCCGGCCAAAGCCGTGGAACCGCGCGAGAAGGCCAGCCTGCATCCGCGCAATCGCCATCAAGGTCGCTACGACTTCCCGGCGCTGATCAAAACCACGCCGGAACTGGCGAAATTCGTGATCATCAACCCGTATGGCAAGGAAAGCATCGACTTCGCCAGCCCGGACGCGGTACGCGTGTTCAACCGCGCGCTACTGAAGTCGTTCTATGGCATCGCCCATTGGGACATTCCGGCCGATTATCTATGCCCACCGGTACCGGGCCGTGCCGACTACGTGCACTTCCTGGCCGATCTGCTGGCCGCAGGCAACGACGGTGTGATCCCGCGTGGCGCGGCGGTTAAGGTGCTGGACGTGGGCATGGGCGCGAATTGCGTGTATCCGCTGATCGGACATAGCGACTATCGCTGGCAGTTCCTCGGCTCGGAAATCGACGCCACAGCCCTGGCCTCCGCCAAAGCCATCGTGCAATCCAATGGGCTGAACAAGGCCATCCAGTTGCGCCAGCAGAGCAATCCCAAGCACATCCTGCTGGGGTTGCTCGAACCCGGTGAACGTTTTGACCTGACCATGTGTAACCCGCCATTCCACGCCTCGCTGGAGGAAGCGACCAAGGGCAGCACGCGCAAATGGCGGGCACTGGGCAAGGCCGATCCGAAGCGCAAACTGCCGGTGCTGAACTTTGGTGGCCAGGCGGCGGAATTGTGGTGCGAGGGTGGCGAGGCGCGATTCGTCACACAACTGATCGCCGAGAGTGCGCAGGTCAGCCAGCAGGCGTTGTGGTTCAGCACCCTGGTGTCGAAAGCCTCGAACCTGCCGGCCATCCAGACTGCGCTGAAAAAAGCAGGTGTGCTGCAAAGCCAAGTGGTGGAAATGTCCCAGGGGCAGAAGCAGAGCCGCTTCGTGGCCTGGACCTTCAAGACCCAATCCGAGCAGCAGATCTGGCGTCGCGAGCGTTGGGTGCAGAAAAGCTGAAGTCAGTCAGCCTTGCGGAAGCGAGCCTGCTCGCGAATACGGTGTCTCAGTCGAATTCAATGACACTGATCCAGCGCAATCGCGAGCAGGCTCGCACAATGGTTATAGCGTGTTCGTGGCAAATCGCAGGCACAAAAAAACCGTGCCCGGATTGCTCCAGCGCACGGCTTTTTTTAACAAGTCTTACTTGTTAACAGCGTCGGTCAGGCCTTTGGCCACAACCAGCTTGATCACTTTCTTGGCAGCGATTTCGATGGCAGCGCCAGTCGAAGGGTTGCGGCCGGTACGGGCAGGACGCTCAGTCACTTTCAGCTTGCCGATACCTGGCAAAGTAATTTCGCCGCCGTTTTCCAGCTGATCAGCAACGATTTGGCCCAGTTGGTCCAGAGCGTTACGCGCGGTGGTTTTTGGCGCGTCGATAGCTTCAGCGATGTCGGCGATCAGTTGGTCTTTAGTAAGAGCCATGTAGTGTTCCTTCCCTATCAAATTCATATGGATTGCAGAGTGCAATGTCAGCCATCGAGCCCGATCTTCTGGATCTGGCACCCTCGGCGAATAACCTCGGGATCGGGGTTATAGATACCGAAATCAGGGTTTGGTTCGACCTGACAAAAGCTGACTGCAGGCTTAACGCAGTGACTTCGCGCAAGACCGGGCAAAACTAGCACAGAGACGGGGAAATATCCGCCTCTAGCTACCCATTTGGTCAGCTTTATTGCTTTAAACCGGGAAAAAACCGCATAAGCGTCACCGGCCACCCCGGAATCGCTCTTCGCACCGCGCCAAAACCAGCGGTTGCGGTACACTGAGCGCTTTTTCGGGGGAGCCTGCCCTCCTCTCTTCAATCAGCCGAGAAGCCCATGCCGATCCGTCATTGCATCGTCCACCTGATCGACAAAAAACCCGACGGTACGCCTGCAGTTCTCCACGCTCGCGACTCTGAACTGGCCGAGTCCGCAGCCATCGAGAACATGCTTGCCGACCTCAATGAAAGCTACAACGCCAAGCAAGGCAAGGCCTGGGGTCTGTTTCATCCGGAGTCCGGTGCCTTTCCATTCAGCGGCTGGTTGAAGGAGTATCTCGACGGCGCTCAGGACTTCACCGCCTTCAGCCGCGTAGCAGTGGAACACCTGCAAAAGCTGATGGAAGAATCCAACCTCTCGGTCGGTGGGCACGTGCTGTTCGCGCACTATCAACAAGGCATGACCGACTATCTCGCGATCGCCCTGCTGCACCACAGCGAAGGCGTGGCCGTGACCGACGAACTGGATGTAACCCCGTCACGCCACCTCGACCTGGGCCAGTTGCATCTGGCGGCGCGGATCAACGTGTCCGAGTGGCAGAACAACAAACAATCCAAGCAGTACATTTCGTTTATCAAAGGCAAGAATGGCAAGAAAGTCTCGGAATACTTCCGCGACTTCATCGGTTGCCAGGAAGGCGTCGACGGCCCGGGCGAGACCCGTACCTTGCTCAAGGCGTTCAGCGACTTCGTCGAAAGCGAAGACTTGCCGGAAGACGACGCTCGCGAGAAGACCAAGACCCTGGTCGACTACGCCAGCAGCCAGGCCAAAATGGGTGAGCCGATGGGCCTTGAAGAGCTCTCTGGGCTGATCGATGAAGATCGCCCCAAGGCTTTCTATGACCACATCCGCAACAAGGACTACGGGCTGTCGCCGGAGATTCCGGCCGATAAACGCACCCTCAACCAGTTCCGTCGTTTCACTGGTCGTGCCGAAGGCCTGTCGATCAGTTTCGAGGCACACCTGCTGGGCTCGAAGATCGAGTATGACGAAGAAGCCGGTACGCTGATCATCAAAGGCTTGCCGACCTCGCTGACTGACCAGCTCAAGCGACGTAACTGATGCTCGGTAACGTCCTGAAGAAATGCCTGCTGATCCTGCTGGTGGTGGTGGTCTATCAGAACTGGGGCAAGATCGAGCGGGTGTTCAACCCCTCGCAAGTGGTGTCCGAGCAGACCCAGGCCAAGGCCAACGTCGTGCTCTACGCCACCGAATGGTGTGGCTACTGCAAACTGACCCGGCGCTTTCTCGATCAGAAAGGCATTCCGTACAAGGAATTCGATATCGAAAAAGATGCCGTGGCGCGCAAGGATTACGAGGCGCTGGGTGGTGGCGGGATTCCGATCATCGATGTGAACGGAACACTGATTCGCGGGTATGACCCGGATGCGATTCTGGCTGCATTGAAGTAATCCATCAGATACACACGATGCTATGGCGAGGGAGCTTGCTCCCTCGCCATAGGTGAATGCCTGAGTCAGCAGGCTTCGATGCGGAAACCAAAGCGCGGGAAGTGCACATGCACCACACCGCCACGTTCGTCTTCGCGGCGCACGATCAATTCCTCGCTCCCCGCAAACAACAACTCACCCGCCACCGGATCGACGCCATAGTCGGTCGCGGCAATGATCACCTTCTGGCCAGCCTTGAACCCATTCGGATCTTCAAACACTTCATCCGGCAATGCCGCCGGCGTAGCGTTGCGTGCAACCTCCAGCGCTTCTTCAGAAGTCATCTCGCTCGGCGCACCGTGGCCGAAACCCAGTACACGCGACAACCATGCCGAGACCGCCGGATAGTTATCCACAAGCGGCGAGGTCACGGGCGTTGCCTTGAGGAACCACATCGGGTGTGCGAGTGCGAAGTCGGCAATCGAGGGCTCGCCGAACAGATAATCGCCCTGCTCACGCTGCAACTGTTGCTCCAGGCGCGACATGATTGTCGGCCATTGATGCTTGGCCTGCTCGGCGGACAGTTTGGTCGCACTGCCACCGCTGAACAATCCGGCGCGGTCAGCGAGAAACGCCTTGATCGCTTCCGGCGGCAAATTGCCGAAGCGAACGGCGACCGATTCCGGTTGAAACACCAGGCTGACCGCGTGCTGGAACACCACCGAGTCGGCCCACGTGGCGAACGAAGCGGCGATCATTTCCTGGCCTTCCGGGAAGAACGCCGGCAGGGCTTTTTCCTGTTCCAGCCGACGGGCAATCAGTGCCGTATCGCAATAGATGTCCGCGCCGATCTGCAACACCGGCGTCTTGCGGTAGCCACCGGTCAGGGCGGTGAGATCGGGTTTTGGCATCACCGGCGAGATCTTTACCGAACGCCAGGACAACCCTTTGAAACCCAGCAGCAACCGCGCCTTTTCCGCAAAGGGCGACGTGGGGTAATGATGCAGAATCAACTCGGACATGCTCGGCTCCGCCGCAAAGATCAGGAGCCCGCAGCTTAGCGTGCAAACGCTTAGCAGCCTACAGATCTGCCTGATGGGAACCCATCAGTCAGATTGATAAGGCCGCAGCGGCACTCGCCACCAGGCATTCCTTGGCGCTTTTGCGAAGTTTTTTGATCAGCCGTTCCTGACGCAACGCTTCGCTTTTGTCACGGCAGGCTTCGGTGTAGACCAGCGCCATGGCCGGGCTGGACAGAAAAAACCGTGCGCCCTTGCCGCTTTGATGCTTGGCGAAACGGCGCACCGGATCGTCGCTGATCCCGCAATAGAGCGAACCATTGGCCGCGCGCACGAGGTAAACGAACCAGGGTTTGCTGATGGGGGATTCGCTTGGGCTGTTCACGTCACGATCAGGGCTTGAAAGGAAACAAGCTGCGATCTTATCAGCGACTGGCCTGGAATGCCTTCAGCCCCTTCAGCGCTTGTGCGCGGACGGCGTTGCGCACCACGGGTGTCCAGCCCAGCAGCAAGCCTTTGAAACCCAGGGCCTGGCGCGACCACTTCCACAAATCAAAACTGTCGTGGTGCTCGCAAATCTTGCCGTCACGGAAAACGAAACGCGCCTGGACGTCGTTGATCACCGTGTTGCCGGTCTGGCTGAACAGATAGGTCGCTACCCAATGAGCGCCACCGGTACGCTCGTCAGCGCGGACGTTATCGAAGGTCAGGGAAAAATCCTTGGCCCGGGTGGTGAGCATGCGCCACATGTCGCCAGCATCACGGCCACGGAGCTCGCCGAACGCAGGATCACTGAACACCACATCATCGGTGTAGCAGGCGCTCATGGCCTCGGCATCCAGCCGCTGGAAGGCTTGGTAGAACTGGGTGATCAGTGCGCTGTGGGCATCACTCATGGACAGGCTCCCTGTTATTGCAATTGGCTTCGAAGGATTGCTTGCACGATAGTCCGCAAAAGTGCCAAACACTATCAGCATTTGCCGCAAGAATACCGGGGCCACTTATACGCTGTGGTTCAACGCTTTCAGATTTTTTCGCTGACCACCTGCACATACAGCGAACGCCCTGCACCCAGGCCGGCGATGATCGCGCCGAGGCCAATCACACCGAAGATCCAGCCCACGGCCGTCCAGCCGCCGGTCCAGTCATGCACGATACCCACCGCGAACGGCCCCATGGATGCCAGCGTGTAACCGAAACCTTGGGCCATGCTCGACAGGTTCGCCGCCACATGGGCGTCCCGCGAGCGTAATACGATCAAGGTCAACGCCAGGCTGAACGTTGCGCCCTGGCCCAGCCCCAGCACAATCGCCCAGCCCCACAAGCCTTCGATCGGTGCATACAGGCAGCCGAACAAACCGCCAAGCGTCAGCGTCATGACGATCACGATGGCCAGGCGTTGATCCCTGCCCCGCGTGGCCAGCCACGGTGCTGCCAGGGAGCTGACCAGTTGCACGATCACTGAACCGGACAGCACCAGACCGGCCTGGGTCGGCGTCAGGCCGCGACCGATGAGGATCGACGGCAACCAGCCGAACACGATGTAGGCCAGCGACGATTGCAGGCCCATGTACAAGGTCACCTGCCAGGCTAGCGGGTCGCGCAGCAAACCTCGAACGCGGTAGGCGGCATGGTGCGCGCCGTGCTTTTGCCCCACTTGCGGCATCCAGAACAGCGCAGCGACCAGCGCTGGAATCACCCAGAAGCCAAGACCCATGGCCCAGCTCTTGTCGAAATGCTCGCTCAACGGCACGGTCGCCCCCGCCGCCATCGCCGCCCCCAGACACAGGGCCATGGTGTAGACACCGGTCATGGTGCCAGCCTGTTTCGGGAAGTCACGCTTGACGATGCCCGGCAGCAAGACGCCGATCACGCCGATGCTGGCACCGGCCAACACGCTGCCGGCAAACAAACCGGTTTCACCAAAAGCGCTGCGCAGGATGATTCCGCCAGCAAGGGTCAGCAAAATGCCCAGTACTACCCGCTCGGCACCGAAGCGACGCGCCAGCAGCGGCGCCAACGGCGCGAACAGGCCGAGGCAAAGTACCGGCAGCGTTGTCAGCAAACCGGCCTGGGAGGCCGACAGACCGAGGGACTTCGACACGTCGCTGAGCATCGGCGCCATGCTCGACAACGCCGGTCGCAGGTTCAGCGCCACCAGAATCAAGCCCAACAGCAACAACCATGGCCGACGCAGTACCGGATGAGTTTGCTGGACCTGCTCGTCATCGGTCTCGGCATCGATCAGCAGTGCATCGAGCTCCGCGGTTCGCTTGGTTTCAGCGATGTTGCTGTACTGGCTGGACAGGGTGTTCTCGGTTTCAAGGTTCATTGATCAACTGCCTCGACAGGGCTTTGGCCCGCTCCGGGTCGCGTTGTTCGGCGGCATCGAGCAGTGCGATGTGCAGGTCGAACACTTCCTGGCGTCGGGGAGTGATGTTCAGGCAGTGGCGCAACTGCGCGCCGACGACGCTGGAGAAGTAGCGATACAACTCGCTGAGCCTCGGGTTGTGCGCGGCGTCCACCAGGCGACGGTGGAACACCAGGTCACAGGCGATATAAGTGTCGAGGTCGCCGTGATAGTGGCTGCCGCTGACACCCAGTGCTTCGCGTAGCGCCACCAAATCCTCGTCGGTACGGCGCAAGGCCGCCAAGCCGATGGCCTCGACTTCAAGGATGTGCCGGGTCTCGCGCGCCTGCTCCCGCGAACAACTGGACAACGCCTTCAAGGTATCCAGCGGATCGACCACCGCACGCAAATAACTGCCGTCACCCTGGCGGATTTCAATCAATCCGGAAAACGCCAACACGCGCATGGCTTCACGCACGGTGTTGCGACTAATGCCCAATTCGGCCGAGAGCTCAGGCTCGGTGGGCAAGCGCTGGCCGACCATCCACACACCTTGGGTAATGCGCTGGCGCAACTGGTCCAGGGCCTGATCGACCAGGGACCGTTTAACTAATGGAGAAATTTCTGACATAGGATTCGCCCTTTCATCCAATCATAGGATGAATTTTCTGACATGGTAGTCAGCTTCATGTAGGACGGCAACCACCTACCGTCATAAGGCAGGAAATGGAGCGGGATTTTCGATTAGTCAAAATTACCCTTTAAGGGTAATTTCAGGGACAGGGTTTTGGTTTCTTATGGAAAAGAACACACCGCATTACGAGCTGGCGGTAGTGAAGCAAGAGGTCATCAGGCTGGGTGCCAAAGCCTTTACCGGAAGCGCGATGAGCTCGGGCAAGGGCATGGGGTTACACCTCAAACATATGCAGCAAGCCATCTGCTCGCTGGATCGCCGGATGTTCTACAAGTCCATGACTTGCTACACCAGCCACCGAAACTGGCAGGACGTTTACCACATTGGATTTCACGATTTGGAGTTGTACATAAAAATCACCTACTGCCCCAACGGCGGTCCTCCCGTGATCTCTTTCAAGGAGAAGAATCTATGAATACACGGCAATGCATGAGCTGTGGTACTCAAGAGGCGATGCAACATTTCGAACGTCGCAGTTTGACTGTCGACTACAAGAACGTTTCACGTTGGGTGCACGACATTGCAGGTTGGGAATGCAAAGCCTGTGGCGAGATCATTTTCGATAACGATACTGACAGCGCCGAACGATATTCCGACGCCGGCGATAAATTGCTCGAAGAGTGCTTCCAGGTGATGGGCGCCGAGATGAAACGCATCCGCCGCAAATTGCACCTCACGCAAAAAGAAGCAGTGAAATTGCTATCCGGTGGAGGTCACAACGCTTTTTCCCGCTACGAACGCGGCGAGCTTCCACCGCCTCAACCCTTGTTCAATCTTATGCGCCTGCTGGATCGTCACCCTCACCTGCTCGCCGAAATACACGCGATCAACGATGGCACTGACTTGCGGCGGTTGCTGGCCGCGCACTTCCCGGAACAGGAAACAGCACAGGTGTGATGACAAAAACCCAGGTAAAAATAAACCCGGAACTCAGTCCGGGTTTATTTCACTGCCAAGCGTCGATCAATGCAAAATCTGGCTCAAGAACAGCTTGGTCCGATCATTTTGCGGGTTGTCGAAGAAGTCGTTCGGCGCAGCCTGTTCGACGATTTCGCCCTTGTCCATGAAGATCACGCGGTTGGCCACGGTACGGGCGAAGCCCATTTCGTGGGTCACGCAGAGCATGGTCATGCCGTCTTCGGCCAGGCCGATCATGGTGTCCAGTACCTCTTTCACCATTTCCGGATCGAGGGCGGACGTCGGTTCGTCGAACAGCATGATTTTCGGTTTCATGCACAGCGCGCGAGCGATCGCCACACGCTGTTGCTGACCGCCGGACAACTGCCCCGGGTACTTGTGCGCCTGTTCCGGAATGCGTACGCGTTCCAGGTAGTGCATGGCGATTTCCTCGGCCTTGCGCTTGGGCATCTTGCGTACCCACATCGGCGCCAGGGTGCAGTTCTGCAGGATGGTCAGGTGCGGGAACAGGTTGAAGTGCTGGAACACCATGCCGACTTCGCGACGGATCGCTTCGATCTGCTTGAGGTCGTTGGTCAGTTCCACGCCGTCGACCACGATACGACCCTGCTGGTGCTCTTCCAGACGATTGAGGCAGCGGATGGTGGTGGACTTGCCGGAACCCGACGGCCCGCACAGAACGATACGCTCGCCCTGCTTGACGTTGAGGTTGATGTCCTTGAGTACGTGAAACTGGCCGTACCACTTGTTCACGCCCTGCATCTGAATAATGCCTTCAGGGCTTACAGGCTGTTTGATTGCTTCGCTCATCACAAAACTTCCTAAATTGGGTAGCGCCTTAGCGCTTGTGGCCAGTGTCGAGCTTGCGTTCCAGATGCATGGAATAGCGCGACATACCAAAACAGAAAATCCAGAACACCAGGGCCGCGAACACGTAGCCTTCGGTGGCCATGCCCAGCCACTTCGGATCGGCAGCCGCTTGTTTGACGCTGTTGAGCAGGTCGAACAAGCCGATGATGATCACCAGACTGGTGTCCTTGAACAGTGCAATGAACGTGTTGACGATACCGGGGATCACCAGCTTCAAGGCTTGCGGCAGAATCACCAGGCCCATGCTGCGCCAATAACCCAGGCCCATCGCCGCGGCCGCTTCGTACTGACCTTTAGGGATCGCTTGCAGACCGCCGCGAACCACCTCGGCCACATAGGCCGACTGGAACAGAATCACGCCGATCAGTGCCCGCAGCAGTTTGTCGAAGTTCATGCCTTCAGGCAGGAACAACGGCAACATCACCGAAGACATGAACAGCACCGTGATCAACGGCACGCCGCGCCAGAATTCGATGAAGGTCACACAGACCACACGAATCGCCGGCATGTTCGAACGACGGCCCAGCGCCAGGACAATCCCCAGCGGTAACGCACCGGCGATACCGACGGTAGCGATCACCAGGGTCAGCATCAGGCCGCCCCACTGGCTGGTCGCCACTTGGGCCAGGCCGAAAACGCCACCGTGCAGCAGGCACCAGGCAATGATCGGATACAGCACCAGGAAGCTCAGGCCGTACACCGCTTTACGCGGGAAGCGCGAGATGAACAACGGTGCCACGCCGATGACCGCCAGCCACACGGTCAGGTCCACGCGCCAGCGCATTTCCGGCGGATAGTAGCCGTACATGAACTGGCCGAAACGCTGCTGGATGAACACCCAGCAGGCGCCCTCCTTGGTGCAGTCGGCCTGGCTGGTGCCGACCCAGTTGGCGTCGATGATCGCCCACTGCAGGATCGGCGGAACCACCAGGTAGATCAGGTAGAACGCGAACAGGGTCAGCAGGGTGTTGAGCCAGCTGGAGAACATGTTCGCGCGCATCCACGCCACCATACCGATGCTGCTGCTCGGTGGAGGCATGTCAGGTTTGAAAGTATGAGTACTCATGCGCTTTTCCTTACCGCTCGATCAGCGCAATGCGCTTGTTGTACCAGTTCATCAGCAGGGAAATGCTGATACTGATCGCCAGGTACACGCTCATGGTGATGGCAATCACCTCGATCGCCTGACCGGTCTGGTTCAGCACCGTGCCGGCAAACAGCGACACCATTTCCGGATAACCGATACCGGCCGCCAGCGAGGAGTTCTTCGCCAGGTTCAGGTATTGACTGGTCAGCGGTGGAATGATCACGCGCAGGGCTTGCGGGATGATCACCTTGCGCAGGGTCGGACCGTTACGCAGGCCGAGGGAATGCGCCGCTTCGGTCTGGCCGTGGCTGACCGACTTGATGCCCGAGCGCACGATTTCGGCGATGAACGCCGCGGTGTACACGGTCAGGGCCAGGGTCAAGGCCAGCAGTTCCGGGATCAGCACCCACCCACCGACAAAGTTGAAGCCCTTGAGCTCCGGCTTTTCCCAGTGCACCGGTGCACCGAAAATCAGCGCGCACAGCGTCGGGATCACCAGGAACATCGCCAGGCCGACCCAGAACTTGTGGAACGGCACGCCGGTGGCTTCGAAGCGCTTGTTGGCCCAGCGGCACATCAGCACGATGGCAATGATGGCCACCACGACGCTGATGGCAAACGCCCAGAAACCGTCGGCCATCAGCGCGGCCGGCATGTTCAAGCCACGGCTGCTGACGAAGAAGTTGTCGCCGAAGTTATGGCTGTTGCGCGGCCCTGGCATGGTCAGGAATACCGCGAAGTACCAGAACAGGATCTGCAGCAGCGGCGGAATGTTACGGAAGACTTCCACATACACCGTCGCCACTTTGGCGATGATCCAGTTCTTCGACAGCCGCGCCACACCGACGATGAAGCCAAGGATCGTCGCCAGGATCACGCCGATGAAGGTCACCAGCAGCGTATTGAGCAGACCGATGACGAACACGCGGGCATAGCTGTCCGCTTCGGTGTAGTCGATCAGATGTTGAGCGATGCCGAAACCGGCACTGCGCTCCAGAAAGTCGAAACCGGAGGTAATGCCCCGGTGCTGAAGGTTGGTTTGCGTGTTGTCGAACAGAAACCAGCCTAACGAGACCACCCCGATAATCGTGATGATCTGGAATACCCAAGCACGCACTCGTGGATCGCTGAGGCTGAGCCTCTGCTTTGGTGCGCCGATTGAATTTTGCATGAAGTGCCCCGGAAATAATGGAACAGAACATCACCCGGTGGTTGGCCCACCGGGTGATAGAACCATCAGCGCACTGGTGGTGCGTATTGAATGCCGCCAGCGTTCCACAAGGCATTCAGCCCGCGGTCGATTTCCAGCGGAGTGTTCTTGCCGAGGTTTTTCTCGAACACTTCGCCGTAGTTGCCGACTTGCTTGACGATCTGTACGACCCAGTCTTTCTTCACTTTCAGGTCTTTGCCGTATTCACCGTCGGTACCCAGCAGACGTGCAACGTCCGGGTTCTTGGTGGCCTTGGCTTCAGCTTCGACGTTTTTCGAAGTGATACCGGCTTCTTCAGCGTTGAGCATGGCGTAGCCAGTCCAGCGCACGATCGCCAGCCACTCGTCGTCGCCGTTACGTACGACCGGGCCCAGAGGTTCTTTGGAAATGGTTTCCGGCAGAACAATGTAGTCCTTCGGCGAGGCCAGCTTGCTGCGCTGGGCGAACAGCTGGGACTTGTCGGAGGTCAGCACGTCGCAACGACCGGATTCCAGCGACTTGGCGCTTTCGTCGGAGGTGTCGAAAGTGATCGGGGTGTATTTCAGACCGTTGCCGCGGAAGTAGTCGGAAACGTTCAGCTCGGTGGTGGTACCGGCCTGGATGCAGATGGTTGCACCGTCCAGTTCCTTGGCACTCTTCACGCCCAGCTTGCTGTTAACCAGGAAGCCGATGCCGTCGTAGTAGGTGATGAAACCCGGGAATTTCAGACCCATGCCCGCGTCACGCGAGCTGGTCATGGTGGTGTTGCGCGACAGAATGTCGATTTCGCCGGACTGCAGCGCGGTGAAGCGCTCCTTGGCGTTCAACTGGCTGAACTTGACCTTGGTCGCGTCGCCAAAAACTGCAGCGGCGACAGCGCGGCAGTAGTCAGCATCGATACCGACGATCTTGCCGGTGGCATCTGGAACCGAGAAACCAGGCAGGCCATCGCTGACGCCGCACTGTACGAAACCTTTTTTCTGCACTGCATCCAGGGTCGCGCCCGCCTGAGCGAACCCACTGACGCCGAGTACTGCGGCTGCAGTTACGACGGCCAGGGTGGATTTCAACATCTTCATTCAAACCTCCAGTTTTGCTCTTGTTGTGTCGGAGCGTGAGTCCAGTCGCACCCTTTTGAGGCGTTGTCGACCCGTGTTGGCTTTTTTGAGGGTCAACCGACGTAAGGACCGTAGCCATGAGTCTAGTAGGAGAAAATCCACATAACGGACTACTCACTTCTCACCAATCGGCCGAACGGGCTGTAGCCCTTTCACGTTCGCGAAGCCCGTAGCGGCCACTGGCGAACATCCATCACCGGATTTTTGCTATCCCGCGGTCAGCAGTACACTGATAGTGTTACCGCCGGGCGCGAGATAAGTTGCACCGCTTCCCCATAGCAAAGCCCGTACCACTCCGGTCGCTAAAGCGGTTAAGCGACAGGTCAATAGCAAAACTTGTACCCTTGCGACATCTTCGTAACTGATCAACCAGACGCGCACCCAGACCTCGCACTGAATAGGAGCGCACGCACAATATTGGAGCAGCCATGACCGAGCCCTTGATCCTTGAACCCGTCAAGTCCGCAGACGCCTGCGTGATCTGGCTGCACGGCCTGGGCGCCGATCGCTATGACTTCCTGCCAGTGGCCGAAGCCCTGCAGGAAACGTTGCTGAGCACGCGCTTCGTTCTGCCTCAGGCACCGACCTGCGCAGTCACTATTAATGGTGGCTACGAGATGCCGAGCTGGTACGACATATTGGCCATGAGCCCGGCCCGCGCGATCAACCGTGAACAGCTGGAAGCGTCGGCACAAAGAATCATCAAGTTGATCGAGGACCAGCGAGCCACCGGAATAGACGCCTCGCGCATTTTTCTGGCCGGTTTTTCCCAGGGCGGCGCCGTGGTGTTTCACACCGCCTTCCTGAAATGGCAGGGGCCATTGGGTGGCGTACTTGCCCTCTCCACCTATGCCCCGACTTTCAGCGATGAACTGGAATTATCCGCCAGTCAGCAGCGCATTCCGGTGCTGTGCCTGCATGGCCAGTACGACGACGTGGTGCAGAACTCGATGGGCCGCAGCGCCTACGAGTATTTGAAGCACCATGGTGTCACCGTGACATGGCAGGAATACCCAATGGGCCACGAAGTGTTACCCGAAGAGATTCGCGACATCGGTGCCTGGCTTGTCGAGCGCTTGCGCTGAGCACTTTTTTGCTTTTTTTGATTAAAAGAGCCCTTTGATCCATCCCACTACGCCGCGCCCGATTCTTGCATTACACTGGCCGGCGTACATTCCTTAACCAATTGATGAGATGACCGTGCTCAAAGCACTCAAGAAAATGTTCGGTAAAAGCGAGACTGAGCAACTCGCGCCAGTCCCCAGCGCTCCGTCTCACACCCCCAGCCACCGCACCGACGGTAATCAGCCTGGCCGGACCGCCCCTGTAGCGGCACCGAGACACGAGCCTCGGAACCCAGCGGCTGCCCAGCCTGTTGCGCCAGCCGCCGCCGAGCAACCGCATAGCGAAACACCGAAACCTGCCAAACCGCGTCGTGAACCCAAGCCCAAGGCGCCGGTCATCCCCTGGAAACTCGAAGATTTTGTCGTCGAACCCCAGGAAGGCAAAACCCGCTTCCACGATTTCAAACTCGCCCCGGAACTGATGCACGCCATCCAGGACCTGGGCTTCCCGTACTGCACGCCGATCCAGGCGCAGGTGCTGGGCTTCACCCTCGCCGGCAAAGACGCCATCGGCCGCGCCCAGACCGGCACCGGCAAAACCGCCGCGTTCCTGATCTCGATCATCACTCAGCTGCTGCAAACCCCGCCGCCGAAAGAGCGTTACATGGGTGAGCCGCGGGCTTTGATCATCGCCCCGACCCGCGAACTGGTGGTACAGATCGCCAAAGACGCCGCCGACCTGACCAAATATACCGGCCTCAACGTCATGACGTTCGTGGGCGGCATGGACTTCGACAAGCAACTCAAGCACCTCGAAGCCCGCCACTGCGACATTCTCGTCGCCACCCCGGGCCGCCTGCTGGACTTCAACCAGCGCGGCGATGTGCACCTGGACATGGTCGAAGTGATGGTGCTCGACGAAGCCGACCGTATGCTCGACATGGGCTTCATCCCACAAGTGCGCCAGATCATTCGTCAGACGCCGCCGAAGGCCGAGCGCCAGACGCTGCTGTTCTCCGCGACCTTCACCGAAGACGTGATGAACCTGGCCAAGCAATGGACCACCGATCCTGCGATCGTCGAAATCGAAGTCACCAACGTGGCCAGCGAAAACGTCGAGCAGCACATTTACGCGGTGGCCGGTGCCGACAAATACAAACTGCTCTACAACCTGGTCAACGACAACGGTTGGGAGCGAGTGATCGTGTTTGCCAACCGCAAAGATGAAGTGCGACGCATCGAAGAACGCCTGGTGCGCGACGGCATCAACGCCGCGCAGCTGTCCGGCGACGTGCCGCAACACAAGCGCATCAAGACCCTGGAAGGTTTCCGCGAAGGCAAGATCCGTGTACTGGTCGCCACCGACGTGGCCGGTCGCGGTATTCACATCGACGGCATCAGCCATGTGATCAACTTCACCCTGCCTGAAGTCCCGGACGATTACGTGCACCGCATCGGTCGTACCGGGCGCGCCGGTGCCGATGGTGTGTCCATCAGCTTTGCCGGTGAAGACGACTCCTACCAGCTGCCGTCCATCGAGGCGCTGCTGGGCAAGAAAATCAGCTGTGAAACGCCACCGACGCATCTGTTGCGGGCGGTTGAACGCAAACGTCCGTAACGGACCCTTTGCAAAAAGGCGCAGCCGGAAACGGACTGCGCTTTTTTTTCGTCCGGCTTTTTCAACAGGAGCTTGCCGGCGATAACTAAAAGTCCATAATAGACAAATTAGTTTATTTCCGCATCCGGAGCCGACCATGCCCAGTACGCCTCATGTGATTAACCAAGCCCAGGCCCGCGAACTGCTGGCGCAGGTTGATGTGCCGCAGATCCTGCGCAAACTGTTTCGCGACCTGGCTGCCGGACATGCCGTGCAACCGGCGCAGCAGTTGGTGGAATTCCCGCAGGGCGCGGGCGACTTCATCAACTATTTGGGCGTGCTGGCGCAGGACGGTGTCTACGGGGTCAAGACGTCGCCGTACATCGTGCGCGAACAGGGGCCGCTGGTGACTGCGTGGACGCTGCTGATGTCGATGCAGACCGGCCAGCCATTGCTGCTGTGTGATGCCGGCGAACTGACCACCGCGCGCACCGCCGCGACGACCGTTGTGGCGGTCGATGCACTTGCGCCCATGAACGCAACGCACCTGGCGATCATCGGCAGCGGCAAGGTTGCTCAAGCGCACCTGCATTACGTGAAATCCCTGCGCAATTGGGAACGTATCAGCCTGTATTCCCCAAGCCTGAGTGACGATGCACAAACCGTGAACCTGCTGAAAAGCATCGAGCCACGCCTGAACATCGTCGACAGCCGCGAAGCCGCCATCCAGGATGCAGATGTGATCATGCTCTGCACCTCCTCGGCCGGTCCGGTCATCGACCCGTCAAGCCTGAACAAACCGGCGCTGATCACCTCGATCAGCACCAACGCCCCTCGCGCCCACGAAGTGCCGCCGCAGAGCCTCAATGACATGCAGGTGTTCTGCGACTATCGCCTGACCACCCCGGGTTCGGCCGGTGAAATGCTGATCGCCGGCGAGCAGCATGGCTGGGACAAGAGCACGATCGTGGGTGACCTGGCGGATCTGCTCAGCGACAAAGTCCAGCGCCCCGCGTACGACCGCCATGTGTTCTTCCGCTCGATCGGCCTGGGCCTGGAAGACATCGCGCTGGCCAATGCCATCTATCGCCTGCTGCCCTAACAATACGAAACCTGTAGGAGCTGGCTTGCCAGCGAGCCGGCTCCTACAGGGATAACCGATAACAGGAGATTCTCATGAGCCAGGCAGACTTCATCATCATCGGCGGCGGGATCGCCGGCGCTTCCACCGGTTTCTGGCTGTCGCAGCACGGACGCGTGGTGGTACTCGAACGTGAATCCCATCCGGCCTACCACTCCACCGGACGTTCCGCCGCACTGTTTACCGCCGCCTACGGCACCCCGCAGGTTCGTGCCTTGACCCAGGCCAGCCGTGACTTTTTCGACGCCCCGCCCAGCGGCTTCTGCGAGCACCCGCTGCTGACGCCACGCGGCGAAATGACCGTGGACTTCACCGGTGATGCGGCCGAATTGAACAATCAATACCTGAGCGCCCAAGCGACGGTCCCGGAGATGCAATTGCTCAGCGCCGAAGAAGCCTGTGCGCGCCTGCCAATCCTGCGCCGGGAAAAAGTCCACGGCGCAATTTACGACCCGACCGCCAGCGACATCGACACCGACGCCCTGCATCAAGGCTACCTGCGCGGTATCCGTCGCAACAAAAGCGAAGTGCACACCGACTGCGAAGTACAGAGCCTCAGCCGTGACGGCGAAGGTGTCTGGCAGGTACAGAGCAGCACCGGAACCTTCAGTGCGCCGATCATCATCAACGCGGCTGGCGCCTGGGCCGACAAGATCGGCGAAATGGCCGGAGCCCGGCCGCTGGGACTGCAACCCAAGCGTCGCGCGGCGTTCATCTTCGCCGGTCCCGAAGGCGTGGACATTCATCATTGGCCAATGCTGGTCAGCCTCGACGAATCCTTCTACATGAAACCCGATGCCGGGATGTTCCTCGGCTCGCCGGCCAACGCCGACCCGGTGGAACCCCACGACGTGCAGCCCGAAGAGCTGGACATCGCCATGGGCATTTACCAGATCGAAGAGGCCACGACCCTGACCATCCGCCGCCCGACCCGCACCTGGGCCGGCCTGCGCAGCTTCGTCAGCGACGGCGACTTGCTGTCCGGTTTCGATCCACAGGTGCCAGGGCTGTTCTGGGTCGCGGCACAGGGTGGCTACGGCATCCAGACCTCGCCGGCCATGGGTCAGGCCAGCGCGGCGCTGGTACGCGGTGAAGCGCTGCCCGAGCAACTCACCCGCTTCGGTTTGAGCGCCAAGATGCTCTCCCCTGCCCGCCTGGGCTGATCTTCGTCCTCAGGTGACGCGCCGCCACGATTGCGGCACACTTTCAGAGCCCCGTTTTTCGGGGCGCTGATGCTGCCCGGAGCCCCAACGCATGAACGCCCCCGAAATAGATCCACCCCTGATCGACACACCCCTGGATAACTTCCGGGCGATCGCCGATGCCATCGCCACGTTGTTCTTTCCTCACGCCGAGGTCGTGCTGCATGACTTGCGCACGCAGAAGGTCGACTACATCGCCAACAACCTGTCGAAACGGGAAATCGGCGACGACTCGGCGCTGGAAGACATGCTCAGCGACGACGTCAGCGAACGAAACATCGGGCCGTACGAAAAGTTGAATTGGGATGGTCAGAAGATTCGCAGCCTGAGCACGGTGTTACGCGACAGCGAAGGTCTTCCGCTGGCCGTGCTGTGCATCAACCTGAACATTTCGCTGTTCGAAAATGCCAAGGCCGCGCTGGACCTGTTCCTGTCGCCGAGCAAACTGATTCCGCAACCGGACTCACTGTTTCGCGATGACTGGCAGGAACGGATCAACACTTTCCTGCATGCCTGGCTGCGCGAGCGCCAACTGAGCCTGAATCTGCTGACCCGCGATCACAAGCGTGAACTGGTACTGGCGTTGCACGCCGAAGGCGCGTTCAAGGGAAAAAGCGCCTCGAACTACGTGGCCAACGTGCTGAACATGGGCCGGGCGACGGTGTACAAGCATTTGAAGGAGTTGAAGGGCTGAAGACTTGCAGGGCCTGATCTGGCCCCATCGCCAGCAGGCTGGCTCCCACATGGATTTGTGGTGTAAACAAAACCTGTGGGAGCTAGCCTGCTAGCGATGGCGGTCGATCAATCGCCGTAGATATCCGACTTAAAGTACTTCTCGGAAATCTTCTGATACTCGCCATTCGCCCGAATGCTATCGATGGCCGTGTTCAACTGGCTGACCAATTCCGCATTCCCCTTGCGCACCGCAATCCCGGCACCCTCGCCCACGTATTTCGGGTCCTTCAGCTCCGGCCCGACAAACGCATAGCCCTTGCCCCGCGGCATCGACAGGAAGTCATTGAGCGGAATGGTGTCGGCAAAAATCGCATCGAGCCGACCGGCCGCCAAGTCCATGTAGATTTCTTCGTTGTTGCCGTAACGCTTGACGTTGATGCCCTTGGGCTCGAACACCTCGGTGGCATAACGGTCAGTGGTGGTGGCGCGCTGCACGCCAATCGTCTTGCCCTTGAGGCTGGCGTACTGGTCATCCACGACCGCGCCTTCCTTCATCACCAGTCGCGAGGAAGTGAAGTAGTACTTGTGGGTGAAATCCACCGACTTCTTGCGGTCTTCGTTGATGGTCATGGACGACAGCGCCATGTCGATTTTCTTCACCTTCAAGGAAGGAATCAGACCGTCGAACTCACCTTCGACCCACACACACTTGACCTGCATCTGCGCGCACAGGGCGTTGCCGATGTCGTAGTCGAAACCAACGATTTCACCTTTATCGGTTTTCGAGGCAAATGGTGGATACGCCGCTTCGATACCGATGCGCAGGGTTTTCTCGGCGGCAAAAACAGAGCTGCACGCCAACAGGCTCAGGGCCAGACCGGTGATGAGGGGAAACTTCTTCATGTTCGTTCTCTCGCGGGTTGTTGTTGGTTTGGCAAGACAGAAGAAAGAGCTGGAACGGGGGAAAGCCTTTTTTGTACTTATAATTCCATACTGGACTTTTATGTATTAATCGTCAATCGGGCAAATCGTTCCCGTGCCGGCCGATGGTCGGGTGGGGAATCACCAAGATTTTTAGTGGTGCAGATGACGCCATCGCCAGCAGGCTGGCTCCCACAAGGCGTTGCGATGTACACAACACCTGTGGGAGCTAGCCTGCTGGCGATGGCTGACTAAAGAACGCCGCAGCAATTACTGCTTCCAGCGATCCGCCGCTGCATGATCGCTGTCACGCCCTTCCACCCAACGCGGGCCGTCGCTGGTGTTTTCTTTCTTCCAGAACGGGGCGCGGGTTTTCAGGTAGTCCATGACAAAGGCGCAGGCATCGAATGCTGCCTGGCGATGGGCACTGGCGGCGCCAACGAAGACGATCGGCTCACCCGGCTCCAGGGCGCCAATGCGGTGCAACACTTGCAGCTTGAGCAACGGCCAGCGTTGCTCAGCTTCGAGGGCGATCTTGCCGAGGGCTTTTTCGGTCATGCCCGGATAGTGCTCGAGAAACATCCCGGCGACATCGAGTCCGTCATTGAAGTCGCGCACGTAGCCAACAAAACTCACCACCGCGCCGACGCCGACGTTGGCGTCGTGCATGGCATTGACTTCGGCACCCGGGTCGAACGCCGTGGACTGCACGCGAATGGCCATGGTTCAGCCCCCGGTCACGGTCGGAAAAAACGCCACTTCGTCGCCGTCGCTGACCGGTTCGTCGAGTTGGCACAGGTCTTCATTGCGCGCGCACATCAGATTCTGCTCGCCCAACACCTCGGCGCCATCGCGCTGGGCCAACAACACCCGCACATCGTCCACCGTGGCGAAGTTGCCTTCGACCTTCACCGAATCCACGCCCAATGCTTCGCGATAACGGGCAAAAAATTTCACAGTGATGTTCATGACGGGTCCGCCTGGAAATGCCCGCTCTTGCCGCCGACTTTCTCCAGCAAGCGCACGCTTTCAATGGTCATGCCGCGGTCGACGGCCTTGCACATGTCGTAGATGGTCAGCGCCGCAACGCTGGCGGCAGTCAGGGCTTCCATCTCGACGCCGGTCTGCCCGGACAGTTTGCAGCGCGCCACAATGCGCACGCTGTCGTCGCCTTCGGCACTGAGTTCGACCTTCACACCCGTGAGCATCAACGGGTGGCACAGTGGAATCAAATCACTGGTTTTCTTCGCTGCCTGAATGCCGGCAATACGCGCCACGGCAAACACATCGCCCTTGGGGTGACCGCCACTGACGATCATCTGCAGGGTTTCGGGGAGCATGCGCACCAGCGCTTGGGCCGTCGCTTCGCGGAACGTCACGGCTTTTTCGGTGACGTCGACCATGTTGGCGCGACCTTGGGAATCGAGATGAGTCAGCACGGGGTTACTCCTGATCAGGAGCGTCGATTGTAAACCTGTGGGTCAATTTTCCGCACGTTTGATTATCGGGTCACCTCAGGGTTATGTGTTGGGCATAAAAAAACCGGGCGGCCTTTTGGGCCGCCCGGTTTTGTCTGAAGCAATTACAAATGCGATTCGGCGTATTCGGCCAGGATCGAACGTGGCACCCCTTGCAGGGTGATGTGCACCCCGTTCGGGAAGTCCTTGAAGCGTTCAGTGAGGTAGGTCAGCCCGGAGCTGGTCGCGGACAGGTAAGGGGTGTCGATCTGCGCCAGGTTGCCCAGGCACACCACTTTGGAACCGGCGCCCGCACGGGTGATGATGGTTTTCATCTGGTGCGGCGTGAGGTTCTGGCATTCATCGATCAGGATCAGACTTTGCTGGAAGCTGCGGCCTCGAATGTAGTTGAGGGATTTGAACTGCAACGGCACTTTGCTGAGGATGTAGTCGACGCTGCCATGGGTGCTTTCGTCATCCATGTGCAGGGCTTCGAGGTTGTCGGTGATGGCGCCCAGCCAAGGCTCCATTTTTTCCGCTTCGGTGCCGGGCAGGAAACCGATCTCCTGGTCCAGGCCCTGCACGCTGCGGGTGGCGATGATCCGGCGATAGCGCTTGCTGACCATGGTCTGCTCAATCGCCGCGGCCAGGGCCAGGATGGTTTTACCGGAACCGGCGGCACCGGACAGGTTGACCAGGTGGATATCCGGATCAAGCAAGGCGTACAGCGCCAGGCTCTGATAGATGTCCCGCGGCTTAAGGCCCCAGGCCTCCTGGTGCAGCAAAGGCTCCTGATGCAGATCCAGAATCAGCAGCTTGTCTTCCTCGATCTCCTTGATCCAGCCGACAAAACCTTGCTCATCGATAATGAACTCGTTGATGTGCACGGCCGGCAGGTTATCGATCAGTTGCACCTGATGCCAGGTCCGACCGTGGTCCTGACGGGTTTCGACCTTGCTCACACGGTCCCAGAAGGAGCCGGTCATGTTGTGGTAACCGTTTGGCAGCAACGAGACGTCGTCAACCAGTTGGTCGGTGCTGTAGTCCTCGGCCGCGATCCCGCACGCCCGGGCCTTGAGGCGCATGTTGATGTCTTTGGTCACCAGCACGACGGGCAATTTTGGATCGCGCGCGTGCAGGTCGATCAACTGGTTGATGATGATGTTGTCGTTCAGGTGCTCGGGCAGAATGATGTTCGGCTCGGCACGCTTGCTCATCAGAATTGACAGCAAACCTTTCGGCCCGCCCTTGCCCCGCTGGATCGGTACTCCCTGCTCAACGTCCTCGGGTGAGGCATCGCCCAGGGTCTTGTCGATCAGCCGGATGGCCTGACGGCATTCGGCGGCAACGCTGTGATGGCCGCTCTTGAGCTTGTCCAGCTCTTCGAGCACGGTCATCGGGATGGCGACGTGGTGTTCTTCGAAGTTGAGCAGTGCGTTTGGATCGTGAATCAATACGTTGGTATCGAGTACATAAAGGATTGGCTGGTTGGAAGAAGAGCTACGTCCGTGATCATCCATACTCGGTCACCTTTGTGGGAGCCAGTCGACGCAATACCTTGGCGGTGCTGCGCCTCGAAGGGCCGCCGAATCTCACCTGCGGAGACTCAAGTGACTGCATACAAACGGAGTCTTGGGAGACGCCACCTGTGTTGCAGGTTTCGGCGGTCTGTCTTCGTAATACTCCAAAACACATGACAGAAAAAAGCACTTTGACGCTTTTTTGAAGTTTATTTTGCAGATTGACCAATAGCACTTGGCGGACTGCCATCACCCGTTTACAGTCGGAGATCAACCTGCAACGAATTCGCTCCCAAAATCGCCCTTTACCCAATGTTTACGGGCTTTTGTCGTTTCAGCGAAACCCGCTCTGACAGTCCTCCCAACCGATCCCGCTTTGCGACGTTTGCGTCATCAGCCAAGGCAGCGCCGTTTTCACGCCATCCTGCTTCACATTGAAATCGATCACACCATGACGCCACAGCAGCATCAGGGTCAGTACCCGTTGCGCGCTCTGACTGGCCTTGAGTTTGCCGGCACCGTCTTGTGCGTCGATATCCCATAGTGCCACCTGCAAGCCCTGGGCCTCGAAGAAACCTTCGGCATCGGAGCGACGCTGGCCATCGGGGGGGCGAAACAGCGGCACATAGTTTTCCGGCAGCTTGCCTTTGATCAGCTCGACGCTGCGCCGCACTGAATCCTGCCAGTCCTGCCAGTGGCTGTGGGAACGAAACTCCCAGCCTTGCACACCGACGCACTGGGCTGAGTAAGTCGACTGCAGGCTGGCCACCGAGCGCTCCGTCAGGCGCGCCTGGATGTCCTTGCCGAGCACGAAGAACGTGCCGCTCATGTTTGCCTTGCGCAAGAACTCGCTGACCCAGGCCGTGTTATCCGGTAGCGCATTCGCGGCACTGTCGAAGGTCAGCAGAAAAAGCCGGTCATGCATCGCCTCGCCGTTGCGCTCATAGTCGCCAAAACGATCGACTTCACTGCTGGTCTGCGGGAACAGCGCAGCCTTGCGCAGTTGTTCGTCCAGATACTGGCTATGGAACAGGCGGCTCGGTTCGGCCCAGCGGATGTAATAGCTGTCTTCGCTGATCTGGAATTTGCCGGCCTGTTCACGCAGGGTCGGCATGTCCTCGACCAGAAAACAGAAGGACGCATCCTGATCGCAGCTCTGCTGGGCGAAGTTGTAGTTGGCCAGCAAGCGTTGCCACAGGCGTTGGCGAACCCGGTTGATCGACTCCATGTTGATCGTGCGCAGCCCCAAGCGCTGGGCCAGCGCCGGTTCGTCCAGGGATTCACTGGCCAGCAGCACGCGGGCGAACATGAGGATTTCCGCGCGCGAGGCGACATCGAACAGCGTCGGGTTACTGAGTTGTTCCGGCCAGGTGCTGCGATCGAGCGTGGCCACGTCCCCCGGTGCCGCCATGGCACCGAAGCTCAAAAGCCAGGCCGATAATAGAAAAACGATGCGCAATGGGATGTCTCCATAACAAAACCCGCGCGGCACTATAGCTGATCCGACCGCAACTCCCGCAGCCACGCCGAACTCATTGTGGCAAACCACCGATCACCTATCACCTTGATAGCTGGAGTCATCGGGAACAACCCCCTAGAATCGCCGCCACGATTAAAGGAGACGACTTCATGCTGATGGTGATTTCCCCCGCCAAGACCCTCGACTACGAAACACCGCCGGCGACGCAGCGCTTCACCCAGCCGCAGTATCTGGACCACTCCCAGGAACTGATCATGCAGTTGCGCGACCTCACGCCGGCGCAGATCAGCGAGTTGATGCACGTCTCTGACAAAATCGGCGGCCTCAACGCAGCCCGCTTCGGCAGCTGGACGCCCGCCTTCACCCCGGAAAACGCCAAGCAGGCATTACTGGCATTCAAGGGCGACGTATACACCGGGCTGAATGCGCAAACCTTCAGCGAAGCCGATTTCGATTACGCACAGCAACACCTGCGCATGCTGTCCGGTCTGTACGGCCTGCTGCGTCCGCTGGACCTGATGCAACCGTATCGTCTGGAAATGGGCACCAAACTGGCCAATGCCCGCGGCAAGGACCTTTATGCCTTCTGGGGCACGCGGATCAGTGAATGGCTGAACGAAGCCCTGGCCGATCAGGGTGATGACGTGCTGCTCAACCTCGCGTCCAACGAGTATTTCTCGGCGGTCAAACGCAACGCCCTGAACGCGCGCATCATCAATACCGAGTTCAAGGACCTCAAGAACGGTCAGTACAAGATCATCAGCTTCTACGCGAAAAAGGCTCGGGGCATGATGAGCCGCTTCGTTATAGAAGAACGCATCAACGACCCGGCTGCGCTCAAAGCGTTTGATGTGCAGGGCTATCGCTACAGTGCCGAGCAGTCCAAACCGGACAGCCTGGTGTTCCTGCGCGATCACGCACCAGAGTGATGCAAGTGCGCTGCGCATGAGGAAGAAACCCCTCGTGCGCGGCCCGCTGATCGTCTGACAATTCCCCTCCAGATCGCCATTCTATTGGCGTCAAAAAACCATCGATCATTTATCTAACTTTAGTTTCACTCGACTTCAATCATTTTTTTACGTAGTGGCACTGACTTTTTTTAACAGTGGTGGCACAAAAATATCCCTTCCGACAATCCGCCTATATATAAAGGGCGAAACGGCAAGTGCTATCAAAATGAAAGCAGTGCCATCTTCCTCAATATTTCAAAAAATTTCTGATTTGGCGATGGGCGGACTGGAACTATGTCCAAATGCACCGCTCATACCACCGGTAACGATTCTCGCCGAGCTTGTACGAGATAACTTACGCAGAGAAGTGATTCATGTAGCAAAGTTGCAATACAAACTTTAGCTAACTAATCCCTGATTTGGACAACATCGAACGGACAGGAGATAACGCATTAATACTATCCCCTACAAGGCCATGGCCGCGCCCCTATAAACGTGCTCACCCGAGCACCCAACCGCTTGATCCACGGGCCTTACGCCTGAGATCAAGCGCGCAGAACCAGTGCACGAACATTCTCTGAAAAAGAGGATTGGCTGCATAACAGGGCAAGTCATAACAACAAGGCCTAGTTGCGCACACCTTGAGTGCACTTATTTAGACACTCGGAACTTATATGCCAGCACACGGCAATGTCGCGCCTGTAAGCCGCACTTCCGAGTGCACTATGACCGCTGAACACCATTAACTCCGGCCATGTAATGGCTTGATAAAACACAGAGGTAATTGCGATGCGCATCAGCATATTTGGTTTGGGTTACGTTGGCGCAGTATGTGCCGGTTGCCTGTCTGCACGGGGCCATGACGTCGTTGGCGTCGATGTTGCCAAAGACAAGATCGATATGATCAACGCCGGCAAATCGCCCATCGTTGAACCAGGCCTGGGTGAACTTCTGGCGCAAGGTATCCAGACCGGTCGCCTGCGTGGCACCACCAACTTCGCCGAGGCGATTCGCGACACTGACCTGTCGATGATCTGCGTCGGTACGCCGAGCAAGAAGAACGGCGACCTGGAACTGAACTACATCGAAGCCGTGTGCCGCGAAATCGGTTTTGTCCTGCGTGACAAATCCACTCGCCACACCATCGTGGTTCGCAGCACCGTGCTGCCGGGGACGGTCGCAAACGTTGTCATCCCGATTCTCGAAGATTGCTCCGGCAAGAAGGCCGGCGTCGATTTCGGCGTTGCCGTAAACCCTGAGTTCCTGCGCGAAAGCACCGCCATCGCCGACTACGACCTGCCGCCAATGACCGTGATCGGTGAGTTCGACAAGGCTTCGGGTGACGTTCTGCAATCGCTGTACGAAGAACTCGACGCGCCGATCATCCGCAAGGACATCGCCGTTGCCGAAATGATCAAGTACACCTGCAACGTATGGCACGCCACCAAGGTGACCTTCGCCAACGAGATCGGCAACATCGCCAAGGCTGTCGGCGTCGACGGCCGTGAAGTGATGGACGTGGTCTGCCAGGACAAGACCCTGAACCTGTCCCAGTACTACATGCGCCCAGGTTTCGCATTCGGTGGCTCCTGCCTGCCCAAAGACGTGCGTGCCCTGACCTACCGCGCAGGTTCCCTGGACGTGGAAGCGCCGCTGCTCAACTCGCTGATGCGCAGTAACGAGTCCCAGGTGCAGAACGCCTTCGACATCGTCGAAAGCCACGACAAACGCAAAGTCGCCCTGCTGGGCCTGAGCTTCAAGGCCGGTACCGACGACCTGCGCGAGAGCCCGCTGGTTGATCTGGCGGAAATGCTGATCGGTAAAGGTTTCGACCTGCGCATCTACGACAGCAACGTCGAGTACGCCCGTGTCCACGGCGCGAACAAGGACTACATCGAGTCGAAGATCCCTCACGTTTCATCGTTGCTCAACGCTGACTTCGACGACGTGATCAACAACTCCGACGTGATCATCCTCGGCAACCGTGACGAGAAATTCCGCGCCCTGGTGCAGAACGTTCCTCACGGCAAGCAAGTGATCGACCTGGTCGGCTTCATGTCCAAGGCCACCAGCGTATCGGGCCGGACTGAAGGCATTTGCTGGTAACCGGCAGGTTGTAAGCGCTTCGCGCTGATCGCCGGCAAGCCGGCTCCCACAGGATCACCGCAAACCTGTAGGAGCTGGCTTGCCAGCGATGGCGCTCCTGAGATCGCCATCGCCGGCAAGCCGGCTCCTACAGAGGGGCGCGAGGCTTTCAACTGACTTTAGGATTCCGATTATGCACAGGCTAAAGCACGGCCTACTCCAGGCCGCCGGTTGGCTGTTTTATCTAAGTTTACTGATGGGCATCGCCATGGCGTTGCCTGCGTCCACGTTCGACTCCGAGTCGAAGGACTTCATTTTCCTGATCGGTATCGTCGGTATCTGGCGCTACTCGATGGGTGCCACGCACTTCCTGCGCGGCATGCTGTTTCTGTACGTGGTCTACCCGCACCTGCGGCGCAAAGTGCGCAAGCTGGGCAAAGCGGCGGACCCGTCCCACGTGTTCCTGATGGTCACCAGTTTCCGTATCGACGCCCTGACCACCGCACAGGTCTACAGCTCGGTCATTCGCGAAGCGATGGAATGCGGCCTGCCAACCACCGTGGTCTGCTCCATCGTGGAAATGTCCGATGAGTTGCTGGTGAAAAGCCTGTGGAAGCGGATGAACCCGCCAGCGCACGTGAAACTCGACTTCGTGCGCATTCCCGGCACCGGCAAGCGCGATGGCCTGGCCTACGGTTTCCGCGCCATCTCCCGTCACCTGCCGGATGACCGTGCAGTCGTTGCGGTGATCGATGGCGATACCGTGCTCGCCGAAGGTGTCGTGCGCAAGACCGTGCCGTGGTTCCAGCTGTTCGGCAACGTCGGCGGCCTGACCACCAACGAGTTCTGCGAAGTACGCGGCGGCTACATCATGAGCGAATGGCACAAGCTGCGTTTCGCCCAGCGTCACATCAACATGTGCTCGATGGCCCTGTCCAAGCGCGTGCTGACCATGACCGGACGCATGTCGGTATTCCGCGCCTCCGTGGTGACCAACCCGGAGTTCATCGCCGACGTGGAAAGCGACTCGCTGCAACACTGGCGACTGGGCCGCTTCAAGTTCCTGACCGGTGACGACAAGTCGAGCTGGTTCAGCCTGATGCGCCTGGGCTACGACACGTTCTACGTGCCGGACGCGGCGATCCACACCGTGGAGCACCCGCCCGAGAAGAGCTTCATCAAGGCCAGCCGCAAACTGATGTTCCGCTGGTACGGCAACAACCTGCGGCAGAACTCCCGCGCCCTGGGCCTGGGGATCAAGCGCCTCGGCGCCTTCACCTCGGTGGTGCTGTTCGATCAGCGCGTATCGATGTGGACGTCGCTGCTGGGCCTGACCGTAGCAATCATTGCCAGCTTCAAGTACGGCACCGCGTTCATCCTGGTGTACCTGCTGTGGATCGGCATCACCCGCCTGATCCTGACCCTGCTGCTGTCCTGCTCCGGTCACCGGATCGGCCCGGCCTACCCGGCGATTCTCTATTACAACCAGATCGTCGGTGCGCTGGTGAAGATCTACGTGTTCTTCCGCCTCGACCAACAGTCCTGGACTCGCCAGCCCACTTCCCTGACCCGTGATCTCGCCAGCTTTCAACGTTGGTTCAACACCTGGTCGTCTCGGACCATGACCTTCTCCGCCGGCAGCATTTTTGTCGCCGTGCTGCTGATGATGGTCTGACCGCCCCCTTATTGAATTAACAAGGAAATCGCCCCTATGAATACCGCCGTCAACGCCAACGTAGTCCATGAATCCGAAGCACAGCGCCAACACGCCCGAGTGAAAATCCCGGCCAAGCTGCGTTTCTTCGGCCCCGACCGCACGCCAGTCGAAGCGCGGGTGATCGACCTGTCCGCCGGTGGCCTGGCGTTCAACGCCGGGCAGTTGCCGCTCAAAGTGGGCGATGTGTACAAGGCCCGTCTGCAATTCGTGATCGACAACCTTGGCCTGGCCATGGACGTCGAATTGCAGGTGCGCTCCTTCGATCGCCAGACCGGCCGCGCCGGTTGCCAGTTCCAGAACCTGGAACCCCAGGACATCTCGACCCTGCGCCACCTGATCACTTCGCACCTGGCCGGCGACATCGTCAGCATTGGCGAAATGTTGGCCACGCTGCAGCGCGATAACTTCACCAAGGCGCGCAAGAACAAGGACGGCGGCCACGGCATGAGCGCGTTCGGCCGCATGAAAGCCGTGACCTTCAGCATCGGTATTTTCATCGTTGGCCTGGCCGCCTTCGGTTTCATCTTCAAGTCGGTGTACGGCATGTATTTCGTCAGCCACGCCCAGGCTGGCCTGGTCAGCGTGCCGGGCGTGAACATCACCATGCCTCGCGACGGTACTGTGCAGAGCCTGGTGAAATCCGACGGCGTGGCCGCCAAAGGTGCACCGCTGGCGACCTTTAGCACCAGCATGCTCGACGTACTCAAGGGCCATCTGGAAGACGACCAGTTGTCGCCGGCCAAGGTTGAAGAACTGTTCGGCAAGCAAATGACCGGCACCCTGACTTCGCCATGCGATTGCACCGTGGCCCAGCAAATGGTCGCCAACGGTCAGTACGCCAGCAAGGGCGACGTGATCTTCCAACTGGTCCCGCGTAACACCGAAGCCAACGTTGAAGCCCGCTTCTCCTATCGCCAGTTCGGTGACGTGCTGCCAGGCACTGCCGTGCGCTTCCAGATCGCCGGTGAAGACAAGACCCGCACCGGCAAGATCGTCAGCAGCACCAGCCTGAAAAGCGCCGACCTGTCTTCCGACATCCGCGTCCTGATCCAGCCTGACGAAGCCCTGGACAGCACCCTCGCCGGCCGCCCGGTTGAAGTGAACAGCGACCGCGGTCCGAACCTGAACTGGCTGATCGACAAAGCCATGGCCGCTGGTCTTTAAGCGGAGGACATGCCTGTGACCATCATCAGTCTTCTCAGAACGCCGCGATCCCTGTGGGAGCTGGCTTGCCAGCGATTGGATCACTGCGGTGTTACTGAAAAACCGCGTCAAGCGGATCGCCGGCAAGCCAGCTCCTACCGGGGTCATATGGTGTGCTCGCTGGCTTTGGCAGTCAGCCTGGCCGGTTGCGCCGGCCTGCCCGACCAACGCCTGGCCAACGAAGCGCTCAAGCGTGGCGACACCGCCACCGCTGCGGCGAACTATCAGCAATTGGCGGACCTGGGTTACAGCGAAGCCCAGGTCGGTCTGGCCGACATTCAAGTGGACAGTCGTGACCCGGCGCAGATGAAACAGGCCGAGGCGACTTACCGCGCCGCCGCCAGCGTTTCACCGCGTGCCCAGGCGCGACTCGGCCGCTTGCTGGTGGCCAAGCCTGGCTCCACCGAAGCCGAGCAACACGAAGCCGAAACCCTGCTCAAGAAAGCCGCCGCCGCTGGCGAAAGCAATACCTTGATCCCGTTGGCGATGCTGTACCTGCAATACCCGCACAGCTTCCCTGACGTGAATGCCCAGCAGCAGATCAGCCAATGGCGCGCCGAAGGCAAGCCGGAAGCGGGCCTGGCACAGGTGCTGTTGTATCGCACCCAGGGTACCTACGATCAGCATTTGGATGACGTGGAAAAGATCTGCAAAGCCGCGATCAACACCACCGATATTTGCTACGTCGAACTGGCCACGGTCTACCAGAAGAAAGCCCAGCCTGAACAACAGGCCGAGCTGATCAAGCAGATGCAGGCTGGCCATGCACGCGGCACTGTGTCCGCTCAGCGTGTGGACAGCGTCGCCCGTGTCCTGGCCGATTCGGCCCTCGGCACACCCGATGAGAAAACCGCGCAGTCGCTGCTCGAACCTATCGCCCCGGGTTACCCGGCGTCGTGGGTCACCCTGGCGCAACTGCTCTACGACTTCCCCGAACTGGGCGATGTCGATCAGATGATGAAGTACCTGGACAACGGCCGCGCCGCCGACCAGTCACGTGCCGAGCTGTTGCTGGGCAAGCTGTACTACGAAGGGAAGATGGTTCCGGCAGATGCGAAGGTCGCCGAAGAACATTTCCAGAAAGCCGTCGGCCGTGAAGTGGCCGCCGACTACTACCTCGGCCAGATCTACCGCCGTGGCTACCTGGGCAAGGTCTATCCGCAAAAAGCGCTCGACCACTTGCTGACCGCTGCGCGCAACGGCCAGAACAGCGCCGACTTTGCCATCGCCCAATTGTTCTCCCAAGGCAAAGGCACCAAGCCTGGCCCGCTCAATGCATACGTCTTCAGCCAACTGGCCAAGACCCAGAACACCCCGCAGGCCACCGAGCTTGCACAAACACTCGAAGCCCAACTGCCACCTGCGCAGCTGGCCGAGGCCCAACGCCTGTTGAAACAGGAACAGGCCGCTCGCGGCAACTTGAGCCAGAACACGCTGCCACTGCATGCCCTGCAAGAAGAAGATGGCGAGGAATCCCTATGAAATTGAATCCATTCATGAAGGCCGGTATCGGCCTCACCTTCGCGCTGATCTGGTCTTGCCCGACACTCGCGGCGATGACTGAAACCAAGAACTACGGCCTGGACGTGAAAATCACCGGCCAGTCCGAAGACGACCGTGACCTCGGCACCCAGGGCGGCGGCGACGTCAATGGCCTCGGCCTCGACCTGCGTCCGTGGGTCTATGGCGAAAGCGGCGCGTGGAGCGCCTACGCCATGGGTCAGGCAGTGACGTCCACTGACATCATCGAGACCGACACCCTGCAACAATCCGATGGTGCCGAGAACACCGACAACGGCGACCGCGAAACCAAGAAAAACTACCTGGCCATGCGCGAGTTCTGGGTCGGCTACAGCGGCTTCACGCCTTACCCGGGCGAGATCCTCAAGTTCGGTCGCCAACGCCTGCGCAACGACGACGGCCAGTGGCGCGACACCAACATCGAAGCCCTGAACTGGACCTTCGACACCACCCTGCTGCGCGCCAACGTCGGTATCGCCGAACGCTTCAGCGAGTACCGCACTGACCTCAAAGAGCTGGCGCCCGAGGACAAGGATCGCCTGCACGCCTACGCCGATGCAGCGTACCAGTGGACCCCGGGCAACTGGGTCGGCATTCGCGGCCATCACACTCACGACGACGGCAAACTCGACTACGCAGAACCCGGCGTGGCGCGTGATTCGCTGGACAAAAAACAGAACGGCGACATCAGCTGGCTCGGCCTTACCGCCGACAGCGATGCGTACAACTGGCGCAACACCAACACCGTCAACTACTGGGGCAGCATCACCGGCATGAGCGGCGACCGCGACACGGTCAACCCGCTGAACGCCGATGGCACCGCACCCGCACAAGCCAAGCGCAGCGGCGATGTCGACGGTTGGGCCACTGACCTCGGTGTGCGCCTGCGCCTCGATCCGCAATGGCAAGTGGGCGCAGCCTACGCCCGCGCCAGCGAGGATTACGAACAGAACGGCCTGGAAAGCAACCGCTCGAACTACACCGGCACCCGCTCGCGCGTGCACCGTTTCGGCGAAGCGTTCCGTGGCGAAATGAACAACATGCAATCGGCCACGCTGTTCGGTTCGTGGATGCTCAACGACGAATACGACGCCAGCCTGATCTACCACAAATTCTGGCGCGTCGACGGCAACAAACCGGTCGGCAGCAACGGTATCGACGCGGTGCAGAACAACACCGACGACGTTACCGGCGCGATCCTTTCCAGCACCTCCCTGCCACTGAACGATGGTGAAAAAGACCTCGGCCAGGAGATGGACCTGGTGGTCACCAAGTACTTCAAGCAAGGCCTGCTGCCGGCATCGATGAGCCAGGCGATCGACGAGCCTTCGGCGCTGGTGCGCTTGCGTGGCGGCGTGTTCAAGCCGGGTGATGCGTACGGCAAGGAAGTCGACTCGTACATGCACCGCGCGTTCATCGACGTGATCTGGCGCTTCTGATGCACATTGCGAAGGGAGTCTCCCAGATGAATCATCCAGCCCGAAAAGGCTCGATCAGCCTGTTGGCCGGCGCGATGCTGCTGGCCAGTGCGACGGCCTTCGCCAATGTGGAGCCGGTTGCAAAGCCGGCGACCGTTGCCAAGGAACTGCAACAGGCCAAGACCTACACCGTCAGCAGCGCACCGACTGCGCCGCTGGAACTGGCCACGCCGAAACTGCCGGACGTGTCCGGCTACACCGCCGAAGCCATCGCCGCAAAAGTCGTGCGCAGCAAGGCCGGCAAAATCAGCGTGCGCCGGATGATGCAGGAAGACGCCCTGAAGGACTTCATCGGCGGCGACAACAAGATGGCCGAATGGGTGGTGCGTCAGCACGGCATCCCCCAGGCGATCTTCATCGATGATGGCTACATGAACCTCAAGGACCTGGCGAAGAAACTGCCCAAGCAGTACTTCAGCGAAACTTCGCCGGGGGTGTTCCTGGCCAGATTGCCGATTGTGGTCGGCCGTCATGGCATCCTCGAAATCGACAAGCAGACCCAGGAGTTACGTCTTTCAGAGGAAGCCGGTTCGTTCATGGTCAACGACGGTCAGCTGTTTGTGCGCGATACCAGGATCACTGGTTGGCGGGAGAAGGACAACGGCCCGGCGACGTTCAGATCGCCCAAGGAATTCCGCCCGTTCCTGCTGGCATGGGGTGGCACAGAGACCTACATCGCCAACAGCAAAATGGCCAGTTTCGGTTACGCCAACAGTAAGTCCTACGGCGTGAGTATTTCCCAGTACACGCCAAACATGGCCAAGGTGCTCAAGCGCTCCGAGCCGACCGGCTGGATCGTCGGCTCCGAGTTCTCGGACATGTGGTACGGCTTCTACTGCTACGAAACCAGCAACTTCGTGGTCAAGGGCAACACCTACAAAGACAACATCGTCTACGGCATCGACCCCCACGACCGTTCCCACGGTCTGATCATCGCCGACAACACGGTGTACGGAACCAAAAAGAAGCACGGGATCATTATTTCCCGTGAGGTCAACGACAGCTTCATCTTCAACAACCGCAGCTACGACAACAAGTTGTCGGGCCTGGTGATTGACCGTAACAGCGTCAACAACATCATTGCCCACAACGAGATCTACCAGAACCACACCGACGGCATCACCCTCTACGAGAGTGCCGACAACTTGCTGTGGGGCAACAAAGTGGTCAACAACCGTCGCCACGGCATCCGCATTCGTAACAGCGTGAACATTCGCCTCTACGAAAACATCGCCATGGCCAACGGCTTGACCGGCGTCTACGGCCACATCAAAGACCTGACCAACACCGACCGTGACATCAAGCTCGACCCGTTCGACGCCCAGGTGTCGCTGATCGTGGTGGGCGGTGAACTGGCGGCCAACGGCAGCGGCCCGCTGTCCATCGACTCGCCGTTGAGCGTCGAGTTGTATCGCGTGTCCCTGCTCGCACCCACCAAATCCAGTGGCATCAGCTTCTCGGGGATTCTCGGCGAGCGCCAGGATGAAATTCTCGACCTGCTGGTACGCCAGCAGAAAGCCGTGCTGATCGACCCTGTCGAACGTCAGACCGAAATGCAGGACTGAGGATAATTTTATGCACCCACACTTGATCAAATTACTCAGCCTGTCGGCCCTGACCGCTGGCATTCTCGCAGCCAGCGGTGGTGTTCGCGCCGATGAAGTGCAAGCGCCAAAATTCAGCGCCGAACCCTGCTGCAGCCTGTGTCCGGCGGCTCACGACGCGAAGAACTACACCACGCGTTATCAGCAGAACTTCACCACGCTGGTGCAGGCCCAGGGCGACTGGCTGTTCCGTACGCAGGAAGACTTGCGCACCGAATTCGACACCACCCCCGCCGGCTACAAACGCATGAAGCAACTGCACGATGCGTTCAAGAGCAAAGGCGTGGAACTGGTTGTGGTGTATCAGCCGACCCGTGGCCTGGTGAACCGCAACAAGCTCAACCCTGCCGAGAAAGCCAGCTTCGATTTCGACAAGGCCCTGAGAAACTACAAGACCATGCTCGGCCGTTTCGCGCAGATGGGCTACGTAGTGCCGGACCTGTCGCCGCTGACCAACGAACAACTGCCCGATACCCTGCCCGCCCACGATTTCTACTTCCGTGGCGACCAGCACTGGACCCCGTACGGCGCCCAGCGCACAGCGAAAATCGTCGCCGAAAAGGTCAAGCAGATTCCGGCCTTCGCCGACATTCCCAAGCGTGAATTCGAGACCCATAAGTCAGGTCGCATGGGCAAGACCGGAACATTGCACAACATGGCCGGTCAACTTTGTGGCACCAGCTACGCGATCCAGTACATGGATCAATTCACCACCGAGCCCAAAGGCGAAGCAGGCGATGGCGATCTGTTCGGCGATTCCGGCAATCCGCAGATCACCCTGGTCGGCACCAGCCACAGTGGCAAGAACTACAACTTCGCCGGTTTCCTCCAGGAGGCCATCGGCGCCGACATTCTCAACGTGGCGTTCCCCGGCGGTGGCCTGGAAGGTTCGATGCTGCAGTACCTGGGCAGCGACGAGTTCCAGAAGAACCCGCCGAAGATTCTCATCTGGGAATTCTCGCCGCTCTATCGCCTCGACCAGGAAACCATCTACCGCCAGATGATGGCGCTGCTGGACAACGGTTGCGAAGGCAAAGCTGCACAGATGTCCGGGAGCACCACCCTGAAGCCGGGCAAAAACGAATTGATGGTCAACAGCAAAAACCTCGACCTGCGTAACGGCAGTCACCAGGTCGACATCCGCTTCGCCGACACGTCGGTGAAAACCCTGCAAGCCACCCTCTGGTACATGAACGGTCGCCACGAGGACATCAAGATCGACAAACCGGAAACCTCCGACACTGACGGACGTTTCGCCTTCGAGTTGCGCACGGACGAAGACTGGGCCTCGCAGAATCTGCTGGCCGTCGAAATCCAGGGTCCTGAGAAAACGGATGCCGCGCCACAGAAAGTCGAAGCGAAAATCTGCAAACGCAACGTATTCCCGAACGCTGAGCAACGTACCGCTTCAGCCGGGCAATGAGGTCTGCTATGCGAAATCCGAAACTTGCAACACTGACGCTTTTGAGCCTGGCGATGTTCGCCGGGGCGACCCAGGCTGCGGCGCCACTGCGCCCGCCACAGGGTTACTTTGCGCCGATCGAGAAAGTCAAAACCGGCGACAAGAGTGAAGGCTGCGATGCGATGCCGACGCCGTACACCGGCTCGCTGCAATTTCGCAGCAAGTACGAAGGCTCGGACAAGGCCCGTTCGACCCTGAACGTGGAATCGGAAAAAGCCTTCCGCGACAGCACCGCCGACATCACCAGGATCGAGCGCGGCACCAGCAAGCGCGTCATGCAGTTCATGCGTGACGGTCGCCCGGAACAACTGGAGTGCACGCTCGATTGGCTGACGGCGTGGGCCAAGGCCGATGCGTTGATGTCCAAGGACTTCAACCATACCGGCAAGTCCATGCGCAAATGGGCGTTGGGCAGCATGGCGTCCTCGTACATTCGCCTGAAGTTTTCCGACTCTCATCCGCTGGCCAACCATCAGCAAGAGTCGCAGCTGATCGAAGCCTGGTTCAGCAAGATGGCCGACCAGGTGGTCAGCGACTGGGACAACCTGCCGCTGGAAAAAACCAACAACCACTCGTACTGGGCCGCCTGGTCGGTGATGGCGACTTCCGTCGCCACCAACCGCCGCGACCTGTTCGACTGGGCGGTGAAGGAATTCAAGGTCGGCGCCAATCAGGTCGACGCCGATGGCTACCTGCCGAACGAACTCAAGCGCCAGCAACGCGCCCTCGCCTATCACAACTACGCCCTGCCGCCGCTGGCGATGATCGCCAGTTTCGCCCAGGTCAACGGTGTGGATCTGCGCCAGGAAAACAACGGCGCGCTGAAACGCCTGGGTGATCGCGTACTCGCCGGGGTGAAAGACCCGGACGAATTCGAGGAAAAAAACGGCAAGAAACAGGACATGACCGACCTCAAGGTCGACTCGAAATTCGCCTGGCTCGAACCGTTCTGCTCGCTCTACACCTGCACCCCGGATGTGCTGGAGAAGAAGCATGACATGCAACCGTTCAAGACTTTCCGCCTCGGCGGCGACTTGACCAAGGTCTATGATCCGGCCAATGAAAAGGGCAAGGGTTCCTAGAACAACGCATCCCCCTGTAGGAGCTGGCAAGCCAGCTCCTACAGGGTCGGTGTCGAAGGTGAGATTTGTGAGTTAGCCCCCCGATTTTCGTGGGGGGTTTGGGGGGGCCGTTGGCCCTTGACTGTTGGTTCAAACAAGGAGAGATCGGGATGGTATTTTCGTCCAACGTGTTCCTGTTTTTGTTCTTGCCGATCTTTCTCGGCTTGTACTACCTGAGCGGGCAACGCTATCGCAATTTACTGCTGCTGATTGCCAGCTACGTGTTCTACGCCTGGTGGCGTGTGGACTTTTTGGCGCTGTTCGCAGCGGTCACCCTGTGGAACTACTGGATCGGCCTGAAAGTCGGTGCCGCCGGTGTCCGGACCAAACCGGCGCAGCGCTGGCTGCTGCTCGGCGTGGCGGTGGACCTGTGCATCCTCGGCTACTTCAAGTACGCCAATTTCGGCGTCGACAGCATCAACGCGATGATGACGTCGGTGGGCCTGGAGCCCTTCATCCTGACCCACGTGCTGTTGCCGATCGGTATCTCGTTCTACATTTTCGAGTCCATCAGCTACATCATCGACGTCTACCGTGGCGATACCCCGGCGACCCGCAACCTGATCGACTTCGCGGCGTTCGTGGCGATCTTCCCACACCTGATTGCCGGTCCCGTATTGCGTTTCCGCGACCTGGCCGACCAGTTCAACAACCGCACCCACACCCTCGACAAATTCTCCGAGGGCTGCACGCGGTTCATGCAGGGTTTCATCAAGAAAGTTTTCATCGCTGACACTCTCGCGGTGGTTGCCGACCATTGCTTCGCCCTGCAAAACCCGACCACGGGCGATGCCTGGCTGGGTGCGCTGGCCTACACCGCGCAGTTGTACTTCGACTTCTCCGGTTACAGCGACATGGCCATCGGCCTGGGCTTGATGATGGGTTTCCGCTTCATGGAAAACTTCAAGCAGCCGTACATCAGCCAGTCGATCACCGAGTTCTGGCGCCGCTGGCACATCAGCCTGTCGACCTGGTTGCGTGACTATCTGTACATCACCCTCGGCGGTAACCGTAAAGGCACGCTGACCACCTATCGCAACCTGTTCCTGACCATGCTGCTCGGGGGGCTGTGGCACGGTGCGAACATCACCTACATCGTCTGGGGCGCCTGGCACGGCATGTGGCTGGCGATTGAAAAAGCCATCGGCCTGAATACCGCGCCACGCAGTTTCAACGTGCTGCGTTGGGCCTTCACCTTCCTGCTGGTGGTGATGGGCTGGGTGATCTTCCGCGCAGAAAACCTGCACGTCGCCGGACGCATGTATGGCGCGATGTTCAGCTTCGGCGAATGGTCGCTGTCGGAACTCAACCAGGCCAGCCTCACCGGCCTGCAGATCGCAACGTTGGTGGTGGCCTACGTGACCCTGGCGTTCTTCGGTCTGCGCGACTTCTACAGCAACCAGCCGCCAGCCAAGACCCAACCTGCGGTGAACGTCGACAGCGATGGCCCTGCTGCCAGTGAACCGGGCCTGATCAAAGCCGCGCCTGGGGATAACCCGACGAGCATCCATCAGCCTGGCTACACCGTCGGCGTCGACGCCCAGGTGCAACCGGCCTACTGGACCGCTGACTGGTCCCGTTACGCCATGCGTGCGCTGGTGCTGCTGCTGTTCATCGCCTCGATTCTCAAACTCTCGGCGCAAAGCTTCTCGCCGTTCCTTTACTTCCAGTTCTGAGGGATCTGACCATGACCCGCTCATTACGCATTTTCTACATCGCACTGTTCCTGGTGACGCTGCTCGGCCTCGGCCTGTGGTCGGTTCGCAGCTTCATGGGCTTCAGCACCAACGCCGATGCGACGGTGCTCAACGGCCGCTGGACCAAGGCTGTGGAAACTCACTACGACGAAGAGTTTCCGATCAAGCGCCTGGGTACCAACCTCTGGGCGGCGCTGGATTTCAAACTGTTCAACGAAGGTCGTCCGGGCGTTGTGCTCGGCCGCGACCAGTGGTTGTACAGCGATGAAGAATTCCACCCGACCGTCAACGCAGAGCTGAACCTGCAAGGCAACTACGCGCTGGTCGAAGGCGTGCGCCAGACCCTCAAAGAGAAAGGCGTGAAACTGGTCATGGCCGTGGTACCCGCCAAGGTGCGTCTGTATCCGGAGCATCTGGGAGAAGTCAAACCGGCCAGCATCCACGCCAATCTCTACCAGGATTTCCACAAGCGTCTGGCTGCCGATCGCATCCTCGCCCCTGACCTGCTCGGCCCGTTGGAACAGGCCAAGCAGAACGGTCAGCAGGTGTTCCTGCGTACCGACACCCACTGGACGCCGCAAGGTGCCGAGATCGCAGCCAGCCGTCTGGCCAAGACCATTGCCGACAAGTACCCGCTGAGCGGCGAACCCCAGCGCTTCGTCACCGAGCCTGGGCAAACGGTTACGCATAAGGGCGACCTGCGACTGTTCCTGCCACTGGACCCGCTGTTCGAAAACCTGATGCCCAAGCAAGAACCTTTGCAGAAGCGCAACACGGTCGCGGCTGAAGATCAGCCGGCCGATGACGACGCCCTGTTCGCCAACACCGAAGTGCCGGTGGCCCTGATCGGCACCAGCTACAGCGCCAACCCCAACTGGAACTTCGTCGGTGCACTCAAGCAAGCGCTGAACAGCGACGTGGTCAATTACGCCGAAGACGGCCACGGCCCGATTCTGCCGATGCTCAGCTACCTCAAGAGCGACGCTTTCAAGAACAGCCCGCCACAAGTGCTGATCTGGGAGTTTCCTGAACGATATCTGCCTGTGAATAACGAAATCGGTGACGCCGACCCGCAGTGGGTCGCAGAGCTTAAACAAGCCGGCGCCCGCCAACAAAACGTAGCCGTAAACACTAAATCCGAGACGCCCGACCGGGCGCAAAACTGAAAGAGAGAGGTACTACCATGACTTTCAAGACAACTCCTCGTCGTCTCGCCAAGACTTTTGCTCTGGTTGCCGGCATGACCGCGCTTTCCATGCAGGCCTTCGCCGGGAGCGACGCCGCGCTGTACGGCCCGACCGCACCGAAAGGCTCGTCCTTCGTGCGCATCTACAACGCCAGCAACGCCGAAGTCAGCGCCACCGTCGGCAGCACCAGCCTGAGCGACGTCGCGCCACTGTCCAGCAGTGACTTCAGCTTCATGCCGGGCGGCGACTACAGCGCCAAGGTCGGCAGCCAGACCCTGCCGGTGAAACTGGCCGGCGACCACTATTACACCCTGGTCAACAACGCCAGCGGCGCGCCGCAACTGATCGAAGAGCCACCGTTCAAGAACAAGCAGAAATCCCTGGTGCGCGTGCAGAACCTCAGCGACAAGCCGCTGACCCTGAAAACCGCCGATGGCAAGACCGACGTCGTGCCGAACGTTGCGCCCAAAGGTCGTGGCGAACGTGAAATCAACCCGGTCAAAGTCAGCCTGGCGCTATACGATGGCACAACGAAAGTCGGCGACGTGAAACCGGTCGCCCTGGAACGCGGTGAAGCCGCGGTGCTGTACGTCACCGGCAACGGCAGCAACCTGTCGCCAGTCTGGGTAAAACGCCCGGTATCGACGCGCTAATTAATTTCCCGAACTGCCCCGGCTCTCTGTGGGAGCCGGCCTGCCGGCGATGCAGGCCACTCGGTTTTACGCTGTACCGAGGTGATGCCATCGCTAGCAGGCTAGCTCCCACAAAGGCCTAACCAAACGATTTGCAAGGAGTAACAATATGATTCCGGTGATCTTGTCAGGTGGTAGTGGCTCACGTCTTTGGCCGCTTTCGCGTAAGCAGTTCCCTAAACAATTCCTGGCCCTGACCGGCGAACACACGCTGTTCCAGCAAACCCTGGAGCGCCTGGTGTTCGAAGGCATGGACGCGCCGATCGTGGTCTGCAACAAAGACCACCGTTTCATCGTCAACGAGCAACTGACCGTCCGCAATCTGGAGACCCAGCGCATCCTGATGGAACCCTTCGGCCGCAACACCGCGCCGGCCGTGGCCCTGACCGCGATGATGCTGGTCAATGAAGGTCGTGACGAACTGATGCTGGTGCTGCCGGCCGACCACGTACTGGACGACCAGAAAGCCCTGCAACGCGCCCTGGCCCTGGCCACCGTGGCAGCGGAAAACGGCGAAATGGTGCTGTTCGGCGTACCGGCCACCAAACCGGAAACCGGCTACGGCTACATCAAGTCGACCAACGACTCGCTGCTGCCTGAAGGCGTCAGCCGTGTTTCGCACTTCGTCGAAAAACCCGACGTGAAACGCGCCACCGAGTTCGTCCAGTCCGGCGGTTATTTCTGGAACAGCGGCATGTTCCTGTTCCGCGCCAGCCGCTTCCTCGAAGAGCTGAAAAAGCACGATCCGGACATCTACGACACCTGCCTGCTGACCCTCGAGCGCAGTGCCCAGGACGCCGACAGCGTGACCTTCGACGAAGCGACCTTCGCCTGCTGCCCGGACAATTCCATCGACTACTCGGTGATGGAAAAAACCCAGCGCGCCTGCGTCGTTCCGCTGACCGCTGGCTGGAGCGATGTCGGTTGCTGGTCGTCGCTGTGGGAAGTGAATGAAAAAGACGCCAACGGCAACGTCACTAAAGGCGATGTGGTCATTCAGGACAGCAAGAACTGCATGATCCACGGCAACGGCAAACTGGTGTCGGTGATCGGCCTGGAAAACATCGTCGTCGTCGAGACCAAGGACGCCATGATGATCGCCCACAAGGACAAGGTCCAAGGCGTGAAGCAGATGGTCAACACCCTCAACGAACTGGGCCGCACGGAAACCCAGAACCATTGCGAAGTCTATCGTCCGTGGGGCTCCTACGATTCGGTGGACATGGGCGGCCGTTTCCAGGTTAAGCACATCTCGGTCAAACCGGGCGCCTGCCTGTCGCTGCAGATGCACCACCACCGTGCCGAGCACTGGATCGTGGTCAGCGGCACCGCCGAAGTGACTTGCGATGAAAACGTGTTCCTGCTGACCGAAAACCAGTCGACCTACATTCCGATTGCCTCGGTCCACCGCCTGCGCAACCCGGGCAAGATTCCACTGGAGATCATCGAAGTGCAATCGGGCAGCTATCTGGGTGAAGACGACATCGAGCGTTTTGAAGATATCTACGGTCGTTCGACCCCGGTTGAGCGCGGCGTGTCGGTGAAAACCATCGCGCAATAAGCATCCGTTACCTTAAGCCCCCGATCAGCCCGCTGCGTTCCCTATCCGCAGCGGGTTGACCGGGGGCTTTTTTTGTCCGGTTTTTGTGTTGCCTCGGCCGGCCTCATCGCGGGCAAGCCCGCTCGCACAAGGTTATCGGTTGTTCACAGGTTACGTATTCGACGCCAATCACTGTGGGAGCGGGCTTGCCCGCGATGAGGTCAGTACAGTCACCGCCAAATCTCGCCCATCGCAACCTCCCCTACGCTTAGGTAGGATGCTCTTCTCAGCTTCCGAGGTTTTCACGTCATGTTCATCGGCATCCTGCTGGTCATTACCTGGCTGATCCTGCTCCTGCGCTATCCAGCCAAAGCCTTGCCCGTGTCCATGGCCGCCGCCGTGGGGCTGGGCATCGTTGCCACCTGGGTCATCTGGATGGACCACCGCGAACTCAAGCAGCTGCAACGTCTGGAGCTGCGCATCAGCTATGCGCCGCAGCATTGCCCTGCCGATCGGCCGCTGCAACTGACCATGAACAACGGCAACGACGTCCCCTTGATCGAACTGCGCTGGCGGGTCGCCGCTTATGCACCGGGCGACACGGTCAACCTGGCCGACAATCAATACACCGCCCCGCGTTATCGCGGCCCCGGCGAATTGCAGGCCGGCGGCAACTGGGAAGACTGTTTGCCGCTGCCCCCCCTTCGCCCCGGCTACCGCCCGGAAACCCTGGAGTTTCGCGCCGAGCGGTTGCAGGGTAGTTTCTCCGACTGATCTCCCCCCTTTTTTGCACAAGGACCGCGCCATGCCCGTTGCGTTGATTACCGGTTGTTCCAGCGGCATCGGCCGCGCCCTCGCCGATGCGTTCAAGGCGGCCGGCTATGAGGTCTGGGCCAGTGCGCGCAAGGCCGAAGATGTCGCCCAGCTCAGCGCTGCGGGTTTTGTCGCCGTGCAACTGGACGTCAACGACGGCGTTGCGCTTGAGCAGTTGAGCGCGCGGATCAACCAGGAACGCGGCGGCCTCGACGTGCTGATCAACAACGCGGGTTATGGTGCCATGGGCCCCCTGCTCGATGGTGGCGTACCGGCCATGCAGCGCCAGTTCGAAACCAATGTGTTCGCCATCGTTGGTGTCACGCGCGCAATGTTTCCCGTGCTACGCCGGACCAAAGGGCTGGTGGTGAACATCGGCAGTGTGTCCGGTGTTCTGGTCACGCCGTTCGCCGGTGCCTACTGCGCGTCCAAGGCCGCCGTGCATGCCTTGAGCGATGCCCTGCGCATGGAGCTGGCGCCGTTCGGTGTGCGGGTGATGGAAGTCCAGCCGGGGGCCATCGCCTCCAGTTTCGCCAAGAATGCCGGCCACGAAGCCGAGCAACTGATCAGCGAACAATCGCCGTGGTTCCCGTTGCGCGAAGGCATTCGCGCCAGGGCCAAAGCCTCTCAGGACAACCCGACCCCGGCCAGCGAGTTTTCCGCCGGATTGCTCAAGGCTGTGCAGCAAAGCAAGCCGCCGCGCCTGATTCGCCTGGGCAATGGCAGCCGGGCGTTGCCATTGCTGGCGGGGTTGTTGCCCAAGGGCTTGCTCGAATCAGGACTGATGAAGCGGTTCGGGTTGCGAGGGCAACTCTGAGACCGAGTCGCCCGCATCGCTGGCAAGCCAGCTCCCACAGGATGAGCGCTATTTCAGAGTTTGCGCACGACCTTGTGGGAGCGGGCTTGCCCGCGATGGCGTCAGAACAGACATTGCAACTCTTTAGGTGAATTACTGACATGACCGACTACACCGAATACTTCGACGAAGTGATCCAGGCCCACGTCGCCATCGAACAATGGCTGGCCGAAGCGCGCGACGCCGCCGAGCTCGAGCTACTACTGACGCGTTTCTCCCCGCACTTTTCCATGGTCTCGCCGCTGGGGCGGGTGCTGGATTTTGCTGCGCTGAACGAATTGTTCACACTGGCGGGCGGCAAGAAACTCGGCTTCCGCATCGAACTCAGTGAGTTGCAAGGCATTGCCTTGCACGAAGACGGGGCAACCGTCAGTTATCGCGAGCAGCAAACCGATGCCACCGGCCTGCACTCCGATCGCCGCTCGACCGTGGTGTTCGAAAAACAGGCGGATGGCAAGGTGCTGTGGCGGCATTTGCAGGAGACGTTTTGCCAAGGCTGACGCAATCGCTTTTTTTGTGGTGAGGGAGCAAGCGCCCTCGCCACAAGATCGTTCCTGTCTCGGCGTTATTCGCCTGCCGCAGGACTCACCACCACCGTACACGTAATCCCCGCCGCCAACAGTACCCCCTCCGGCACTTCATCGATGTGAATCCGCACCGGCACCCGCTGCGCCAGGCGCACCCAGTTGAAGGTCGGATTTACATCGGCGATCAGTTCACGGCTTTGCGGGTTATCGCGGTCGTAGATGCCCCGCGAAATACTTTCCACGTGGCCCTTGAGTACTTCGCCGCTCATCAATTGCATGTCGGCCTGATCGCCCACACGCACGTGGGGCAGTTTGGTTTCTTCGAAGAAGCCGTAGACCCAGAACGAATGCATGTCGATCACGGCCATCTTCGCTTCGCCGATGCGTGCGTAGTCACCGCGATGAACGTTGAGGTTGGTCACGTAACCGTCCACCGCTGCCCGGACCTCGGTGCGTTTGAGGTTGAGTTCGGCGGCCTCCAGTTGCGCTTGGGCCTGTTGGTAATCGGCGAGGGCCGAGTCGGCGAGGTTGCTGGCATCGTCGCGGTTCTCACGGGAGATCACCAGGTTGTCCATGTCGGCGCGACGATGGGCGTTGACCTTGCGCATCTCCCAGGTGGCTTTGCGGGACGCCACCAGGGACTGCGCCTGTTTGACCGCCAGCCGATAGTGTTCCGGGTCGATTTGCATCAGCAGGTCGCCCTTCTTCACCAACTGGTTGTCGCGCACCGGCACGTTCACCACTTCGCCGGTGACGTCGGCGGCGACGTTAATGATATCGGCGCGCACCCGGCCGTCGCGGGTCCATGGGGTTTCCATGTAATGCACCCACAAGGTCCGGCCGATCCATATCGCAAGGGCCAGTACCAGCAAGGTCGCGAGCAGGCTGAAAAACTTTTTCATCAGGGCAATCTCAGAGGTAGACAGTCAGCGCCAGGGCGCCGAACAGACAGGTAAACAAACTCAGGCGCAGCAACGCCGGATGCCAGAAGAAGCGGTACAGGTCGAACCCGGAGAGAAAGCGGTCCAGCGCCCAGGCCACCACCGCTGCAATCAAAAACATCAGGGTCATGGTCGGCATGTACACGCCGTGGAAGGCGATTTCACGAGGCATGTTCAAGTCCTTGAGGCTTGGCAATCGAGTGGACAGCCAGTGGCGATTGCGGGTCGAGCAGTGACGTGCGGATGAAGTGCAGGTAGCTCTTCACCCGGCGCAACGCCGAGGTGTCGAAGTGCGGGGCAAACGGTTCGTCGGTGGACTGCACACGGCTGATCGCGTGGTCGACGGCGATCAGTGCGCGTTCGAGGTTGCTCGCGTTCGGTTGCAGGAACAGCCGCACCAGCGCGCGCCCCATCACGCGGATCGCCTGCCGCCACGGTTGGGATTCGGCGTAGGCCGGATGCACCGGCAGGATCGCCTGTTCCTTGCGCAACTCGATGATCGCGTGACCGACTTCCAGCACCACGAACATCCAGCGCAGCAGACTGCGCTGCACCTGCGGCTGCCCCGCCGCGAAACCGTAGGCCTGGTGCACGAGGTCGCGGGTGCGGCTTTCGAAACTCGACGCCAGCCCTTTGAGTCTGCCGCTGATGGCGTACACCACCTGGCCACGCAGATCCTGCTCCAGCCGGCGCCACAGCCAGCGACTGTTGGGCGGCAGAATGATCGCCCCCGCCGCCGCACACACCAGCATGCCGAGCACCATGGCGATGTAGTCGTTGATGAAGGTGTAGGGGTTGTAGACGGTGAGGTTGTCCGGCACCGAGCCGGTGCTGAAAAAAATCAGCAAGCCCAGACCGACCCCGGCATATTGCGGTCGCGATGCAAGGAACGAACCGAGCACGATGACCGGCGCGAGCATCACGCACAACAATGGAAAGCCGTCGATCCAGGGGAAGATGAAGAACATCTCGACGAAGCCGATCAGCGCCCCCAACAGCGTGCCGCAGGCCATCTGAAAGGCCATGCGCTTGGGGTTCGGCGTGGCAGCGGACAAGCCCACGGTGGCGGCGGCGATCAGGGTCATGGTCGCCCCGCTCGGCCACGCCGTGGCCACCCAGTAACTGCCCAACACCACCAGGATAAACGCCGCGCGAATGCCCGATGCCGCCGACACCAGCCAGTTGGTCTGCGGCGTAAACGGCTCGTCCCAGCGCTCGCGTTCATGACTGTGATCGGCCAGGGACGCGTGGGTCTGTGCATAACTGTGCAAGTCATCGACGAAGCGATAGAGCAGTTCGTAGGCGGTATGGAAGTCCAGCAGTTCGTCGTCGCTCGGTTCGCTCTCCTGAAAAGTCGCCCGCAGGCTGCGCACCCGCGCCGGTAATCCCGCCTTGTAAGTATTCAGCGCCGTGACCAGGCGTGCCGCGTCGGCGCTGGTCAGCGCGCGGCCACTGAAGCCGTCGAGTAATTCGGCGAGGTCTTGCAAGCCTGGTTTGATTGCCGCGACGGCGTGATCCGTATCGTGGCTGCGCAAGCGCTCGAGCAACTGATGCAGGGCATTGAAACGCGTGGTGATGCCCATGAATTCACTGTTCAGGCGGCTGAGTCGGCCATTGCGTCGACGCATGTGCGGGTCTTCGAACACAGTGACGCTGCGCAGTCCTTCCAGGCCGACAGCCTCGGCGATGAATCGCACGTTGCCGGCCTCGAACGCCTCGCGTTGACTGCGGCCACGCAAGCCATCGGTGACGAACAGGGCGAACACACCGAAGCGCTGATACAAGGCATTGCGCATGGCGGCGCTGGCGGTTTGCGGCAGGATCGCCGCACTGATCAGGGTCGAGCAGACAATCCCCAGGGAAATTTCCAGCACCCGCCAGACCGCCGCCATGAATGCCCCCTCCGGGTGCGCCAATGCGGGCAATCCGACCATCGCCGCGGTGTACCCGGCCAGCACAAAACCATAAGCGCGAAAGTTGCGGCAGCGGGCCGCACCGGCGGTGCAAATGCCGACCCAGATCGCCAGCGAGCCGAGAAACAGTTCGGTGTTCTGCGCAAACAAGGCAATCAGCGCCACCATCACCGCCGACCCCGCCAGGGTGCCGAGAAAACGATAAAAACTCTTGGCGAACACCTGGCCGCTTTGCGGCTGCATGACGATGAACACGGTGATCATCGCCGTACGCGGTTGTGGCAATTCCAGGCGCATGGCCAGCCAAAGCGTGAGGAACGCCGCGATCAACACCTTGAAGATGTACACCCAGGTCACGCCATCGCTGCGTGCCCAATCAAAGAAACCCCGACGCCATTCCAGGGAATACAGCCAGCGCAAAGGTGCGGGCAAGGGAGTCATTTAATCCTGCTCAATTCAATCGGGCGGGGAACCTGTGGGAGCGAGCCTGCTCGCGAGGAGGGGCTGTCAGTCAATGTTGATGACGCCTGACACAGCGCTTTCGCGAGCAGGCTCGCTCCTACAGGTTGTGTGTTCAATTCGAGAAATTTTTAAGCAGGGCCGGAGTTTCAGGCGCGGCGGTCTGGCTGTCTTTCGGCACATCGCTACCCGCCCCAAGCCCACCGCCCAACGCCGTCACCAGCCCGGCATGGGCACTCAAACGCGCGGCCTGCACCTGCTGCTGCACGTGCTGCTGTTTGAACAGCAAGGTCTGCGCGTTGAGCACGTTGAGGTAATCGGTGAGCCCGCGTTGATAGGCGATCATCGCGATGTCGTAGGTCTTCTGCGCGGTGGCGACCGACTCGGCGGCGAAAGCCTGCTGCTTGTCCATCGACTCGCGACGGATCAACTGATCAGAGATGTTTTTCAGCGCATTGATCAGGGTCTGGTTGTAGTGCGCCACCGCAATGTCATACCCCGCCGAAGCTTCACCCAGCTGCGCGCGCAAACGCCCGCCATCGAAGATCGGCAAGGAAATCGCCGGGCCGACGTTGTAGTTGAGTTTCTTGCCGGTCAAAAACTCCAAAGCCCCACCGCCGGTGGCCATGTAACCGAGGCTGCCGACCAGATCGACATTGGGATAAAAACCGGCGTGAGCGACATCGATGCCCCGCGCCTGCGCGGCTACCTGCCAGCGACTGGCGACCACATCCGGACGTTGACCGAGCAACTGCGCCGGCAACGCCGAGGGCAGCTTCAGGGCCGCGCCCAATGACAGTGTGGGTCGCTGCAACGACGTACCCTCGCCCGGACCTTTGCCGGCGAGCGCCGCCAGTTGATTGCGACTCAGGGCAATCTCTTCGTCCAGCGCATCGATCTGCCGGTGGGTTTCCGGCAATGGGGTTTCGGCCTGGCTGACTTCGAAATGGGTGCCGATGCCGCCGCTCAAACGTTTCTGCGCCAGCTCGAGAATTTGCTGTTGCTGCTTCAAGGTCGCTTCGACGATGTCCCGATTCGCGTAGTGCAACGACAGCTCGATGTAGACGCGCACGATGTTGTTCTGCAATTCGAGCTGGGCCTGGCGCGCCTCGGCGACCGTCATGTGGGCCACGTCCACGGCGCGCTCGGTGGCGTTGCTTTCGCGCCCCCAGAGGTCGAGGGCATAGCTCAGGCCCAGCGCCGCGTTGTTGTCCCACGTGGTGCTGTTGGCCAGATCACCGGGGCCGTAGAACGGATCGGTGGGCCAGTTGTGGCGTTTGAGGGTCGACTCGCCGTTGATCTGCAGCGACTCGGCTGCTTCGGCGACGCCGGCCATCGATTTGGCCTGACGCACCCGCGCAGCGGCCATGGCCAGGGTCGGGCTGCCTTGCACGGCGAGGTCGATCCAGTGGTTCAGTTGCGGATCGCCATAAGCCTGCCACCATTGTGCGGTGGGCCAATGCGCATCCTGAGCGGCGCTGTGGATAGCTTCGTCGGTGACCAGTGAATTGGCCTCCAGCGCCTTGCCCTGCGGGGCAATACCTCGGGTTCCGATGCAGCCGCTGATTGCCAGGGTTAAAGCCAAAACACTGAGCGGCTGAAGCGCTCTGCTGATGCGACGCGGCACTGCTGCGATTTCCTGAAAAGAGGGGAAAAACGAGATCTCGTAGGAGCCGGCTTGCTGGCGATGCAGGCATCTCGGTAACTCTGGGTGACCGCAGCGACGCTATCGCCAGCAAGCCGGCTCCTACAGTCCGCGCAATTCTATGGGGGGGCTTTGATGGCGATAAGCTGGGAATCCTGTGAATCTTTGTTACCGTTAACGAGATAATCCGTAAGTCGGGGTCTCTGCCCCTGAAACTTCGTGTCACAATTTGCCATCGAACCCGAGTGCACCCCATGGACACATTGCAAAACATGCGCGCCTTCAGTTGCGTGGCCGAGGCCGGCAGCTTCACCGCCGCTGCGGTACAACTGGACACCACCACGGCCAACGTCTCGCGCGCGGTCTCCAACCTGGAAGCCCACCTGCAAACCCGTCTGCTCAACCGAACGACCCGCCGCATCGCCCTGACTGAAGCCGGCAAGCGTTACTTGCTGCGTTGCGAGCAGATCCTGGCCTACGTCGAAGAAGCGGAAGCCGAAGCCAGCGACGCCCACGCGCGCCCGGCCGGGCAGTTGAAAGTCCACACGATGACCGGCATCGGCCAGCACTTCGTGATCGACGCCATCGCCCGCTATCGCAAGACTCACCCGGACGTCACCTTCGACCTGACCATGGCCAACCGCGTGCCGGACCTGCTCGACGAGGGCTACGACGTCTCCATCGTGCTCGCCAGCGAACTGCCGGACTCAGGCTTCGTCTCCCAGCGCCTGGGCATCACCTACAGCATCGTTTGCGCCTCGCCGGCCTACGTCAAAGCCAACGGCTGCGCCCAGAAACCCAGCGACCTGCTCAACCACGCCTGCCTGCGCCTGGTAAGCCCGGTCATTCCCCTGGAGAAATGGGCCTTCGACGGCCCGGATGGCCAGGAGATGGTCACCATCAACAGCTCGCCGTTCCTGGTGAACTCCGCCGACGCCATGAAAACCGCGATCACCAGCGGCATGGGCGTTGGCGTTTTGCCACTGTACGCCGCCATCGACGGCTTGCGCGACGGCACGCTGGTGCGTGTGATGCCCACCTACCGGTCCCAGGAACTGAACCTGTACGCCATCTACCCGTCGCGGCAATATCTCGATGCGAAGATCAAGACTTGGGTGGAGTATTTGCGCGGGTCGCTGCCGGAGTTGTTGGCGGCGCATCAGGCGGAGTTGGCGACGTATGAATTGAGCGGGAGTCTGGGTGGGGTTCGGGTGGCGAATTGACGCTCTCCTCTAGGAACGAGCCTGCTCGCGATGCGTTTTCACCTTCAATATCCCGACAACAGACAGACAGCTTTCGCGAGCAAGCTCGCCCGCAGTGATTGGGGGCATCTGCCAGGAAACGGGTCAGCTGAAAGGCCGCCATCGCTGGCAAGCCAGCTCCCACAGGGGGTTGAGGTGCGCTCAGG
>NZ_JAMDHB010000016.1:0-5981 GCF_028656895.1 Pseudomonas sp. TNT2022 ID1044 | reverse complement strand
TCCATTGCTCCCCAAACCCCTATTACGTGTATCCGGCAATCCCGCCGGGATCTTCAACCTGAGGTCATCGCCTCACGGGCCCGCTGTATCTTGTTCAAAATATCCTCTGCCTTTGCATTCCAGACATAGCTGGTTGGCTGCGCATTTCGCAGGGCCAAGAACGTGGTAATCAAGCTCTCCAATTCGCGAACCGAGCTGAAGCTGCCCTGACGTAAATGCACTGTGATGTCGCGAAAGAAGCGTTCCACCATGTTCATCCACGAGCTGGAGGTCGGGGTGAAATGCATGTGGAAGCGTGTGTGCTTCTCTTACCTTGATTAGTTGCGTAACCACCCACGAGGTCTGCCAAGTGCTGACGGATGTCGCGCTCGGCAAACGCATCATGATGCGAAGCACCACCCAGTCGTGGAATGAGATCTACCACGGTCTCATGCCTGTGGAGATTGATGGCTGGCAGCTCATACTCTTCAACGACTGTGACACCCTGGACTACTGCGAGTACTGCAGGTCGCCTGATGGCCGAGTCGGGACACTCGAACTCTGGCAGCGCGACGGAGCTGATCCTGTCGAACTATTGAGTGCTTGGGAGCGAGAACAGCTTGAGCGATTGCTCGCTGGGCTCTGAGTATGCATGCAAAATGGCCGGTGAATGTTTGCCCACTTCAGTCATTTCTAAATCTGCATCCAAGACTGTAGCTATGACATCATTTTCATCACAGACGATTGCCGCCAAGGCTTGGTAGGCTTACCAGGATTTTTAACCTGCAATCCGGGTAACTGCCAATCTGCGATGCAACCACAAACACAAACGGCCCGCCCTCACCAACTGCTCAATGTGCCAATCGAATAGCTAGTGCCTGGCTTCCGAATAGGAGTAACAAATTGCTGAACCGTCCCGACAAAGATGCGCTCCGTGCAATTCTGGAGTCGCAAGTCCAAGAAAAGCTGCAGCACGACCCAGACGCGGTGACGACCTATGCCGCCCAACCTGTACCTGACCGGAAACCGTACACCAGCAAACCCACGGTTCAGGACAAGGCATTTCACAAAGAGCTCGAGCAGATGCGTGCAGACGCCGAAGCTGGAGTGATACAAACGCCTAAGCGTGAACCTGAGGACGGAGGCGCTCCTAGCCTTAAGCTTGATGATTATCCGGATCTGTAAAAAGTGTCGTCGAGAACCTACGGGCTTTGAACGGAGTGCCGACTCAGGCGCAATGGAGACCACGTGAGAAAGCCACCTATGAAAATCATGATCGAAGAATGGGATGGTGACGGGGCGATTCGAATTCCTGATGAGGCGTTGCAGGAGCTGGAGCTTGATGTTGGCGACTCGCTGTATTTGATCGAGGAGTTTGTCGGCAATACACGCTGCCTTGTCCTATCGAAAATGCCTCAAATTGCGGATCGAATAGACGAGCTTGTTGAAGTCTGGGATAGCGTACAGCCTGGTAACGCCGAGGTGAAATAAAGCAGTCACTCGACGAGCCGGGCCTAAGGCCCGAATACGCGATAGCAACAACCCGTCTCAGAAGCTGCCTTGGAAGGAAGCGCGAGACAAACCGTAGCAAGCCTTTCTCCCACTGAAACACTATCGACGAGCAATTACTCCTTCAGTGCAAAAACTGGGTTCATGTCATCAATGCTTACGATGATCTTCGGCTTGCGAATCATGCCCTTCAGTCGCTTAACGGAATAAGTTGCTGCCGCCATGGCGAACTGGCCATTTTCCAGATTGACGAATTCGACCTCATCTCCTGGTTGCAGGCCTAGAGCAGCCCGTACCTGGACAGGGATGGTGATTTGGCCTTTAGAATTCACAGTGGCACTAGCCATGAGGATACCTACGCGATTGGGCACTTAAATGATAGCCGAGCGGTGCGGTAGGCTTTAACGTGAAGACGTGAGGTCGAGCCGGGCTTAAGCCCGAAGGAGCGATAGCCAAAGAAGCTTTAGCTCCGAAGCCCAACAAATCACCTATCCTGCGCCGGAACTGCAGCAGCACGCCCTCTAACAAATCCGTCAGAGCGTGGCTGTATGCACGTGTCGATGTACCTTGGACAGATCAAAACGAGGACATCCATGCCATGAGCATTGAAGCAAAGCTTCTTCACCTCCAATCCATCCAAAACCTCGTCGCGCCATACCGCTACCTGTATTGCGTAGACCTTGAAGCAACCTGTGATGAAGTGGGCGAGTCGGAATCACCAAGGCCGCTCGCAGTCGTCCCAGAACAGATGGAAACGATTGAGATTGGCTTGGTGGTGATCGATCTGGAAACGCTTGAAGTCGTAGATGATTTCCAGCGTTTCGTTCGACCGCTGATCAATCCTGTCCTCACTGACTTCTGCAAACAGCTGACATCCATTCAACAAGCGGACGTGGACAGCGCACACACCTATGCGGAGGTTGGCCAGGAGTTCGGAGCATTCATTGCCCGATATCCAGATGCTGCTTGGGCATCCTGGGGTGACTACGATGCAAGACAGGTTGAGCGTGATGCCGGGTTGGCCACGTGCCCTTCCCTGCTCGCCGGTCTGCAGCACTTCAACGTTAGGAAGTGGCATAAAGGCCTATACGACGATCAACCGAAGAATCTTAAGCAAACAGTGGAGTCGTTGGGCTTGGTTTGGCACGGTACCTATCATCGAGGGATAGACGATGCCAGGAACGTCGCGTCCATCATTAAGGAGATTCTCGGCTGATTAGGTGAGCCGGGCCCATTGGCCCGAAGGAGCGATCTCTCCATTCACTGCACACCACCGCTTAGCCGGGCAAGCGATGACTCGAGCGTAGAATGATTTGAACACAACCTCCCCTCTCACCGCCCGCGAGGTCTGCCAAGTGCTGACGGAAGTCGCGCTCGGCAAACGCGTCATGATGCGAAGCTCCGTCCAGTCATGGAATGAGATCTATCATGGCCTCATGCCCGTGGAGATTGATGGCTGGGCACTTACCCTCTTCAATGACTGTGACACCCTGGACTACTGCGAGTACTGCAGGTCGCCTGATGGCAGAGTCGGGACACTTGAGCTCTGGCTGCGCGATGGAGTTGACCCTGTCGACCTGTTGAGCGCCTGGGAGCGAGAACTGCTCGAACGATTGCTCGCTGCCCTCTGAGCCTCCATGCAAAAAAAGGCAGGTGAGGGTTTGGTCACTTCAGTTATCTCGAAAACTGCATCCAAGACTGTAGCTATGACATCATTTTCATCACAGACGATTGCCGCCAAGGCTTGGTAGGCTTACCAGGAACACAGCGATAATTATTAACGTCGCTACTTTCACAACCCGGCCAACGCCCCGGTCGAACAGTTAGTGCCTGGCTTCCGCATTAGGAGTAACAAATTGATAACCCGCCCCGACAAAGACGCGCTCCGTGCAATGCTGGAATCGCAAGTGCAAGAAAAGCTGCAGCACGACCCAGACGCGGTTACGACTTATGCAGCCCAGCCTGTACCTGACCGAAAACCGTACACCAGCAAACCCACGGTTCAGGACAAGGCTTTTCACAAAGAGCTCGAGCAGATGCGTGCAGACGCGGAAGCTGGAGTGATACATACGCCTAAGCGCGAGGCGGATGACGGAGGCGCTCCTAGCCTTAAGCTTGATGATTATCCGGATATGTAAACGTGCCACTGAGAATCTACAGGCGGGAACGGCTTACCAAACTGGTTTGTAAGAGAACTTCTTCCGGATTTGTACAAGAGTTAGTAGCTCTGATCTCCAAGATGCCGCCAGCCAGACACGACGGATGCTTCAGGCAGAATTGCTGTCCAGGGTTTACGTCGAGCCGGGCCATGAGGCCCGAAGTAGCGACATTAAGAAAATGCCTCGACAAGCCACCTACTGCTAAGCCGCTCTCCCGCAAAGACGAGCGCAGTGCACTGTCATAAATTGTCTCAGCTGAAGCCCGCCCCGTTCTTGAAATCGTCTTGATTCGCCGGTACTTGTAGGTCACCAAAGTCATGCACGGAAAGCAACCATGCACGCAAGATTCAGAGTGATTGAAACCACCACATTGGACGATGGCAGCAAGCGATACAGGGTCGTTGATCTTGTAGAGGGTGGTTCAGCTAGCAAGCATGGCGTGTTCAAGGCCAGGGTCGAGGCAGACGATATTTGTTCGCTCCTCAATGCCGAGCATCCACGTCAGAATGGTGTAGGTCGTGCGCCCCTAAGCCTATGAACCACCCGTTTCGGAACACCAAGCGCCGGATGACTTTGTAGGACAGCTGCATGCCTATAGCCCAGTCGTGGATTCCCGTTCCGAAAGTACGTTTTGAAGTCGCTCTAGGTTAAGTCGCTGACACTCAACCTCGGCTTTCACTTGCGCCTGATAGGTGGTCTTGAGACATAGTTTCTCTTCGTTGTCATAGACGTTCAATTCTATGGGTACCGTCTTGTAGTAGAAGCGCGCTCCATTACGCATGGATCCCCTTTTCCATTGAAATTCGGTGTCGTCTGGAGCTCCAAGCTCGCGACGTCTCGATCATGTGGCGAGCACCCGGAAGTGAAGCCGAACCGCCAGCTACACTAAATCGATACATTTCTGCACAGAGACTTCGACAATGGTCACCAAAACCGCAATCGTATTCGCTGGCGGCGGCAGCTTGGGCGCTGTCCAAGTGGGTATGTTGCGGGCCTTGGTCGAGGCGAACGTTCGATTCGACATGGTGGTGGGCGCTTCGGTGGGCGCCATCAACGGTGCCTATTTTGCCGCAAGACCCGATTCCGAAGGCGTCGAGGCGCTCGCCAATTTCTGGCGCGGCCTACATAAAACGGACATCTTTCCCCTGTCCTGGCTCGATACCTTTAGAGGACTGATCAAACGGCGTGGCTTTCTGTTGCAGCCGGCGGCTTTGAACCAACTGTTGGGTCAGGCGCTGACTATACACCGCATTGAGGATGCGGCGTTGCCCCTGCACATCGTCACCACCGACCTGCTGAGCGGTGCCGAGACCGTTCTGTCCAGTGGCGAACTCCGACAGGCATTACTGGCCAGCGCTGCCATCCCGCTGGTGTTCCCCTGCGTAAAAATTGCCGATCAATTCCTGATTGACGGTGGCGTGGCAAGCAATACACCTATTTCAACTGCCGTAGCCCTGGGCGCCACCAACGTGGTGGTGGTTCCTACAGGAGTGAGTTGCGCCTTACCACAACCGCCCCGAGGCTTGATCGCCTTAGCCCTACATACCGTCAACCTTATGAGCATGCGCCAGTTGGTGAATGACATCGAACACTTCCGCACTCTCACCACCCTACACATCGTCCCGCCCTTGTGCCCTATGGATGTCTCGGTATTCAACTTTGACCAGACCGAGTCTTTGCTACAGCGCGCCTATACGCAGACCTTCCAGTGGCTGGAACATGGAGGACTCGAACGCACCGAGGTACCCGGTTCCTTGGCCATCCATTCACATGCCCATGAGCATTGAGTGATGTGAATCACCTATAAAAGAGGCCCTCAACACTCAGTGCAAACTTGCGAGAGTACCTAGAGAGGTTGAGCCTGCCCCACGTTACCAATGCCTATTCAGATGCAATGGAGACCGCACATGAGAAAGCCGCCTATGAAAATCATCATCGAAGAGTGGGACGGTTACGGTGCAATTCGAACTCCGGACGAAGCGCTGCAGGAATTGGAGTTGGATGTCGGCGATGCTGTGTATCTGATAACCAACACTTCTGCGCAGGAGATGCTAGATGAGCATTGATTGGATCAACTTCACACCTTGGTCTTCGTTAATCGGGGGAGCCCTAATAGGGCTGGCAGTTAGCTTGTTTGTTCTCGCTAATGGCCGTATTGCTGGAGTCAGCGGATTGATTGGCAACGTGATGCAATTTGATAGCGAAGGCTGGAGCGAGAAGGCGCTGTTTCTTCTGGGTCTTTTGCTTGCGCCCTTGTTGTGGGGAGCATTGACCGTTTTGCCGGAAATAGAGATCAAGACAGAGTGGCCGGCCCTGGACTTGCCCCTACAAAAC
>NZ_JAMDHB010000015.1:0-19879 GCF_028656895.1 Pseudomonas sp. TNT2022 ID1044 | reverse complement strand
CAGACCTGGCGTTCTGGGGCCTGTTGGACAAAGACCATTTCGCTGACCCCTTCGCGCCGGGAACCCTCGGCCATCGACAGGTTCAGCGGGGGAAGCAGCATTTTAAGTAATGCGGCTCTGCGTTCAGGTGAATAGTACGGCACGACCAGTCTCTTTCCGCCCCCGATATGCTTTTTTAGGAAAAATCGGAGAGGCGACAACTATCCTGACACCGGGGGCTTCCACCGCCACGACCATGGCGGCATGCACGGCCGCCTTGCGAGCCTTTTTTGCAGCGAGCAGCGGATCCTTTGGCGCCCAACTGATATTCAATCCGTCGGGTTTCTCATGATTTTGAGTGATTGCCGCCAAGCCTACCGCGATGGTGTTCAAGTCAGCTACACCGCTTCCTACAACTTGCAGAAAGTCAGCTAATGCTTGGGTGCTGGAATTGCTTTGTCGTTTTTTCGTGTCTGGCTCGACGCTCGACTGAGCGTCACTTTGTGATTCTGACATTGCAGCTTCCATCGCCCCGGGATTGATGTGACAACGCTGGGACTCGAACCCATAACTCCCGCTTTCAATATGGTTACCCTTTAATCGGCGGGCGTGATAACCGATTTCACCACGTCGTCGAGCGAAGTCTACGTGAAATACCTATCCCTCTAAAAGCAGGAAATGATGTCACTCCAACCCATCCTGCTCCCTGCGAAGGGCACTTTAGTCGACACTGGTACGACGCTCTGTAGGACCTGGCACGCACGCTCACATCAACTGTGGCAATTGAGGCAAGAAGGAGAGCTATTCGTGGTTCGCCCCCCTTCTTAACCACGGTGCGTAAATCAGGATGTTTTATGTGTCTGCCACGCTAGGGCTGTTCGAGCCACCTCCGCGAAATAATGCGCACCTGTAGCAAGCACATTGTCATTGAAGTCGTACTTGGCGTTGTGAAGTGGCACCCCGCCTTCCCCCGCCGCTTCACCGTTAGATGAGGAATAAGGGACGTTACATCCCCCTTCACTGAAACACGGATTTAAACTGCTGTCATAGATGACCGGCTCGGTATCCGAGCCGGTCATCTGCTCCCGCCTTACTTCATTTTGTCGATCGACTCAATTTTTGCTGTGCTTCCGACAGTGCTGAAGGTAAACGCCACCTTGTCTCCGGTGTGGAGCCCCATGACCTGCTCTGGGGTTGCCGTAAAGCCCATGGTCATTGCCGGCCACTGAATGGCCGGAATTGCACCATGAGCGATCGTCACCATGTGTTTTTCCTGGTCAATCGCCTTGATACTGCCTTCCGCCTTAGCACCGGTCACCTCCTTCATTGTCCGGTTCATGTTCATGCTTTGCATCGAATCACCGCCCATATTCATCTCTTCTGCATAGGCATTAAAAGACAGTGCTGCTACGGCGGTTACGATGGCGACTAGGGTCATTTTCATACGATGTTTCCTTCTGGGTTGGGGGTTTCAACTGGGAGGTGACGACGACGCATCAGTCGATACGCTGCCGGAATGACAAACAGGGAAAGTAAGGGGGCTGTGACCATGCCGCCGACCATCGGCGCGGCGATGCGGCTCATGACCTCGCTGCCGGTACCGGTGCCCAATAAAATGGGGAGCAAGCCGGCGATAATGACGGCCACGGTCATCGCCTTAGGACGAACACGCTGTACAGCGCCTTCTCGAATTGCCGCGACCAGACCGCGCTCAGATCCGTCTCCGGCACTCTGGCTTTCGGCCCAGGCATTTTTCAGGTAGAGCAGCATGATCACGCCGAACTCGGCAGACACACCCGCCAGGGCGATGAAGCCCACACCGGTAGCGACCGACAGGTTGAAACCGAGCAGGTAGATAAACCATGCCCCACCCGACAACGCGAAAGGCAGGGTGGCCATGATCAACGCGGCCTCATCGAAGCGAGTAAAGGTGAGATAAAGCAGCACGAAGATAATCAGCAACGTGGCTGGAACCACCAATTTGAGGCGCGCGTTAGCCCGCTCCAAAAACTCAAATTGCCCTGAGTACGCCAAGCTCATGCCTGGCTGCAATTTGACTTGCTCACTCACTGCCTGACGCAGATCAGCTACGACAGAGACGATGTCTCGATCACGCACGTCGATGTACACCCAGCCCGAGGGGCGCGCGTTCTCGCTCTTGAGCATGGGAGGGCCATCGTTGACCTTTACCTTCGCCACGGTGCCCAGGGTTATCTGGATGCCCATTGGCGTGTTGATCGGCAATTGTTCCAAGGCACCGGGAGAGTCACGCCACTCACGCGGGTACCGCACGTTGATGGGGAAACGTGCGAGCCCCTCAATGGTCTCACCCACGTTCTCACCACCAATGGCACCGGCCACAATGGCTTGCACATCAGCGATGTTCATTCCATAACGGGCAGATGCCGCACGGTCGATACCCACATCGATGTAGCGACCGCCTGTTAGCCGTTCCGCCAAAGCTGAACTGACACCAGGCACACCCTTCGCCACTTTCTCGATAGCCTGCGTAACCGCGTCAATGTCCATCAGATTGGTGCCGGCAACCTTGATCCCAATCGGGCTCTTGATACCGGTGGCCAGCATGTCGATGCGGTTACGAATTGGTGGAATCCAGAGGTTGGTCAGCCCAGGGACTTTCACAACCCGGTCCAATTCCTCGATGAGCTTTTCCTGGGTCATGCCCGGACGCCACTGATCATGCGGCTTGAACTGGATAGTGGTTTCAAACATTTCCAGCGGTGCAGGGTCAGTGGCGCTTTCGGCCCGGCCTGCTTTACCGAAAACGTGTTCAACCTCGGGGACGGTCTTGATCAGCCTGTCGGTCTGCTGCAGGAGTTGTGACGCCTTCTGCGCCGACAGACCTGGTAGCGCCGTAGGCATGTAGAGCAAATCACCCTCATCCAGACGTGGAAGAAACTCCCCTCCAAGATGACTGATGGGCCACAAGGCGCTGACGAATACGAAGGACGCGACAAGCATCGTCGCTTTCGGCCAACGCAATACCGCGTCCAAGGCGGGTTGATAAATACGGATCAACCAGCGGTTTAACGGGTTGTGTTTTTCATCCGGGATTTTCCCGCGAATCCAGTACCCCATCAGCACCGGCACCAACGTCACGGACAGGCCTGCCGCTGCAGCCATGGCATAGGTTTTCGTAAAAGCCAGTGGCCCGAACAGCCGCCCTTCCTGTGCTTCGAGCGTGAACACCGGAATGAACGACAAGGTAATGATCAACAAGCAGAAGAACAGTGCAGGTCCAACCTCCGCCGCAGCCTCCGTCATCACATGCCAATGCGCTTCGCCCTTCAGTTCCTTTCCGGGATGCTCCGTGTGCCAAGCCTCGATCTTCTTATGGGCATTCTCGATCATCACCACCGCGGCATCGACCATGGCGCCGATAGCAATGGCAATACCTCCCAGGGACATGATGTTGGCGTTGATCCCCTGGTGACGCATGACGATGAAGGCAATCAGCACACCTACCGGCAAGGAGATGATTGCGACCAAGGACGAGCGCAGGTGCCACAGGAAAATCCCGCAGACCAGTGCAACCACGATGAATTCCTCAATCAACTTGTGGCTGAGGTTTTCCACGGCGCGATCGATCAGCTTGCTACGGTCGTAGGTAGGGACAATCTCCACACCCGGCGGCAGGCTGGTTTTCAGCTCCTCGAGTTTGGTTTTGACCGCGGCGATGGTCTCGCGGGCGTTTTTGCCGCTGCGCAGAATTACTACGCCACCAACAGTCTCTCCCTCACCATCAAGCTCGGAGATACCGCGGCGCATTTCTGGGCCGAGTTGAATCGTGGCGACGTCACCCAGTGTGACGGGCACGCTGCCCATACCCAATTTGAGGGGAATGGCTCGAAAATCATTGAGCGTTTTCAAGTAGCCGGAAGCACGCACAATGAATTCCGTTTCGGCCATTTCGAGTACGGCGCCACCCGTTTCCTGGTTCGCCTTACTAATGGCATCGGTCACCTCAGCTTGCGTGATGCCCAAGCTGGCCATTTTTAGTGGATCGAGCTGAACCTGATATTGCTTGACCATGCCGCCCACTGTTGCCACTTCCGCAACGTTGGGTAGGGTCTTGAGCTCGAACTTGAGGAACCAGTCCTGCAGCGCACGCAACTGCGCCAGGTCATGCCCACCAGTGCGATCCACGAGTGCGTACTGGAAGATCCAGCCCACACCTGTGGCATCCGGCCCAAGTGCCGGCTTGGCGCTGGCAGGCAGCCGGCTTTGAATCTGACTCAGGTACTCCAGCACCCGCGATCGTGCCCAGTACAGATCCGTACCGTCTTCGAAGAGCACGTAGACGAAGCTGTCGCCGAAGAAGGAATAACCTCGTACCGTCTTGGCACCTGGCACCGAGAGCATCGTGGTGGCCAGCGGGTAGGTCACCTGGTTCTCAACAATTTGCGGTGCTTGACCTGGGTAAGGAGTACGGATGATGACCTGCACATCCGAGAGATCCGGAAGTGCATCAATGGGTGTGCTTTGGACTGACCAGATTCCCCATGCAGTGATAAACAACGTCGCTAGCAGAACCAGGAAGCGGTTGCCCACAGACCAACGTATCAGGGCGGCAATCATGGCTTGCCCCCAGACTTTTCAAGCTGCTCAACGTGTAAGCCGTCATCGTTCTGGCTTACAGCGAATTTAACTTTATCGCCGGCTTTGATCCCCACCATCAGCACTGGATCAGCGAGTGGGAAGGTCATGGTCATACCCGGCATACCCAAGGTATTGAATGGACCGTGGGCGATTTTGACTTGGGCGTTGTCGATCTCCAGAACCTCGCCTTGCGACTCATGCAAGGTCGGTTTGGCGGAGGCCATTGGTGCCGACATGTCCAATGGGGTTGCGACGATACCTTTGAGGCTTGCCTCCGAATCGAGCAGGAATTGCCCCGAGGCCACTACTTGCTGCCCTTCTTCAAGGCCTTTCAGGACGGCCGTTTTTCCGTCGTTTTCCTGACCAATCTGCACTTCCACCGGATGGTAGTGACCAGCCTTTTCCGCAACCATCACCAGAGCGCGTTTCCCGGTGCGAATGACAGCCTCACTCGGCACCCACAACACACTTTCATCCGTTGAATGATTGAGCGTCACCTGCGCAGTCAGACCTGGTCTGAGGCGACCTTCAGAATTAGGCAGTTCGATACGAACGCGAATAGTGCGACTGTCAGGATTGGTTTCCGGAAGAATCGTGCTGACCTTGCCCTGGATGACCATCCCGGGGAATGCTGGGAAGCGTGCTCCAGCTGCCTGGCCCACGACGATCGAGCCCGCCTCAGCCTCTGGGACAGCCACATCCAGCCAGACCGTACTCAAACCATTAACGCGAGCGAGCGTCTCACCCGCGGTGATCGTCATCCCCTCGCGGACATCCAGCTCTTGCAGTACGCCACCAATCGGGCTGGTGATCGTCAAGTTCGGCTGGACCTTACCACTGCGTTCTACCTGGGCGATCAACGCCGGTGGCATCCCAGTCAGGCGCAAGCGCTGCCGAGCCGATGCCAGCAAGCCCGCATCCCCATTACGCTTGAGGGCAAGAAACTCTTCCTGCGCACCAGCCCAATCCGGGACGAGGATGTCCACCAAGGCGGTATTTGCACCCAGCACGTCACCTGGTGCTCGGGCATAAACACGCTCTACAAAACCTGGGGTTCGGGATTGAACGACTGCGATGTCTCGCTCGTTAAAGGCCAGTACACCGACCACACTGACACTCGAAGCCATCGTGCCTTTGCTGACCGTGGCCAAACGCAAAGCAATGTTTTGAGTCAGGCTTGGATCAATGTGGACCGATGCGGTGTCCCCGCCACCGTCGGCATACTGAGGCACCAGCTGCATGTCCATAAAAGGCGACTTGCCTGGCTTATCAAACTTCTGCTGCGGGTACATTGGGTCGTACCAATACAGCGCTTTTTTCTCAGCCGAGCCCTGGGCTGCCGGCTGCATGGATGCGTCTTGCATCCCTTCCATTGACCCCTTCGGCAGCCAATATCCACCGGCGACACCGAAGGCAGCTGAGACGCCCACCAACAAGGCTACTTTCAAGACGTTAGAGCTCATTGAGCGGACTCCCCATAGGCTAAATAGAGGCGAGCGCTAGCCAGCGCACGCTGCTCTTCAACATCGATTTGCTTGAGACGGGCTTCAATAAATTCACGGCGGGCGGTGATGACTGAACCTAGATCGCCTTTACCAGCGCGATAACTGGCCATGCTGAGGTCGACCTTTTCCTTGGCCAGTGGCACCAGGCTTTCTTTGCTACGTTGAACAGCTCGACTCTGGCGCTCGTAGTCAGCCAGCTCGTCTTCCAGCTCTTGGTTATGTTCACGTAACGTAGCTTCACGCTCGGCCTCAATCTGATTGAGCTCGGCATACTTGGCGGCAATCTTCGGGTTCTGGCGTGAGCCCGGGAAAATTGGAAGGTCGAAGCTGAATTGCACGCTGACCATGTCACCGTAAACACGGTCGCGATGCTGGTAATCAACCTCCCAACTCCAGTCAGAATGCTTTTCCGACTCGGCTTCATGGACCTTGGCCTGCGCTTCGCGGGTCATAGGTTCAAATACCGCCAACATCGGATGGTTGTGGATGTGGTGGGCATAGCCTGAGGTATCAATTGACCAATCTGGAAAGCCGCCCGCGGGCTTGTCACCGCCGGTGGGACCAATCCAACGCTTGAGAGCGGCTCGCGCCTGAGCTCGCTGACGAATCAAATCATCCTGCTGCTCCTCCAACTGCGCCGCTTCTTGTTTAGGTGTCACAGCATCGGACGGCTGCGCACGGCCGCTGGCAATCTGCGCCCGGACGGTATCGTTGAGCAGACGGTTTTCTTTGTAGAACTCCTGAAATAGCGCATCTTTGCGCTCGATGGAGTAACTGTTGATCCAGGCCATGGCCGTCGATAGGCGTACATTCAAACGCTCTATTCGACGTTCCGCTGTAGCACGTTCGACGCCTGCATCAGCGACCTCAATACGTGCTTTGCGTTTGTAGCTGTTGGGTACTTGTTGTCTGATGCCAGCCATTCGCATGGTCATGTCATCCTCGACGAGACTGCCCTTGGCCGGTCCGCTGATGGGAAAGTTCTGCAACCCAAGAACCAGTTGCGGGTCAGGCAGCTCACCAGCCGGGATGGCTGCGCTGCTGGCAGCCTGAATTTTTGAGTCTTGCGCGCTCAACGATGGCGCATTGTTTTCCGCCAGCCGCAACGCTTCATCGAGCGTTAATGGAGCGGCGAAGCTCGGCAATGCCAATAGGCTTGCCGCAAGGCCGACCACCAACGGCCAACCTGTGCGATAGCACTTGGAGTTCATGTATGTGATTCCTGTGATCATCCATTGCGCGCTAAAAGACAGGCGCAACTAGGCCATCCCGCTAACGCGGCATGAGGCTCAACGTGGGATAGGAATCAAACGCGCGGAGGTCGCCATACCCCTGACGGGGTTGGTACAGGGGAGAAGTCGCTGGAGAAGGAAATTGCTACGGGGTGGGCCGGGGTAATCGGAGTCTTGATGACCGAGACTTGCAACATCCCGCCGGTCTTACACTCTTGACCTGGCTTGCATGGCTTACCGTGATCAGCCAAACCGCCCTTCATGTCTTGGCAGCAGTCTGGACCCATGCCGTCCATCATCGTCATCCCCGAAGTTTCCATCGGGCACGGCTCTGTCGATGCCTGAACGCCCGCCATCCCGCTGAGGGGAAGCGCAAGGCTTATCAGGAAAACGATACAAAACCGTAGATAGCGTTTCATGGGTTCAGGGCAATCTTTGAAAAAGGCTTTTGAGGTCATCAGCACATGTCACGAGCAGCCTATCAAGGTTGCTCAGTCAGTGACATATGACCCGATCTGCATTAAGCCTGGATTACTGATCAGGTTCTCGAACAGAAATTTCCAGTAGCGCACCAGTTTTGGCAGTAGCTCGGCGGCCTCTCCCCAACCCGGAAGAGAGGCACCGGGCGTTACCTTATTGGTTCTTTGCTACTTCGCCAGCGGCCTTGCTGTGCGGATTTACATGGTCAACGTTGCGTACCAGCTTACCGTCTTTCCAAATGAACAGCGGTGCCGACTGCAAAGCTGCGTTCGCCGCTTCCCAGTTGCCATTATTTTTGGGGTTGCCGCCGCTTTCGCCACCGTTACCCGCGTTAGCAGTACCAGCAATGGCCAAGGAGAGGAATGCAAAAGCTACGATAAATTTTTTCATAATATTCTTAATCCGCCATGAGTTAAGGGGCGTCATGCGGGCTGTTGCGCCTCAAGGTGCAACGTCGTTAGCCAGCAGGACGAAAAGCAAGTCGATTGATGTGTTTGTCCACTGCGCGTGCATATGGCAGGCGCAATCAGAGCCTCCCGCCGAGGCGGAACGAGACTCGAGGTGGGAAATCAATCAAACCCGCGGCGGACGCCAAACCCCGGACGGGGTCGGTAGGGGAAGGGGATCATCGGACAACGAAATACCGATCGGATGGGACCACGCGACAGGAGTCTTAATGATTGAGACCTGCAACAGGCTTCCGGTCTTGCATTCTTGACCTGGTTTGCACGACTTGTTGTGCTCGGACGGGCTCTTTGAGTCCTGACAGCAGCTCGACCCATGGCCATCCATCATCGTCATATCTGCAGCATCCATACGGCAGGGTTCTGCCGATGCCTGCATGCCCGCCATCCCAATCATGGGAAGCGCGAAGCTAAACAGGAAGATGAGTAAAAACCGCAGATAGCGTTTCATGGGATGCAGTGTGTTTTTGACAATGGTTTGAAGGTTATCAGCCAACATCACCAACAACCCGTCCGGGATGTTGAGTCGGTGCCATTTCATCGAATCTGTATTAAGCGAACATTATCGACCCAGGTAAAAAACTGGAGTCTCTACCGGTGTCATTTCCAACGACAGTCGCTGTGAGTTGCGACGGCTTACTCCCCCTACTGCTTGCCTGCAACGTCACTCATGTCACTGGCATGCTGCTCGTCGCGATTCGGGTTACGCACCAGCCTACCGTCCTTCCAAACGAAAATCGCTGCGGGTTGCGTGCTTGGAGCACCGTAGTTCCAGGCACGATCATTGTTCGGATTACCACTGCCATTGCCACCATTGGTTGCAAGCGCAGTACCTGAGATGAGCAGAGAGAAAAAAGCAAACACAGCGATTTTTCGGTTCATGGGGTCTCAAAAATCCGTGAGTTGTGGAGGTGCATACCGCTGCTGCACTTCACTAATGGAGGTACACGAAACTGCGGCGGCATGACCAAAAAATTAGGTGACCTGTGAGCGGGGCGTAGCGACACCCCGCCTACGCACCAGGATCAATCCACCTTTGGAAAATCAATCTCGGTGTCATTGATACGGTTGAACGCGTTGGTGAAGATGGTCAAAGCGAAAACCAAGGAAATTTCGAGCAACTGAACATCGGTGTAGCCCGCGGCGAGAATGCCGGCATAGTCATGTTCGCCAAGCGTGCCTTCGGTCTCATGCAGAGTCAGCACAAAGTGAATCAAGGCGTCACGTTTGGCATCACCGGTACTTTGACCAAGACGGATCTTCTTGATGGTGTCAGTCGTCAGGCCAGTCATCTTGCCCAGCATGACGTGCGCTGCCTCGCAGTAGTCGCAACCCGTTCTTGCACTGACCAGAATTTTGATGGTTTCAAGATCCTGTTTACTCAAGCTGCCAGAGGCCAGTGTCGCTTCCGCATCCAGTACCGCAGTGAGAAGCGCAGGATTCAGGTGACCGATTACAGCGTACAGATTAGGCACTGTACCGCCGGCAATTTTCCTCACTTCGTTGTAGACCACGGCAGTTGCATCAGTGGCGGTGGCGACGTCTGGAACATTGATACGGCTCATAGTAAGAGTCCTTCAGCGTTGGTTAGGAGCCATCACTTTAGGGTCAAGAAGTGAGCTTGTTCAGTCTCGATATTCTCAATATAGTGCTCAAAAGTATCAAACAGGAGCTTCTATGCACCCGCCTCTTGATTGGCTCAGCCGCCTCATCAGCATGATGACCGTTCGTGGCCAGTTGGAAATTCGATGCTCCTATGGCGCCCCTTGGGTGGTGGCCTATGAAGACGCGAATGCGGGAGAGATTCCCTACCATGTCATCCTCAGCGGAACTGCCGTGCTGGAGTCACCGGAGCCTGGCAAAGGCCAAAAGCTGAGCGCAGGTGACATCGTCATGTTCCCTCACGGATCACGGCATGTACTGCATGATGGAAGTGGAATTGCACCCGCTCCCGCCCACCATCGCAGTGATCTCAACCTGACGTTCAGTGAGAACACCGGAACAGGCGACCGGTTGGATATGCTCTGCGGACGTTTCATCCTCGCCCCACCCCACGATCGCTTCATTCGCGACTATTTACCCACGCGCCTCGTGGTTCGAACATCGTCCCAGAATCATTCGTCACAGAGCGAAACATCCACGCAACTGGCCGGCCTACTGGCTTTGATGCGGGCTGAGTCCAATATCAGCAATCTGGGTGGGCATGCCATGTTGAATGCACTATCAGCAGCACTTTTCACGCTGACGCTGCGCATGGCGAGCGAGTCTAACGAAGCCCCGATCGGACTGTTGGCACTTGTTGGCCACCCTCGATTAGCGCCCGCGCTCACGGCCATGTTCAGCAATCCTGCGCACTCCTGGACACTTCCGGAATTGGCGGGGCTCTGTAACATGTCGCGAGCGACCTTGGTTCGCCATTTTCAAGAAAAAGTCGGACGTTCGGCCAGCGACCTGTTGACGGGAATACGCATGGCCCTAGCTGCGAATGAGCTGAAGAAACCCAACGCGTCCACTGAGGTAATAGCGGAGGCGGTCGGTTACCAATCCTTGGCAGCCTTCAGGCGCGCATTCAGTCAGCACATGAACATGACGCCGGGAGAATGACGTCGCCTATCCCACCCCAAGGTAGATTGAGTTTTTACCCGAGCAATGATTACTGATTTTGATTCCTCACCGAAAGCCTAGAGTTTGGAACGCCCACCCACCAACACGAAGGGTGCCCAATCACCAGGTAAGTCGGCGGCCAGGTCGACGCTGTGTCGGGCCTCGCAGAGAGCCATTCGCATAGCCTCGGCCGTGCTGCGTTGACCTTCGCCACTGCGCTGGCAGTCCGCGATCGTCGGGTCTCCTAGCATAAGTGCGACAAGACGAGGCATCACAAAGGCAGACACGTCGTCTCGGACAGTCCATTGAGACAGCAAAATAGACTCTGCCCCTGCACGGAAGAAAGCCGTGGCAAAGCCGGTCAAGGCATCGCCCGCGGCTTCGCCACTTGAACCGGTGTTGCAAGCCGACAGGATGACGAGCCACGCTTTTATATTCAGCTGCATGATCTCGCTCAGAGTCAGGAAGCCATCGGCATTGCTTGGCCCTTTGCGCCGAGGTCTCGACAGAACAAGGGCGGACTCCTCGAGACCGAAGTTCCCACGCATTAGGCCGTGGGTGGCGAATACCAGAACCTCTGCTTGGTTCAAGGGTTGCTTATTGCGGGCAGCGGCGCGAACCCTACCTTCAGTGGCACGGTCCCAAAGTAGCGGTCGTGACGCGTGGTTTGAGATAACGCCGTTAAGCTTTGAGATAGCCAGAAGTTCGCACCGGGTTCCCGGCAAAGGCAATAGTGAAGACATCGGATCGTCGCCTAGCACACCGCGGGCACGCCGATTGCGGAGCGCTAACTGTGCGCAATCGTCAGTACGATCCACGGCTTGACCATGGCCAAGGGCGGGATCACCCACGCCAAAGAGGCGGATACGGCCCTCGTCGTGTGCCACTTCATTCGACCGAACGTAGGCGTATATCGTGGGATATATCGAGATGGCCTTCTCCAAGCCTAACCATTTCGCCGATGCCGCTGCGACTGCGCCGCGCCCGGCCTGCGGACGGTTAATCGGCAGAGCACCGAAGGGTACCGAAGCGAACTCGTCATGAGGCACGATGATTAGCTCATCACTTTTCGTAACCATATCTCGAATGATCGGATCGGCAAAAATCTCATCGAACACGCGATAGGCGATCGTGGCTTCGAAGTGATCGCTTCGTAAAGGGCAGGGCCCGACCGAATTGAGCTGGAATTCAGCGATGAAAGCATTTTTCAGACGGCCGTAGGCGGCCCCCATCCTTGAGTCTTCAGGGAACTCGCAGCACATCACCACGTCCAGGGCACACCGGAGGTTTTCGATGTCGGTACGTAGGGTTTCGCGGTCAGCGCTTAGTGCAGCCCATGCTGTCCTTTCCGAGCCAATAGCCCATATGCGGCCGGCACCTGTTCCAGCGCCAGGGCTGATCATGACGAGTACTTGTCGCGGCTTGAGGTCAAAACCCGAAATAGGGGCGACGCTCGGAATCTCACGATCGAATTGCGCCCACAACGCATCAGTCTGAGCCCTCGTCAAAGAAGGGAATTTGGGATGCACTCTACCTTCGGTGTTACGGTGGGCCGCCAGCGATGCACTCGACGATTGATAGTCCTGTGCGACCTCGAACGCTTCGCTCCGAATCTTGTCGGACATGTCGCCAGATCGGAAGAGGGCGCGCAGGCGCACGGCATTGAGTGCCCGATAAGCCTTCATCCTTGGACTGGTCGTGGGTGCAGTCGGATTGCGGATGTCACTCTCACTGTAAGCTGGACTAATATCTCCAGCCATGTGCGCGCCCAAGGCAACGCCCACCAATTCCTGGAGGCGCTCCGGATCGAAGTTGGTTCGCTCCAAAAACTCAAAATAGGCATTGAAGACCTGTGCCGGGCGGTAGGAATACCCCAGACCTTCAAGTATTCCAGCTTGCGCAATCGCGGTCTGGAAAATGGCATGCGCCAATTCCTGCTCGCCGGCCGCTTCTTTGTATCGTGCGACCCGCACTAGACAGTCTACGAATGGACCTGCCCTTGGATAGCCATCTAGTAGCTCTTCTTCTTCATAGGTTCCGAACGAATCGCTTGTGTAGTTTGGATTCGCGTTGGGCTCGCCCAATCGATCAAGCTCAGCGATCACATCCCCTACGGGGCCTGGTACGATCATCGGCCTCGGAGCAACCTCGTCCCACAAGGTGCCACTCACATGCGGATCGGTCAGAAAGAACGTCTGCTCGCGAGCCGCTGCGGCGTACAACTGTAGCGCGTTCAAATAGCCCATCGAAGCGGCGGCAGTGTCGCCGGTTTGCTCCGCAATGAACGCCCGTTCGCAAGTGACACGTGCCCGCGCCTCACCCGGCAAGTCTGAGGGCTCCCGAAGCGCCGTTACAAAGGCTTCACTGGCCTCTCTATAGTTGCCATGCTCGAGAAGAACAGTGCCACGAGCGGCCACCACCACTGAACTAGAGCCCAGAGGTGCCAATAAACGCAAGGCTTCTGCATAGCGACCTAGCTTCGTTAGTGAACTGGCCATCAAGATTGCTGCTGGTACCGCGTCCGGAGCAGTGCGATGGCTTAGCAGGTATGGCAGTACGTAGGTCACTTCCTCTGCCCCACGCTCCCATTCGCCCTCTGTAATAAGAATTGCGACATTGCGAGCGCCTTCGGTTGACTTACCTGCCAGCGTGGCTTCGCTCAGCAACACCGCGAAAACGGCGAACAATAGTGGAACGAGACGAATGCGTCGCATGCCCCCTCCTCGCTCAAGTCCTAGCTTTTTAGTCCTTGTTCGAAAAGCAGTGCTTCGAGTTCGCGGCGCTTCAGTAGACCGCGGGCCTGCGGATCGTTTTCCCAGATTCTCGTCATTTTGCGAATCTGGGCAGGAACCGCCGCAAAGTCGCGCCTCAGCATCAAGTCGTAGATCTCGCGCATCTCGCGGCGGCGATCTGATCTTTTTGAGAGGCTGGCACCACGGTTGTAGATCAGCGAGACCAACGCACCAAAGGAGTCCGGCTTCAGATCCGCGCAGTTCTGAAACGTATCCTCTGTCTGGCCCACCACATACCGGAGGTATGCATCAAACTGGGTGTTTGACTCCGGCCAGCCGACCTTGTTGCCTTGCATTTCCTTGGCCTGCTGTGCAGCCGACTTGCCCGTCACCCCGCAACATTTCGCGAGCCTGTCTACCGAGTTTTTGGGAAGCAATCCTCCCCAGTCAGATCGAAATGTAGAGGCGGTGGTATACCCAAGATCATAACCGATGCCAATTGTTACGCCTGACTGCCCCCCGGGCCAGACCGGGTTCTCAAGCCGGGAGCGATAGTTGGCTTCATTGGTCACCTCACAAGCGACGATAAGGCTTCTGGCCGAGTTCGAGATCAGGCGCTCGCTCTGACGGCCGCGATAACCACCTTGGGAACGAGATTGGTCCCCGGGAAAGACCTCAAACTTCTCACGGAAGGCCCCCAAATGAGCGAACTCGTCAGCTGCAATCGCTTTCGCAAGCTCCATCTCGAATGGCGACGCCGACGTTTGAGCTCTAATAGTTACGGACCACCCCACCGCCCCGAGTAAAACCAAAACATCGCGGCGGCTCAATCCGGTAGGCTCAATCAGATTGACCATGAGCACCTCCTGAGAACAGATATTTGGTGAGGGTTCTTGCCCGTTTCCAAGATCGACTTAGTAACTGCTGACGAATACGTATCCGAGAGCATAGAAGGTCTACGACAATTCAGTAATCGAACTCACCTGAACTTTTTGTCTCGGCCGACCCAATGAGTTGATCAGCTCGGTCTGCCCTTCTAATTCGTAAAGCGATGACGCCTTTGTGGTGAGGTGTGCAGTCGACTCTGCAAGCCAGAAAGACTCCATACATGACAAAGATGGATGGCAGGGTGAGGCATGCACTTTAGAGAATCAGATAGCCTTTGTGACCACGCGCCGCACAGCCCCTCTGCCGGCCACCAGCAACGCAGCTCAGATTCTCGCTGCGTAAATGGCGCACCCCAAATCACTCCAAATATCTCTACAACAAAAACTGAATTTTGAAGTAGCAATGAGCATGTTACCCGCAGTCTCAAAATTGCTCGCACATCATCAAACTATAAAGTTCACCAGTTGATGCTCATATACGCTGCACCATCTTTATCGATCACGCATTCAACATAAGCGAACCATCGATCGACGCTATCTAACCTGCATGAAAAGCCAAAATCGACTCCTCAGGGCAACGCGCGCAATGAGACCAATGAGCATCTTTTTGAGGATTTTGAGACTAATAAAATTCAGAACCAGTGCGTAAAGTAGCCCTGTCGTCGCACTGGGACAGACCCCACATCCGGTTCCTGATGCCCCTTTCGCGAGTGGATTGAGTAAAACCGAGATATATCCATGGTGCGGCGGACAAGTTACAACCCAAATTCTGAATAATCAAATCCCTTAAGCAAGCTAAGGAAGTAAAACTCAATGAATGCTCTATTTAAATCTATTGCCAACTCTGGCCTGCTCAAAAAGGACCTAGACTTCCATTTGGTTAGAGCATCCATGGTTATTATCTTTCTATTTTTTGGTTATCAGAAATGGTTCCAATATGAAGCTGATGTACTGATTCCATATATCAGTAACGGCCCATTGGTTTCCTGGATGTATCCAGTTTTCGGGGTCCGCGGGGCTAGCTGGTTCCTGGGCGTAGCGGAATGGACATTCGGTGCCTTGTTGTTCGCCGGGTTCTGGAGCCGAAAGCTGGGCGCGCTGGGAGCTTTGGGCTCGATCGTGACCTTCCTGGGAACCGTGACGATCATCCCATTCATGCCTAATGGTTGGGCGGAATCGGCAGGCGGTTTCCCTGCGATGGTTGGCAACATTCCATTCCTCATGAAGGACGTTGTCCTGCTCGCCGTATCTGTCTACCTGCTGAAAGAAGACATTCAACGTATGGCCTTCAACGCCTTACGCAACCACTAACTCTGTTCTCAAAACAGATTGGCAGGTGCTTCGAGCTGTCAAAAGGCAGCTCGATTTAAAAAAGCCAAACCAATCACCTGAGTTCTGAAACTGATGCCGCTGGCAGCAAAGGTATATCGCGAACTCCTCACGCGGTCCCGCTACGCGGTGCTAAAAAGGAGGTTAAGGTGGTTTCATCCTTGTTGATTGGCCTGGTCGCCGTCACAGTAATGGGATTTGCGAATCAACTTGGTGATACGTGCACAGTCTCTGCCATCAGAGAAATTGTGCAGGTACGGCGTTTCACTCGCCTATTCGTTTTACTCGAAGCCGCTCTTTGGGCCGGGGTCAGTCTCGTATGGCTGAACGCCTTCGACACCTTAACCACCAGACCTTCCAATTATGCGGTGGGCACATTGACCATTGTCGGTGGCATCCTGTTTGGCTTGGGTGCGCTGCTCAATCGCGCCTGCTTATTTGGAACCGTTTCACGCTTAGGCAATGGAGAATGGGCCTACATTTTCACACCGGCCGGCATCTTCGCAGGCAGTCTTGCTGCCCTAAAACTTCCCCCGCCTCAGCCGTTCACACCAAATGAATCGCTTGCGCTCGGCAGCCCACCTTGGCTTTTAGCCCTAACCATCGGGTTGATCTTGGTCAGGCTCTACGTACACAGATTGAAAGCTGGCCAGGCAAAGCGATCGATACTGAAATACCTGAGCTCTCCGAGCGTCGCCACGACAGTCATCGGCATCAGTTTCGTGATCGCGTTCGCCGTCGAAGGAAGCTGGGGTTATGCCGAGCTTCTAAGCGATTTCGCGCGAGGTAAAGCTCAAGCCTTCCCAATAAAGTGGGTGCTTTTCGCTGCTCTCATGATGGGCTCGGTGGGGGGAGCTTGGGTCACCAAGCAGTTTCGATCCATCACTCCTACCATTGAAAACGTGGTCCGCTGTCTGATCGGCGGAGCGCTGATGGGCGCGGGCGCAGCATTAATCCCCGGCGGGAACATTAGCCTTGTGCTTATCGGAATACCCTTACTACAGCCCTATGCCTGGGTCGCATTTGCCAGCATATGCATCACGCTCTACGCTGCCATTCGTATGACTACTAGGCAAGACGCACCCTAGTGCTCAATTACCAAGCGCTTCTAGCACGACCACGAATACAGAACCCAAGCAAACTCCGTTGTTGTCGACAGGAGCTGAGCAGCATGCCAGATGAATATTCGTTATCCGAAGTGTTGGGCAGGATGTACCACAATCAGTTGGCTTTAGAAGCCGCAATCATGGAGTTGACACTAAAGTTGGAAAGCCAAGGCTTCGTGGAGACGGGAGGAAACGTGCGAGGGGCATTGAACGCGATCGGCGAAAACGCGGGCTACATCAGACAAGGGATAGCCAGACTAAAAGGTCAGGACACTGATTAGAGTTAATGATTTTCTCCAACCACTCAAAGACCTGACCAATAGTCAGACAAATACACCCTCTTGCTCAACGAGACAGAGAAGAGGTTTACGACTAGCCACCCTGGCAACCATTGCCCCAGATTTTATACTTCAGATCCTTCACCTCGCCTTTCGAGTTTTTATAGACCATTTCAGCATCAGTAATCCCGCAAGCGTCAGGATCCGAGTGCATACTGATCACTTCTTTTACGTCGAGTGGTTGTTCTTGCTCAGGCACATCCTTGGCAAAAGCTGTTTGCACACCTAATGCCACCACTAATGCAACGAATACAGGTGGAACGCGCATGATCTTTACCTCTGTTAGTTTTGTTTAGACGGATACAGACTGCGCAAAAACGATTATGACTACATTAAAAAATCAAAAAAATAACAACTTAAAAAAACTTTCACTTAATCATGTCTTAACATTCTAAGATCGAAATACACATGCATAGTCATCCACCTTTGCAAGCGAGCGCATGAGTATGAAAAAAACATCTGCACCCACGCCTTTCTGGCGAAAACTGCTAGAGCTGTCAGTTGCTGTTCCAACTCGACAAAATATTGTTGAGTTGGCGCCTTTAGTGATACGGTTAATCGTTGGTTACGGTTTCATGGTTCATGGGTTCGCAAAACTTTTCCGAGGGCCTGAGTCATTTGCCGTCGTATTACATGCGATAGGGACTCCGACCCCTTACCTCATGTCCGTAATCACAATCATCATCGAAATTTTTGGTGGCTTGGCCATTTTGCTGGGTGCATTTGTTACGCTTGCAAGCATTCCGATGATTATCGTTTTGCTGGTTGCAACCTTTACCGTGCATCTGCAATATGGTTTCAGTTCAATCAAGATTTTGGCCGTTACACCGTCCGGCGCTCAATTCGGGCAACCTGGATATGAGACTGACCTCTTGTATATGGCAGGACTTGTAGCTCTTGTCATCGGTGGACCTGGCCGTTTTGCGGTAGATACACTACTTAGAAATAAACTGAGGAGTACGTCCAACTGAAGAGATGAAATACGCGAATGTTAGCCCTGTTTCAACTTGAGCATTGGCCTCAACCTGTTCAAGCTCCTTTTTTAGCTGCCTCCCCGGGCAGCTTTTTTTTGCTCGTTTGTTTTATCCGCGCTAACACTTCCCGTCCTCGCTGAAGCTTTTAATCATTGCGGAAACTCGTAGCCGAGCCCGGTACAGCAGAACACGAACATTTGAAATTGAAATATTCAGCTCATCACGAATTTCTGTTAATTCCAATCCGTGTCGATCTCGCATCAGGAAAACTTGACGTTGAAGGAGAGGAAGAGATTGCAGTGTTTTTTCAAGGCACTGGCACAGTTCCCCCTCAAGCAGCAAGGCTTCCGGGGTATCGCCGTGCCAGGCGTACGGCGCCGCCAACCATGCGTTGCCGTTGGATGGAAATCCAGTGGGGATACTCTCAATCCCAGATAGATCCTCAAACAAGACCTCTCGGCGTTTTTGTTTATAGCAATCTTTTGCAGAATTAGCTGTGATTCTCAGTAGCCAGGTTTTCAGGCTTGAGCGCCCTTGGAAATTCTTTATATTACGAACAATCGAGAGCCAAGAGTCTTGAACAACATCATCAGAATTTTGGAAGCCCGCAATTGCGACAGCTACTGCATACATTGAGCTTTGATAAGTATTTACAAGCTCCTGGTATGCCTGAGCGTCATCCGCGAGCAGACGTTCAAGTAGTTGTTGTTCGTCCACCATGAGGACGGCCTCTCCTTATGAGTTCACTTGCGAATTGAAATCGACGAAAAAAATGAGCCCAAAGGACTCATTGATGTGAATTAACTATTTTCAGAAAGTGGCAGCGCTGAGGGGGAAACGGTCAAATTGGCGACAATCCTAGATTCATTCCCAAGCTGATAATGGCGAGAACGAGACCTGTAATAGCAACGAACAGATAGTCACGTGCTTTAAGGAATAGCATGAGCACTACGACAACACGTACGACTGGAAGAAAAATGAAAGTCGCGACGCCAAATTTCACCAGGCTGTAACCGAGTTGTGCGATTTGTAAGGAGTGTCCAATGTGGAAAAGTATCGCCATTACCATTCCAGCGGATACCAGCCCGACCGCAATTAACGTTCCAAATCCAAGTAGACGCGCAATCACCCCGTAAGGTTGCTCGTATTTACTAGAAGGAAAATTCATAGCCCCTCCTATATTTGAATGCCGAAAGCATTCATCAACATCTGAACTGCAAGGATCGCAAGCACCACGACAAAAGCTACACGCAATTTTTCGGCAGAAACCTTCATCAATAATCGCGCACCGAGTAATGCACCAATTACGGAGCCAAGCACAACCGGGCCCGTGATCCCCATATCTATCTCACCACGGAATAGATAAACGCTGGCACTGGCTGCGGCAGTGACACCAATCATGAAACTTGAGGTAGCAGAAGAAACTTTAATGGGAAGCTGGAGTGCTTTATCCATTGCTGGGATTTTCAGCACACCAGACCCAATTCCAAGCAAGGCGGAAATAACACCTGCGATATACATAAGCACCATACCCAATGGCACGCTACTTACGTTATAGGCGATCTCCTTACCTAAAACTGCATCCGGATAACTCGAATGCAACTGAAGCAGGGCGGTTGCAGGAGCTGA